>JAJXTF010000031.1 GCA_021784125.1 Pseudomonadota bacterium | reverse complement strand
GCGCGCGGAGCATCGGCGTTCCCCGCTGCGCAAGCCATGCACCCCACGCGCGCAGGTCGCGACGGTAGCTCGCCAGCGACGTCGGGGCGAGGCCGTCCTGCAGCCAGACCTGGTCGCAGAACGCGTCGATCAGCGCATCGGAGTCGGCGATCGCAGTCACATCTTCATGTGTTGCGGCAGCAGTGTCACGAGCTCGGGGACGAACCAGATCGCGAGCACGGCGATGCACATCAGGAGGAACATCGGCAGCGCTTGCCTTGCGATCCACGTGATCTGGCGCCGGGTCATTCCCTGCAGGACGAAGAGATTGAAGCCGACCGGGGGCGTGATCTGGGCCATCTCGACGACCAGCACGATGAAGATGCCGAACCACAGGAGGTCGATGCCGGCCTTCTGCACGGTGGGGAGGATGACGCCCATCGTGAGCACCACCATCGAGATGCCGTCGAGGAAGCAGCCAAGCACGATGTAGAACAGCGCCAGTGCGACGATCAGTGCGAACGGCGGCAGCTTCAGTGTTGCGATCCATTCGGCGAGGTCGTGCGGCAGGCCGATGTAGCCCATCGCGAGCGTCAGGAATGCGGCCCCGGCGAGGATCAGCGCGATCATGCAGTAGAGCCGCGTCGCACCCAGCAGGCTCTCGCGAAACGTCCGAGTGTCGAGCGAGCCCTGGGTCGCGGACAGGAGCAGCGATCCGACGACGCCGAACGCCGCGGCCTCGGTCGCAGTTGCGACGCCGGTATAGATCGAGCCGAGCACCGCGGCGATCAGGAGCACGACGGGGATCAGGTGGCGCGATGCGCGCAGCTTCTGCGCGAAGCTGGTCGTCTCCGATGCGGCAGGGATGCTGCCGGGATGGAGCAGCGCCCACACGACGATGTAACCCGAGAACAGCAGAGCGAGCAGGATGCCGGGGATCACGCCGGCGATGAACAGCTCGGCGATCGACACGTTCGCCGTGACGCCGTAGACGATCATGATGATCGACGGCGGGATCAGCAGACCCAGCGTGCCCGCACCCGCCAGCGTGCCGATCGTGATGCCTTCGGGGTAGCCGTGCCGGGCGAGCTCGGGCAACGTCATCTTCCCGATCGTCGCGCAGGTGGCGGCGGAGGAGCCCGACACCGCGGCGAATATCGTGCAGCCGATGATGTTGGTGTGCAGCAGCCGGCCCGGGATGCGCTCCAGCCACGGCGCGAGTCCCTTGAACATGTCCTCGGATAAACGAGTGCGGAACAGGATCTCGCCCATCCAGACGAACAGCGGCAGCGCGGTGAGCGTCCACGACGAGGCAGTGCCCCAGATGGTGACCGCCATCGCGTCGCCGGCGGGGCGGCTCGAGAACAGCTCCATCCCGAGCCAGGCGACGCCGGCCAGCGCGAGCCCGATCCACACGCCGCTGCCCAAGAGCACGAACAGCGCGACGATCAGGAGCGTGGTGATCAGCGCGTCGATGCGAACCTCCGCCAGGCGATCGCGTCACTCATTGTGCAGGACCTCCTCGGTCGCCCCGCGCCGGCGCAGGCCGCACCATTCCAGCATCAGCTCGTCGACGAAGGCGATCGCCAGCACCAGCGTGCCGAATGCCATCGTCAGCTGCGGAATCCACAGCGGCGTCGCATCGGTGCCGGTCGAGATGTCATTGAACTCCCAGGACTGGAAGGCGAGCCTCGCGCTGTACCAGGCGAAGGCCACGGCCAGCAGCGTCGCCACCGCGAGTGCCCACAGCTCGAGCCGGCGCCGGGCAGCGCCCGTCGTGTGCTCGAGCATCAGCGAGACGCGGATGTGCTCGCCGCGCTTGAGCGTATGAGCCAGCGCCAGGAAGCCGCTCGCGGCCATGCAGTAGCCGGCATAGGCATCGGTGCCGGGGACGTAGCGGGAGAGCAGGCGTCCCGCGATGCCGAGCAACACCATCGCGAGCGTGCCGACCAGACACGACGCGGCCAGCCAGGCGGCTGCGTCGTAGAGCCGATCGAGAACGTTGCGCACGCTGTTTCCGGCGGGCAGGCGGATGCGTGCCGGTCAGGTCACTGAAGCGCGCGATAGCGTTCGATGAGCTGCTTGCCCTCGTGGCCCGTCTTCTTCAGCCATTCGGCGAGCATGAGGTTGCCCACGCGGCGCAGGTCTGCGGTCAGCTGCGCCGAGGGCTTGATGACGTTCATGCCCTTCTGCTTCAGCTGGTCGTAGTACCACTGGGTCTTTTCTTCGGATGCCTTCCAGCCCCGGGTTTCCGCCGCGGCGGCGGCCTGCAGCAGCGCTTTCTGCTCGGGCTTGGGCAGCGCATCGAAGGCCTTGCGGTTGACGATCACCGCATTCTTCGGCAGCCACGCCTGGGTGTCGTAGAAGTTCTTGATGTTCTCGTAGGTCTTCGAATCATAGCCGGTGGCACCCGAGGACATGTACGAATCGATCACCCCCGTCGCCAGCGCCTGCGATACCTCGGCCGCCTGCACGGTCACAGGCTGGGCGCCGACCAGCTCGGCGATCTTCGCCGTCGCCGGGCTGTAGGCACGCCACTTGAGACCTTTCATGTCGGCAGCCCGGTTCAGCGTCCGGTTGGTGAAGATCCCCTGCGGTGGCCAGGGCACCGTGTAGAGCAGCATCATGCCCTGCCGGGCGAGCTTTTCCTCCAACGGGCGGCGCGACGCCTTGTAGAGCTTCCAGGCCTCGGCGTACGAGGTCGCGAGGAACGGGACGCCGTCGAGCCCGTAGAGCGGGTCCTCGTTTTCGTAATTGACGAGCAGGATCTCGCCGGCCTGCGCCTGTCCGCCCTGCACCGCACGCTTGATCTCGGGCGCCTTGAACAGCGACGCGTTCGGGTGCAGGCGGATCTTGAGCTTGCCGCCGGTCGCCTGGTCGACGTCGCTGGCGAACTGCTGCAGGTTTTCGGTGTGGAAGTTGTTCGCCGGATACGCGCTGGGCAGGTCCCATCGGGTTTGCGCGACGGCCGGGAGCGCGGTCGTGAATGCGACGGCGGCGAGCGCAAGGATCAGGCCGAGGGTCGGACCGGGGTTACGGCGTCTCATTGCGGATCTCCTGTCGGTGGCGGGCAGCGCCGGCCGCGATCGCGAGGGTGACGCGACGGTGACGCGAGAGCGACGGGCAAGCGCGGTGTCGGTGAAGCGCTCGATGTTAGCAGGTCCCGGGCATTGGAGTCCGCATGCGCGGCCGGCTTCTATAATGACTGCCGCTTCCCCGTTCCCGACCCCTCGAGGCCCGACACCCGCATGTGGCAATTCTGGATCGATCGCGGCGGCACCTTCACCGACATCGTCGCGCGCAGGCCCGACGGCGCGCTCGTCACGCACAAGCTGCTTTCCGACAATCCCGAGCGCTACCGCGATGCCGCCGTCCACGGCATGCGCGAGCTGCTCGGGCTTCCTGCCGGAGCGCCGATGCCGGTGGAGAAGATCGCCGCGATCAAGATGGGAACGACCGTGGCGACCAACGCGCTGCTCGAAAAGGCGGGCGAGCGCACCGCGCTGGTGATCACCCGCGGGTTCGCCGACGCACTTCGGATCGGCTACCAGAACCGGCCAAAGCTCTTCGTGCGACACATCGAGCTGCCGACGCTGCTCTACGAGCGGGTGATCGAGGCCGACGAACGGATCGGTGCGCATGGCGACCTGCTGCGGCCGCTCGATCTCGAGGCGGTAGAGCGCGCGCTGCGCCTGGCATTCGCCGACGGCATCGGGGCGGTCGCGATCGTGCTGATGCACGGCTATCGCTACCCGCAGCACGAAGAGGCGATCGCGCGCGTCGCGCGTGCGATCGGCTTTCCGCAGGTCTCGGTGTCGAGCGAAGCGAGTCCGCTGATGAAGCTCGTGTCGCGCGGCGACACGACGGTCGTCGATGCCTACCTCTCGCCGATACTGCGCCGCTACGTCGACGAGGTCGAGCGCGACCTCGGCGGCGGAGGCGGCGAGAATCTCCCTTCCCCGCGAGCGGAAGAGGGCCGGGGTGAGGGCCGACGCCTGCGCCTGCAGTTCATGCAGTCCTCGGGTGGCCTCACCGATGCACATCGCTTCCAGGGCAAGGACGCAATCCTGTCGGGTCCGGCGGGCGGTGTGGTCGGTGCGGTCGAGGTCGCGCGTCTCGCCGGATTCGACCGCATCATCGGCTTCGACATGGGCGGCACGTCGACCGACGTCACCCACTGGGCTGGCGAGTACGAACGCGCTTTCGTGACCGAGGTCGCGGGCGTGCGCCTGCGTGCGCCGATGATGAGCATCCATACGGTCGCCGCCGGCGGCGGCTCGGTCTGCAGCTTCGACGGATCGCGGTTGCGGGTGGGGCCGCAGTCGGCCGGCGCCAACCCTGGGCCCGCGTGCTATCGCCGCGGCGGCCCGCTGACGGTGACCGACTGCAACGTGATGGTCGGCAAGCTCGACCCCGGGCTGTTTCCGCGGGTCTTCGGTCCGGCAGGCGACCAACCGCTCGACGCCGAGGTGGTCCGCGCGAAGTTCGGCGCACTGGCGCAGCAGATCCACGCCGCGACTGGCCACCTGCGCACGCCCGAGCAGATCGCCGACGGTTTCCTCGACATCGCGGTCGAGAACATGGCGAACGCGATCAAGCACATCTCGGTGCAGCGCGGCTACGACGTCACCGAGTACGTGCTGTGCTGCTTCGGCGGCGCCGGCGGCCAACACGCCTGCCGGGTCGCCGATGCGCTCGGCATGTCGCGCGTGTTCATTCATCCGCTCGCGGGTGTGCTCTCCGCGTACGGCATGGGGCTCGCCGACGTGCGCGCGCTGCGGCAGCAGGCTGTCGAGGCGCGGCTCGGCGACGCGGCGCTGGCCGCCTGCGAGCCTGCGTTCGCGGCGCTCGAGGCGGCAGGCCGCGGCGAGGTCGAGGCGCAGGGCGTGTCGCAGGATCGGGTTCGCTGCGAACGCACGTTGCAGTTGAAGTACGAGGGCACCGACACGACGATCGCGGTGCCGGCCGGCCGGGAACGTGGCGTGATCGTCGGCGAGTTCGAGCGGCGTTACCGCCAGCACTACGGCTTCCTGATGCCGGGCAAGCCGCTGGTGATCGAGGCGATCGCGGTCGAGGCGATCGGCAAGACCCACGACGCGCTGGACGAGCAGCCGCGCTTCACCGAGCGCCGCGGACCCCTCGTCCCGATCCGCAGCAGCCGCATCTACGGCGGAGGCGCCTTGCGCGATGCGAACCTGTATGCGCGCGAGGACCTGCGTCCCGGCGACCTGGTCGCCGGCCCCGCGGTGATCCGCGAGGCGAACGCGACGACGGTGATCGAGCCGGGCTGGCGCGCCAGCCTGACGGCGCGCGATCACATGATCCTCGAGCGCGTCGTGCCGATCGAGCGGACGCACGCGATCGGCACGACTGCGGACCCCGTGCTGCTTGAGGTGTTCAACAACCTGTTCATGGCGATCGCCGAGCAAATGGGCGTGACGCTCGCCAACACCGCATACTCGGTCAACATCAAGGAGCGCCTCGATTTCTCCTGCGCGCTGTTCGACGCCGCCGGCAACCTGATCGCCAATGCGCCGCACATGCCGGTGCACCTGGGGTCGATGGGGGAGAGCGTGAAGACCATCATCGACCGGCGCAGCGGCACGATGAAGCCCGGCGACGTGTTCGTCCTCAACGCCCCGTACAACGGCGGCACGCACCTGCCCGACGTGACGGTGATCGCGCCGGTGTTCCTCGCTGCGGTCGAACCGGAGTTCTACGTCGCCTCGCGCGGCCACCACGCCGACATCGGCGGTATCACCCCGGGCTCGATGCCGCCCGCATCGACGCAGGTCGACGAGGAGGGCGTGCTGCTCGACAACGTGCAGTTGGTGGCGGAAGGCCGCTTCCTCGAGGACGGGATGCGCGCGATCCTGCAGGGCGGCCGCTATCCGGTGCGCAACGTCGAGCAGAACCTCGCCGACCTGCGCGCGCAGGTCGCCGCCTGTGCGAAGGGCGCCGACGAGCTCGCGAAGATGGTCGGGCATTTCGGGCTGCCGGTGGTGCGCGCCTACATGAAGCACGTGCAGGACAATGCCGAGGAGGCGGTGCGCCGGGTCGTTGGCGCACTGCACGACGGCGAATTCGCCTACGAAATGGACAGTGGCGCCGCGATCCGTGTCGCGATCAGCGTCGACCGCGCGACACGCTCGGCGACCATCGACTTCACCGGGACCAGCCCGCAGCAGGCGACGAACTTCAACGCCCCGTCGGCGGTGTGCAAGGCCGCCGTGCTCTACGTGTTCCGCACGCTGGTCGACGACGACATTCCCATGAACGCCGGCTGCCTGAAGCCCCTGACGATGGTCATTCCCGAAGGGTCGATGCTCAATCCGCGCTACCCGGCGGCGGTCGTCGCGGGCAACGTCGAGACCTCGCAGACGGTGACCGACGCGCTCTACGGGGCGCTGGGCGTGCTTGCGGGATCGCAGGGCACGATGAACAACTTCACCTTCGGCAACGCGCGCTACCAGTATTACGAGACCATCGCCGGCGGTGCCGGCGCCGGCCCGGGATTCGACGGCGCGAGCGCGGTCCAGACGCACATGACCAACTCGCGGCTGACCGATCCCGAGGTCCTCGAGTGGCGCTTTCCAGTCAGGCTCGAGGAGTTCTCGATCCGCCGTGGCAGCGGCGGCGCGGGGCGGCATCGCGGTGGCGACGGCACGCTGCGGCGGATGCGCTTCCTCGAGCCGATGACCGCGGTGATGCTCGCCAACCACCGGCGCATCGCGCCTTTCGGCGCTGCCGGCGGGCTTCCGGGGGCGCTGGGCGCCAACTGGGTCGAGCGCGTCGACGGCAGACGCGAGGATTACGGCGCGACCTGCCAGGTGGAAATGCGCGCAGGCGACGTGTTCGTCGTCGAGACGCCGGGCGGCGGGGGATTCGGCGCGCCATGACGACCGAGCTGCTGTTCCGGGACGACGCCTACCTGAAGACGGCGACGGCGCGCGTGGTTGCCGTCGGCGAGCGCGGCATCGAGTGCGACCGCACGGTGTTCTATCCGCAAGGCGGGGGTCAGGTGGGCGACACCGGCGTGCTGCTGCGCGCAGATGGCGAGCGGATCGCGATCACCGACACGCGCAAGGGCGATGCCTTCGACAGCGTCGTGCACCTGCCCGCGCCGGGCACCGCGCTGCCCGAGGTCGGCGAGACGGTGACCCTCGAGATCGACTGGGCGCGACGCCACGCGCTGATGCGTCTGCACACGGCCCTGCACGTGCTGTCCTGCGTCGTCGCGGCGCCGGTGACCGGCGGCAACATCGCCCCGGACAAGGCGCGGCTCGATTTCGACATCGACATGAGCCTGCTCGATGCGCAGAAGATCGAGCGTGAGACCAATGCGCTGATCGCGCGCGGCATCGACACCGAGACCGTGTGGATCACCGACGAGGAGCTCGACGCGCGCCCCGAGCTCGTCAAGACGATGAGCGTGCAGCCGCCGCGCGGCGCGGGCCGCGTGCGCCTGCTGCGCATCCCGGGCATCGACCTGCAACCCTGCGGCGGGACGCACGTGAAGAACATCGGCGAGATCGGCGCGATCCGAGTGCTCAGGATCCGCAGCGAAGGCAGGCGCAACCGGCGCGTCGAGATCGCGCTGGCCGGCTGAAGCGGCGGAGCTGTCTCAGCGGTCCGGCAGCGGGATGAACTCGGTCTCGCCGGCGATCGGCGCGTGGCGCTGCTCGCGCCAGTCGGATTTCGCCTGCTCGATCGCCTCGCGCGAGCTGGAGACGAAGTTCCACCAGATGAACCGGTCGCCGTCGAGCTTCGCCCCGCCGACCAGCATGACGCGCGCATCGCTGCGGGCCTGGACCAGCGCTTCGTCGCCGTCGGGCAGCACGGCCATGTGCCCTTCGGGAACAGGATGGCCGTCCACGGTCACCTCGCCGGAAACGACGTAGACGGCACGCTCCTCGTGCTCGGTGGCGACCAGGAACGAGGCGCCGGCCTCCAGTTCGGCGGCGACGTAGAGCGTGTCGCTGAAGGTCGGCGTGGGCGCGACGAGCCCGAAGGCGTGCCCTGCGACGAGCGTCAACCTCACGCCGTCCTGCTCCAGCCGGGGCAGTCGCTCGCGTCCGACGTGGGTGAATGACGGCTCGGCTGCCTCCTGTAGGCGCGGCAGCGCGACCCAGGTCTGCAGTCCGTGCATGCGGATGCCGCGGGTGCGATCGTCGGGCGCGGTGCGTTCCGAATGCACGATGCCGCGGCCGGCGGTCATCCAGTTGACGTCGCCGGCCTCGATGCGCTGCACGTTGCCGAGGTTGTCGCGATGGAGGATCGCCCCTTCGAACAGGTAGGTGACGGTCGCGAGCCCGATGTGCGGGTGGGGCCGCACGTCGATGCCTTCGCCGGGCGCGAAGGCAACCGGACCCATGTGGTCGAAGAAGACGAAAGGCCCGATCATCTTGCGCTCGAACGCAGGCAGCACGCGCCTGACCGTGAAACCGCCGAGGTCGCGCACGTGGGGGGCGAGTATCTGGGGTGGTGTCGGCATGGATCTCCTGGCCTGGGGACGGCCATGCAGGCCGCTCGCGCTGTCGATTGCGGGGACGACAGCATACGCCGGTGTGGGGCCCTCACAGGTCCCTCACCCGCCTCGCTGCCGCTCGGCACCCTCTCCCGCAAAGCGGGAAAGGGATGGGGTGAGGGGGCATCGCGATGGCGACTGCGCGCTGCGCTGGCCTCGCCGAAAGGCGCGAGGGATAATGCCCCGGTCTTCCGCTTTCCAATCCCGCCAGGGGAACCGTCGTGACCAGCCTCTACGATTTCACCGTCGATGACATCGGCGGCCACCCGGTCAGGCTCGACCGCTACAAGGGCAAGGTGCTGCTCGTCGTGAACACTGCGAGCAAATGCGGCTTCACGCCCCAGTACAAGGGTCTGGAAGCGCTCTACCGCAAGCACCACGACCAGGGTCTCGAGGTGCTGGGTTTCCCCTGCAACCAGTTCGGTGCCCAGGAGCCCGGCAACGAGCAGGAGATCGCGACATTCTGCGAGACGAACTACGGCGTCACGTTCCCGATGTTCGCGAAAGTGGACGTCAACGGCGACAAGGCGGCGCCGCTGTATCGCCACCTGAAGAGCGCGAAGCCGGGGCTGCTCGGTACCGAGGCGATCAAGTGGAATTTCACCAAGTTCCTGGTCGATCGCAGCGGCAAGGTCATCGCGCGCTACGCGCCCAACGACACGCCCGAGTCGATCGAGGCGGACGTCGCCAAAGCGCTTTGATGCGCGCGGCCTGCGTCCTCGCCTTCGGCGCGGTGGTCGCGCTGGAGTCGATCGCGGCGGCCGCGCAGGCGGCGCAACCGCCGCATCCGGGCGAGCTGCACGTCGCCTTCCCGGTCGCCGAGACGGGTTTCGACCCGCAGGCGGCGGGTGACGCCTACTCGAACTACGTGAACCGGGCGATCTTCGATCCGCTCTACCGCTACGACTACCTCGCGCGGCCGTTCCGCATCGTCCCGAACACCGCTGCCGCGATGCCGGAGATCTCGGCCGACGGAAAGACCTGGACGATCCACATCAGGCCCGGCATCGATTTCGCCGACGATCCCGTGTTCAAGGGCAAGCGGCGCGAGCTGACCGCCTCCGATTACGTCTACGCGATCAAGCGCATCCTCGATCCGCAGATGCGCTCGAATTCACTGCAGATGATCGACGGGCGCTTCGTCGGCGCCGACGAAGCCGTCGCGAAGGCCCGGGCGACCGGGCACTTCGACTACGATGCGCCGATCGAGGGCCTGCAGGCGATCGATCGCGACACGCTGCAGTTCAAGCTCGTGTTCCCGGACTACGAGCTGCTGTCGAACCTGACGACGACGGCGACGTCCGCCGTGGCGCGCGAGGTGATCGACGCCTACCGGGACGCCAGCGGCTGGGTGATGTCGCACCCGGTGGGCACCGGGCCTTACCGGCTCGGCGAATGGCGTCGCGGCCAGCGCATCGTGCTGGAGGCCAATCCCGGGTTTCGCGACGAGCGCTATCCGCAGGCGACCGATCCGTCCGACCGCGCATTGGTCGCGGGGCTCGCCGGTCGCAGGCTGCCGCTCGTCAAGCGGGTGGTGATCAACATCATCGAGGAAGGGCAGCCTCGGTTGCTCGCGTTCCGCCAGGGCGATCTCGATTACGTCTCGGTGCCCAACGACCTGGTCACCAAGGTGCTCGACGCACACGACAACCTCCGGCCCGACTTCGCGAAGGCGGGCGTGCGCCTGGCGCGCGGCATCCAGCCCGCGGTGTCCTACGTCTACTTCAACATGGAAGACCCGGTGGTCGGCGGCTACAAGCCGGCGCAGATCGCGTTGCGCCGCGCGATCGCGATGGGCTACAACGTGGGCGAGGAAATCCGCATCCTGCGCCAGGGCCAGGGTCTGCCCGCGACGCAGCTCGTGCCGCCGAACATGACCGGGCACGATGCCTCGTACGACGGCAGGATTCCCTTCGACGTCGCCGCCGCGAAGCTGCTGCTCGACAGGTTCGGCTACGTCGACCGCGACCACGACGGTTCGCGCGACCTGCCGGACGGCAAGCCGCTGATACTGAAGATCGCATCGTCGACCGGGTCGGACGAGCGCCAGTACGACGAATTGTGGAAGAAGAACCTCAACGCGCTCGGCCTGCGCGTCGAGTTCGTCAAGCAGAAATGGCCCGACCTGCTGAAAGCCGCTCGCCTGGGCCAGCTGCAGATGTGGCAGCTCGGGAACATCAACACGACCCCTGACGGCTTCGGCTTCTACGGCTTGCTCTACGGCAAATACGCCGGCTTTTCCAATCTCTCGCGTTTCCACCTGCCCGAGTACGACCGGCTCTACGAGCAGGGGCGAGCGATGCCCGACGGTCCGGATCGCCTGAAGGTCGAGCGCAGGATGTCGGAGATCGTGCAGGCCTACGCGCCCTGGATACTCACCGCGTTCCGCTACGAGAACGTGCTGATCCAGCCCTGGCTGCGCGGCTACAAGTACAACCCGACCAACCAGATGCCGTTCCCCTACCTCGACATCGCAGCGTCGCACTGAGAATCCGCGACGGTGCGTCACCTGGACGTCTCCGACCCCGATCCCATGGCTTCCCGCCCGCTGCAGCTCCTGAAATTCCGGTCCGCGTTGCTTCTCGTTGCGGCGCTGGTCTCGTTCGTCCCCTTTTCGTCGCAGGCGCAGTCGACGGGCAGTGCCGCCGGCGCCAGGGTCCTCCACGTCGTGTTCCCGACCGCCGAGACCGGCTTCGACCCGCAGGCGACGAGCGATCTCTATTCCGATCACGTGCAGCGCGCGATATTCGAGCCGCTGTACGGCTTCGATTACCTCGCCCGGCCGTACGTGCGCGTTCCGAAGCTCGCGACGGCGCTGCCGACGATCACCGACGGCGGGCGGGTCTGGACGATGCACGTCCGCCCCGGGATCTATTTCGCCGACGATCCCGCGTTCAAGGGCAAGCGGCGCGAGCTGACGGCCGCCGACTTCGTCTACGCTTGGAAGCGGCTGCTCGATCCGCGGATGCGCTCGCCGTTCGCGTGGTATCTGCAGGGCAAGATCGTCGGCGCCGACGCCGTCATCGCCGCCGCGAACCGCGGCGGCAAGTTCGACTACGACGCGCCGATCGAGGGCCTGCGGGCGCTCGACCGCTACACCATCCGCATCGAGCTCAAGGAGCCCGACTACATCCTGTTCGGCTACCTGTGCTCGAGCCCGATGGCCGCAGTCGCGCGCGAGGTGGTCGAGCGCTACGGGGACGACAACGGCTGGGTGATGGACCATCCGGTGGGGACCGGGCCGTTCATGCTGAAGTCGTGGCGTCGCGGCCAGCAGATCGTGCTGGTCAGGAATCCCGGTTATCACGACGAGCGCTTCCCCGAGGCGACCGCTCCCGCCGATCGCGCGCGCTTCGGCAAGCTGCGCGGACGCCGGCTGCCGATGCTAGACGAGGTCGACATCACGATCATGGAGGAGTCGAACCCGCGGATGCTGGCCTTCGACAGCGGCGCGCTCGACTACGTCAACCTGCCTTCCGAGCTGTCCGACCGGGCACTCGACGCCTCGGGCAAGCTGAAGGCATCCTACGTCGCACGCGGCGTGACGTTGTCACGGCTCGTCCAGCCGTCGCTTGCCTACGCTTATTTCAACATGCAGGATCCCGTCGTCGGCGGCTACACGCGCGACAAGGTGGCGCTGCGCCGTGCGCTGGCGATGGCTTTCGACACGCCCGCGTTGATTCGCGTCGTCTACCAGGGGCAGGCGCTGCCTGCGACGCAGCCGATTCCGCCGAACGTTCCCGGCCACGACGACAGCCTGAACGTCGCGGCGCCTTTCGATCCCGCGGCGGCCCGGGCGCTGCTCGACCGCTTCGGCTACGTCGACAAGGACGGCGACGGGTGGCGCGACCTCCCCGACGGCAAGCCGATGGTCCTCTCGATGGCATCGACGCCGTCGACGCGCGATCGCGAGATCGACGAATTGTGGCAGCGCAGCCTCAAGGCGATCGGCGTGCGCATGGATTTCGTCAAGCAGAAATGGCCCGACCTGCTGAAGATGGGCAAGGCAGGGCAGCTGCAGATGTGGCGCATCGGCTGGATCAATGCCTATGCGGAAGGCGATGCATTCTTCCAGCTGCTGTACGGCGGAAACATCGGACAGACCAACTATGCGCGATTCGACCTGCCGCAGTACAACGATCTGTATCGCCAGTCGCGGATGCTCCCCGACGGTCCCGAGCGCAACAAGCTCTATCGCAGGATGTCGGAGCTGGTCGCGGCCTACAACCCCTGGGATCTCAACGTCTACACGGTCGAGAACACCCTCGTGCAGCCCTGGGTGCGGGGTTACAAGAAGAACGCGTACTGGGAGAACCCCTGGATGTACATCGACGTCGAGAGGACGAACGTCGCGGCGCGGTGATGCATCGCGCCTTCGCGGATCTCCTCGCGGCGCGCGGCAGCGCGGATTGGCGCGGGTTTGGCCGGATCGGCACTGATCTGACCGGCCCCCCGGTGGTCTGCCTCGCTACCGACGCCCCGATTGCCGGCCGCAGCGTCGCGCCGGCGCGACAGTCTGCGCGATCGAGGGGCCCGCAAGGATTATTCGCATTGCCGCAGCGTCATCGCTGCGCGTAGCATTGCAAGAGGCTCCCATGTTTCCCAAAGTGACTCCGCCATGAACACCATGCCCATGTCCCTCGCCAGCGCGATTCGCATCGCGCCGCGCGTGCGCGCATCGGTTGCGTGGGCAGCCGGATGCAGGCCGGTCGACCGACCGGTACACGCGGGCATCGGCGGCAAACTCCCGCTCCAGCAGCACCTGCAGCACTAGCCCCGGCACGGACGACCGCCGGGAACGGCGGAATCCGAAGACCACGGGGCAACGCTCTCTCCCGAAGCTTCCGCCGATTGCATCGATCGGAGGCCTGCGCGCGTTGGCGCGGCCGGGAAGAAGACCATGAATTCGTTCGAACGAGTCGCGCGATTCCTCCGCCGGCGCTTTCGCGGCCTGTGGCGCTCGCCCGATTTCCGGAGACTCTGGCTGTCGCTGACGGTGACGTCCTTCGGCGCGCAGATCACCAACCTTGCCCTGCCGTTGACGGCGGCGCTGCTGCTGCACGCGACCCCCCTGCAGATGGGGGTCCTGGTCGCCCTGGAGACGCTGCCGTTCGCGCTGGTGTCGCTGCATGCAGGCGTCCTCCTCGACCGTGTCCGCAAACTGCCGGTCGTCGTCGTCTCCGACCTTTCGCGAGGCGCTGCCCTGGCGGTGATTCCGCTTTGCGCATGGCGCGGCGTGCTGTCGATCGACGTGCTGTACGCGGTCGGCTTCTTCTGCGGCGTGCAGAACGTCATCGGCGGCGCGGCCTACCAGGTGCTGATCGCCCAGATGGCCGGTCGCACGCGGCTGGTGGAGGCGAACGCCAAGATCACGCTGGGCGAGACGTCCTCGGCGCTGGTCGGCCCGGGCATCGCGGGCCTGCTGATCCAGGCGCTGACCGCGCCTTTCGCGATCGCGCTGGACGCGCTGGGGTTTTTCGCTTCGGCGCTGATGCTGCGCTCGCTGCGGCTGCACAACGACGCACCTGCGGCCGTCGCGCGCCAGTCGATGGGGGTGGAGATCCGCGAGGGCCTCGCGCTGGTCCGGAACAATGCGACGCTGCGCTCGCTGGCATTGCTCGCCGCGGCCTGGCAGATCCTGCACCAGATGCAGATGGCGGTGCTGATCCTGTTCGCGACGCGCGTCCTCGGCCTGTCGGCGGGCTCGATCGGGTTGGCCTACATGGCCGGCGGGCTGGGCTGCGTGATCGCGGCAAGCGCGGCCGAGCGCGTGTCGCGGCGTTTCGGCGTGGGGCCGGTGATCGTGCACGGCCTGTTCCTGACGGCGCTGGGCTGGCAGGGATTCGGGCTGATCGGCGGGTCGCCGGCCGTCGCGACGATGGCGCTGGGGGCCTGCATGCTGCTGTTCGATTTCGGCGCCGTGATCTATGCGATCAACTACCTGTCGCTGCGGCAGGCGCTGACGCCGAACCACCTGCTGGGACGGATGACCGCGACGATGCGCTTCCTCGCCGTGGCGGCGGCGCCCCTCGGGTCACTCGCGGGCGGTGGGCTGGCGACCGTGATCGGATTGCGGCCGACGCTGTGGGTGATCGGCGGCCTGGGCCTCGCGCTGACGGTGAGCGCGATGCGCTGGTCGCCGGTGCGCCGGCACCGCGGGATGCCGGCCGTCGCAGCGGACTGAAACGGGCAACCTGGGCCGCAGCGACGGCAACAACGCGCCTCAGCAGCTTCGCCGAGCCTGGCTGAGGACGCTCTCGCCCGGCGCGACCGGGTTGCTCAGGATCCGCGGCTCGTTCAGCTGCACGTGGCCGATGTCGAGCTTGCCTTCGGTCTGCTGCATCGCGTCGTCGCCGATCCGTTTCCGGTTCTGCATGCGCAGCTCCTGCGCCGCGCTCGAGAGCGTCACGACCTTGCACTGTGTCCGCTGGGCCTTCGCGTTGGCGTAGGCCTCGGGTCCGTTCAGCGTCGCGCAACCGGCCAGCGCCAGTGTCAGCAGCGCGGCGGTGCCTGTCGTCCATGTGTTCATCGCGGCCTCCTTCGGCGGATTCCACCATGCAAACAGCATGACTGCCCAGCCTAATCCCGGCAGGCGCCGGCGGCAAGCGGCCCGTTGCTCAGGCAACCGCGCCGGCGAGCTGGAACGGGTAGACCGACGGCAACGCCAGCAGCCCGGTCAGCTCGTCGAGCGCGCGGCGCGATTCGTCGAGCAGCGCGGGGTCGCGCAGGTCGGCGGACTCGAGGCGGTCGCGATAGTGCCGCCGGATCCAGGCTTCCAGTGCCCCCGCCAGGTCATCGTCGAGCATCACCCGCGCCCGGATCGACGCGCGTTCCGCCGGCGTCAGCGGCACGCGCAGGCGCAGGCAGGCGGGCCCGCCGCCATTGCGCATGCTCTGGCGCAGGTCGAAGGTCATCACCTCGGCGATCGGCGTATCGCCGGTGGTCAGCCGATCGAGCACGTCGGCGGCCGCGCGGTGCGCGCGGCATTCCGCAGGTGCGACCAGCAGGAAGCGGCCGTCCGGGCGCTCGATCAGCTGGCTGTTGAACAGGTAGGTGGCGACCGCGTCGGCGAGCGGCAGCTCGGCCTCGCGCACCACGATCGAGCGAAATTCCGGTCCCACGACCCGGGTCAGCGTTCGCAGCAGGGCGGGCTGGTCGACGAACGCGCGTTCGTGACAGAGCAGGAACGTTCCTTCGCCGACGGCGATGACGTCGTTGTGGAACACGCCCGCATCGATGGTGTCGGGGCGCTGCTGCGCGAACACGACATGGTGCGGATCGAGGCCGTGGCGCCGCGCGATCGCCTCGCTCGCCTCGCGTGTCTGCCGCGCCGGATAGCGCGCAGGGGCAGGCCCTGCGCTCAAGCCCCGGCGCCCGTAGACGAAGAGCTCGGCGCCCGATTGGTCGATGCCCCGCCCGAAACGCGTGTGGTTGGCGGCGCCTTCGTCGCCGAACTGCGGTGCGGCGGGGAGCGGATCGTGGACGCAGAAATGCGCGGCGTCGGCGAAGATCGCGCGCAGCACGCGCGTGGTCGTCGGCGCCTCCAGTGCGCGGTGGAAATGCGTGACCAGGTTCGCCGGCGTGAAGTGCACGCGGCCGTCGGCGCAGTCGGCGGACGGACTGACCGTCGCGGCATTGGCCGCCCACATCGCCGCGGCCGACGAGCAGGCTGCCAGGAGCTCGGGCACCTGGCGCCCGGCACGGGCGATGATGTCGGCGTCGCGCCCGTGGAAGCCGAGCGTCCTCAGCGCGGCGACGTCGGGCCGCTCCTGCGGCGGCAGCACGCCCTGCGCGAAGCCGCGCGCAGCCAGTGCGCGCATCTTCGCCAGGCCCTGCAATGCCGCCTCGCGCGGATTGGCGACCTGCTGCGCGTTGCGCTCGGCCGCGAGGTTGCCCTGCGCCAGGCCGGAATAATTGTGCGTCGGCCCCGGAATGCCGTCGAAATTCATCGATCCCCCGGCACGAGCGGGACGACGCGGATGCTGTCGCCCTCGGCGACGCCCAGAGCTTCGGCGGCGTAGGCCAGCAGCGGAAAGCGGTCGACCCGCGCCGGCGCCGACGTGATCAGCGCGCGGAAACCCTCGAACTTGCGGTTGCACGCCAGCCACGGGACGTCGTTGCTCAGGTTGTCGGGCAGCGGGTCTGCTTCGCCCAGCGTGCAGGGCATGACGACAGACCGGCGCAGCGCATCGATGTTCTCCGTGGTGCACTCCAGGGTCGGTCCGGCGTCGAAGATGTCGACGTAGCCTTCGTAGCGGAAGCCTTCCTGCTCGAGCATCGCGCGCGCCGGCACCGTGTCGGCATGCACGACGCCGATCACCTCGCGCGCCGCGGGCGGCAGCAGGTTCACGTAGACCGGATGCCTCGGCATCAGCTCGGCGATGAAGGACTTCTGTCCGGTCCCGGTCAGGTAGTCGGCCCGCTTGTATTCCATCGCGAAGAAATGGCGTCCGAGCCCTTCCCAGAAAGGGCTCGTCCCGTCGGGCTCGATGCGGCCGCGCAATTCGGCGATCACCTTGTCGGCGAACATCTGCGCGAATTCGGCGATGAACAGCAGACGGCACTTGGCGAGCAGCGCCCCGTTCCTGCCGCGGCGGTAGCGCTGGTCGAGGAACAGCGAGCACAGCTCGGTGTGGCCGGTGTGGTCGTTCGACAGGAACAGCGTCGGCGCGACCGTGTAGACATCGAGCGCCCGCGACGCGTGGACCAGGGTGCCGACGTGGTAGTTGTACCAGGGCTCGTCCAGTCCGACCGCGGCCTCGATCGCGCTGATGCCGACGACCTGGCCGTCGCGACCGCGGTCGCCTTCGACCAGCACGAACATGAAGGTGGTCGTCGCCGGGGTCGCCGCGCCCGCGAAAGAGGCGAGCGAGCGGTCGATTCGCGCAGCGAGGCGATCGCGGTCGGCCGGCAGCGTCGTGAGCCCGTGGCCCGTGCGCTCGGAAAGAGCGAGGACCGCAGGCAGGTCATCGCGCGCAATCGGCCGGATGAAGAACACGGCTCAGACGAGCGCGGTGTTCAGCGCAGTCTCGAGGCGTGCGAGTCCTTCGAGGATCTCGTCGAGCGATATGACCAGCGACGGCGCGATGCGCAGCACGTCGGGGCCGGCGACCAGCACCAGCAGCCCGGCCTCGCCCGCCGCATGCATGACGTCGAGCGAGCGCCCGCGCCAGGCCTGCGCGAGCTCGCAGCCCAGCCACACGCCCTCGCCGCGCAGGTCGGAAAAAACCGGGCGCCGCGCATTGATCGCCTTCAGACCTTCCATGAACAGCGCATGGCGGGCCTTCACGCCGTCGAGGACCTCGGTCGTGTTGATGACGTCGAACACCGCGCCTGCGACCGCGCAGGCGAGCGGATTGCCGCCATAGGTGGTGCCGTGCACGCCGACGGAGAACGCGGTGGCGATCTCGGTGGTGGTGAGCATCGCGCCGATCGGGAAGCCGCCGCCCAGCCCCTTGGCGCTGGTCAGGATGTCGGGAACGATCCCCTTCTGCATGTAGGAGAACAGCGTCCCCGTGCGTCCCATGCCGCTCTGGATCTCGTCGAGGATCAGCAGCGCGCCATGCTCGCTGCACAGCCTGCGCGCAGCCTGCAGGTAGGCCGGCGTTCCCGGCGTCATGCCGCCTTCGCCCTGCATCGGCTCGAGGATCACGGCGCAGATCTCGCCGCCGTGCGCGGCGAATTCGGCCTCGAGGGCCGCGACGTCGTTGTAGCGCAGGTGGGTGATGCCGGTCGGGTTGGGCCCGAAGCCGCTGGCGTATTTCGACTGCCCGCCCGCCGTGACGGTGAACAGCGTGCGGCCGTGGAACGCGTTGACCGTCGACACGATGCGCGAGCGATGCGGACCGAAGCGGTCGTGCGCGTAGCGCCGCGCGAGCTTCAGTGCCGCTTCGTTGGCCTCCGCCCCCGAATTGCAGAAAAACACGCGCTCGGCGAACGTCGCGTCGACGAGGCGCTGGGCGAGGCGCAATGCCGGCTCGTTGGTGAACCAGTTCGACACGTGCCACAGCGTCCTCGCCTGCGCCTCGATCGCCTTGACCATCGCCGGGTGGCAATGCCCGAGCGCGGTGACGGCGACGCCGCTCGCGAAGTCGATGTACATGCGCCCGGCCTGGTCCCATACGCGCGAGCCCTCGCCTCGCACCGGCACGAATTGCGCGGGCGCGAAGCAGGGGACCATCAGCTGGTCGAACAGCGCGCGGGTCACCGGCATGGTCGCGGTGTTGCTGCCGGAGGCGATCGCCTCGCTGCGCGAGGATGCGGCAATGGCCGCCTTGGCCGCCGGGGAGAGGGACATGGGCAGGGGCGTGTTCGTGACCGGGGGCCGGGGCTCGCGATCAGCCGGCGGTGGCGACGACCTGCATCTCGACGCGGTAGGCGGGATTCGCGAGCTTCGCCTCGACCGTGGCGCGCGCAGGGGTTTCGCCTGCGGGGACCCAGCGGTCCCAGACCGCGTTCATCGCCGCGTAGTCGGCCATGTCGGCGAGGTAGATCGTCACCGACAGGATTCGCGTCTTGTCGCTCGCCGCTTCGGCGAGCAGGCGGTCGATTTGCCTCAGCACCGATTGCGTCTGCGCGGCGATTTCGGCAGCCGGATCCTCCGCGACCTGGCCGGCGAGGTACACCATCCGGCCGCCCGGCGGCGGAGCGTAGATGACCAGGTCGGAGAGGCGCTTGCCGACGTTGCGGCGCTCGATCGTCATGGTGCTATCCTGCGGGACGCTTTTTCGAAGCGTCATAGTGTAGTCGAAAATGTCATCCCGCCTTACGCTGACGACCGGAGCGCTGCTGATGGCCGTCGCCGTCGCGCTGGGCGCGCTCGGCGCGCATGCGCTGAAGACGCGGCTTGCACCCGACATGCTCGCGCTGTGGCACACCGCGGCGACCTACCACGCCTGGCACGGGCTGGCGCTGCTCGGCGTCGGGATCCTGCAATTGCAGATGCCGCAGCGCGCCGGCCTGGGGCGCGTGGCGCTGTTGTTCGTCGCCGGCATCGCGCTGTTCTCGGGGAGCCTCTACGCGATGGCGCTGGGGGGCGGGCGCGCCTGGGGCTACGTCACGCCTTTCGGCGGGTTTGCGTTCATCGCGGGCTGGCTGCTGCTGGCGTACACGGTGGCGCGGGCCCCTCGTCCCCTCACCCCGACCCTCTCCCACTTCGTGGGAGAGAGAGAGGAGCGAGAGCGAGGTCGGTGAGGGGGACCAGCAAGAGCGAGGCGGGTGGGGGATGCGGATCAGTCGATGTGCGCGCCGCTCGCCTTGACGACCTTCGCCCACTTGACCGTCTCGGCAGCGATGTAGTCGGCGAACGCCCGCGGCGTCCCGCCGGCGGCCACCGCACCCTGCGATGCCAGCTTCTCCTTGGCCTCGGGCGAGGCGAGCCAGGCGCCAATGGCGGCATTCAGCTTGTCGATGATCGCAGGCGGCGTGTGCGCAGGCGCCAGCACACCGAACCACGACGACGCTTCATAGCCCGGCAACCCGGATTCGGCGATCGTCGGTATGTCGGGCAGTGCCGACGAGCGCGTCGTGCTGGTCACGGCGATCGCGCGCAGCTTGCCGCCCTTGATCAGGCCCAGCGACGATGGCAGGTTGTCGAACATCAGCTGCACCTGTCCGCCGGCCAGGTCGGCCAGCGCCGGCGCGCTGCCCTTGTAGGGTACGTGGGTCATCTGCACGCCGGTCATTGCCTTGAACAGCTCGCCCGAGAGGTGGATCGACGTTCCGTTGCCCGATGACGCGAAGTTGAGCTTGCCCGGGTTGGCCTTGGCGTAGGCGATCAGCTCCTGAACCGTGTGGACCGGCAGCGACGGATTGACCTCGAGCACGTTGGGAACGCCCGCGACCAGGATGACCGGGGTGAAATCCTTCTGCGCGTCGTAGGGCATCCGGGCGTAGAGGCTGGGGTTGATCGCATGCGTGCCGACGGTGCCCATCTCCAGCGTGTAGCCGTCCGGCGGCGCCTTGGCGACCAGGTCCGAACCGATGTTGCCGCCGGCGCCCGGACGGTTGTCGACGATCACCTGCTGATGCCAGGCTTCGGTCAGCTTCTGCGCGACTGCGCGCGCGAGGATGTCGGTCGTGCCGCCCGGCGGAAAGGGCACGACCAGGCGGATGGGTCTGGACGGATAGTCCGCCTGCGCGAGCGCAGGCGATGGCGCGAACAGCGATGCCGCGCAGACGGCGACGACTCCCGCCGCGAACCGGATCAGGCGTTGCATGGGTTCCTCCCTCGGGTTTACTTCGGGTCAGCAGGCTTCCA
>JAJXTF010000030.1 GCA_021784125.1 Pseudomonadota bacterium | reverse complement strand
GTGCCGGCAGTAGGAATCGAACCCACGACCAACGGTTTACAAAACCGCTGCTCTACCAACTGAGCTATGCCGGCGCGGGGAAAGCTGGGGTGTTGCGTGAAGCCCGGGCGACGACTTCTACTTGACGACTTGCAGGTGCGTCGGGCGCTTGGCCCGTGAAGGCTCGACTGCCTTGGTCGCGCCCATCGCCTGACTGTCGCGCGGCGCGGTCGACCCCGCGAGTGCCGCGACGGGATCGTCGGGCGCGTTGAAGGAGAACCCGTACCCGGTCTCCTTGGCGAAGATGCCGATGACCGCACCGATCGGCACCGAAACTTCCTGCGACGAGCCGTTGAAGCGCGCGGTGAACTGGATCCACTGATTGTCGATCGTCAGCTTGCGCGTCGCCGTGGCGCTGACGTTCAGCACGATCTCGCCGTTCTTGACGAAAGCCGCGGGCACGCGCGTCTGGGGGTTCACGCGGACCGCGAGGTAGGGCGTCAGGCCGTTGTCCGCGCACCATTCGCAGATGGCACGCACGAGATAGGGCTTGGCAGACTGTTCCGACATGCCGACGATGTTACCCTTGATCGCGGTACGGTCAAGACGCGGGCTTTACCGCCCGTCCGCCCGACGTTGACCACAGTGCGTACGCTACTTGCGCATCCCCCGCTCCGCCGACGTCAGTGCTTCCGAGAATGCCGGCCGCGCGAACAGGCGCTCGGCGTATTTCATCAGCGGTGCGGCCTGCTTGGGCATCTGGATGCCGTAGTAGTCTAGGCGCCACAGCAGCGGCGTGATCGCGACGTCGAGCATCGAATACTCCTCCCCGAGCATGTGCTTGTGCTTGGCGAACACCGGGGCAATCTGCATCAGCGAGTCGCGAACGAGCGCACGGGCGCGCTCCGCCTGCTTCTGGTTCGTGCCTTCGAGCGCATCGATGTGGACGAACAGCTCCTTCTCGAACCGGTGCAGGAACAGCCGCGCGCGCGCGCGCATGACCGGATCGGCGGGCATCAGCTGCGGATGCGGGAAGCGCTCGTCGATGTACTCGTTGATGATGTTGGATTCGTGCAGCACGAGGTCGCGTTCAACCAGCACCGGAACCTGGTTGTAGGGATTCATCACCGCCAGGTCCTCGGGCTTGTGGTCGAGATCGACGTCGATGATCTGGAAATCCATGCCCTTCTCGTGCAGCACGATGCGGCAGCGCTGACTGAACGGATCGGTCGTGCCGGAATAAAGGGTCATCATGGTCTGGTTCTCCTTGATCGATGGTGCAGGTTGCCGCGTGTCCTCTATGGCTTCGAATGCGATGCCAAATTCGGGAAAGCAACGGGGCAGGAGGTTCGCTCCTGCCCCGCATCTAGCATTGCGGTCGGTGCCCTAGTGCAGGTCTTTCCAGTATTCCCGCTTCAGCGCATAGGCAAACACGAACAGGACGCCGAGGAACAGCAGCACGACGATGCCGAGGTGGATGCGCTGGTTCTTGATCGGCTCACCCATGTAGTCGAGGTAGTTGACAAGGTCGCCGACGAAGGCCTCGTACTGGGCGCGCGTCATCGTGCCGGGAACGTCGGTCGCCACGGTCAGCAAGGCGTACTTGCCGCCTGGCTTTTCCTCGACCCGCGACAGCCCCTTGGCAGCGATCGCGGCACCCTCCGCCTTCCCCTGCTCCTCGAACTCGGTTTCGACGAGCTTGTTCGTTCCCGACAGCTGCCACAGGACGTGCGGCATGGCGACGTTCGGGAACACGATGTTGTTCCACCCTGACGCCGATTTCTCGTCCCGGTAGAAACCGAGCAGGTAGTTGTACAGCCAGTCGCGGCCGCGGACGCGGGCCTCCAGCGTCAGGTCGGGAGGCGGCGCCGGGAACCATTTTTCGGCGTCCGCGGGCGTCATTGCAACCGTCATCGTGTCGCCGATCTTCTGCGTCGCGAACATCAGGTTGTCGGTGATTTCCGCCGGCGTGAGGCCGATGTCTTCGAGCCGGTTGTAGCGCATGTACTGCGCCGTGTGACAGGTCAGGCAGTAATTGATGAAGTCGCGCGCCCCACGCTGCAGCGATTCGTCGTCCAGACGGTTGACCGGCGCCGGCGCGAGCCGCAGGCCGGCCTCCGCCTGGGCCAGCGCCGACCCGGCGCCGAGGGACAGGCTCAGCGCCAGCGATACCAGCAGGATTCGGGCGAGCTTGCTCATTTCCACCTCACCCGGTCAGGTTGGGGTTTGGTCCTGTCGCGCTTCGTGTACCAGGGCATCAGCAGGAAGAATGCGAAGTAGACGATCGTCAGCACGCGCGAGAGGACGGTTGCGCGATCGGCGCCATGGAACGGGAAGCCGTCGGCGAACTGCCCCCACACCGTAACCGGAACGGTGCCGAGGTAGCCGAGGATCAGGAACGCGACGAGGAACGCCACCAGGTACGACTTGTAGAGCCCGCCGCGATAGCGGATCGACTTGACCGCGCCGTTGTCGAGCCACGGCAGGGCGAAGAAGATCAGCACCGCTGCGCCCATGACCAGCACGCCCCACACCTGGGTGCCGAGGAACGAGGGAACCGCGCGCAGCATCGCGTAGAAGGGCGTGAAATACCAGACCGGGGCGATTTCCGGCGGCGTCTTCAGCGGGTTCGCCGGGATGAAGTTGTTGGCTTCGAGGAAGTACCCGCCCATGTTCGGCAGGAAGAACACGACGATCGAGAACACCGCCAGGAAGACGATGACGCCGACGATGTCCTTCACCGAGTAGTACGGGTGCGAGTAGATCCCGTCGAGCGGCAGGCCGGTCTTCGGGTCCTTCGGCTGCTTCTTGATCTCGACGCCGTCGGGATTGTTCGATCCGGTCTCGTGCAGCGCCATCAGGTGCGCCGCGACCAGCGCGACCAGCACCAGCGGCAGGGCGGCGACGTGGAAGGCGAAGAAGCGGTTCAGCGTGACGTCGGAGATCGTGTAGTCGCCGCGGATCCACGTCGAGAGGCTGTCGCCGATCACCGGGATCGTCGAGAACAGGTTGACGATCACCTGTGCGCCCCAGTACGACATCTGGCCCCAGGGGAGGAGGTATCCGAAGAAGGCCTCCGCCATCAGCGCCAGGTAGATCAGGCAGCCGAAGATCCACGTCAGCTCGCGCGGCTTGCGATAGCTGCCGTACATCAGGCCGCGGAACATGTGCAGGTAGACGACGACGAAGAACATCGACGCTCCGGTGGAGTGCATGTAACGGATCAGCCACCCCCACTGCACGTCGCGCATGATGTACTCGACCGACTCGAACGCTTTCGCGGCGTCGGGCTTGTAGTTCATCGTGAGCCAGATCCCGGTCACGATCTGCATCACCAGCACGAAGGCGGCGAGCGAACCGAAGTAGTACCAGAAATTGAAATTCTTCGGCGCGACGTACTTGCCCCACTGACTCTCCCACAGCGCGGTCAGCGGAAAGCGGTCGTCGATCCAGGTCATCAACTTGCTCATCGAGCGCTCCGATGGATCATGCGGACTTCGGGTCTTCGCCGATCACGACCCTGGTGTCGGTCGCGTACCTGTGCGGCGGAATCCACAGGTTCGTCGGCGCCGGTACCCCCTTGAACACGCGGCCGGCGAGGTCGAACTTCGACTGGTGGCAGGGGCAGAAGAATCCGCCCTTCCATTCCGGACCCAGGTCGGCGGGCGCCACTTCGGGCCTGAATGTCGGCGAGCAGCCTAGATGCGTGCAGATGCCGATGGCGATCCACATGTTCGGCTTGATCGACCGCCCCTCGTTCTTGCAGTACGCGGGCTGGTGCGGCTCTTCCGAATTCGGGTCGACGACGACCGAATCCATCTCCGGCAGCGTCTTCAGCATGGCCTCGGTGCGATTGAGCAGCCAGATCGGCTTGCCGCGCCACCCGACGTTGATCTTCATGCCGGGCTCGATCTTGCTGATGTCGACTTCCACCGGGGCGCCTGCGGCCTTCGCGCGCTCGCTCGGGAAGAGCGACATCACGAATGGCGTTGCGGCGGCGACGACGCCGATACCCCCGACGACTGACGTGGCGCCGATCAGGAACCGGCGCTTTCCATTGTTGACTACGGCTTCAGATCCCATCCGCTGCCTTTCGCTACGTTCGCGAGATCGGTTCGCAAAACCTGTCGATTATACGGGATTTGCCCAAGCAATTTAAAGGGCGGCGGCTGAATTCCGGTTGAATAGTTCGCAAAAACAGGCAATTGCAGTGTGCTGCCGCTCCGGCGGCCTGCAACAACCGGTTACCGACTCGCCGTTGCGCCTCGTGACTCAGCCCTATAATGGATGCCGAGAATCCTCCCACGACGTCGCGGCCGCAGCCGCCCGAAACCCCGTGATCAAGAAGTTCTGGCTGTTGTTCGCCCAGGCCTGCACGCTCTGCGTGGCTGCGCTGTTCGTCGTCGTCACCCTGCGCCCGGACCTCGTGCCGCGCCTCGCCGGCAAGGACAGGGACGTCGTCCTGCTGCAGGAGGCAGCGGCCCCGGCGATCGCCCCCTCCCCGGCGGCCACCGCAGTGGCCACCGCGGCGGCCGCCCGGCGATCTGCCGCGCCCGGCTATGCCGATGCCGCGAAGAAAGCGATGCCTTCGGTGGTGAACATCTACACCAGCAAGGCGGTACGGGTGCGCAATCCCCTGCTCGACGATCCGGTGCTGCGGCGCTATTTCCCCGACCTCGCCGAGCGCGCGGAAACCCGACGCACGACCAGTCTTGGCTCCGGGGTCATCGTGGCGCCCGAAGGCTATGTCCTCACCAACCAGCACGTGGTCGACGGCGCCGACGACATCGAGCTCGTCCTGGCCGACGGCCGCGAGATGCGGGCGACGATCAAGGGCAGCGACCCCGAATCCGACCTCGCCGTCCTGAAGGTGGACGCGCGCGACCTTCCCGCCATCACCTTCGGCTCGATGGACGGTCTGCAGGTGGGCGACATCGTGCTCGCAATCGGCAACCCCTTCGGATTCGGCAACACGGTGACGGCGGGCATCGTCAGCGCGCTGGGCCGCAACCATCTCGGCGTCAACCGCTTCGAGGATTTCATCCAGACCGACGCCCCCATCAACCCGGGCAACTCGGGGGGTGCGCTGGTCGATACCGCGGGCAACCTCGTCGGCATCAACAGCACGATCTTCTCGCAATCGGGCGGTTCGATGGGCATCGGCTTCGCCATCCCGGTTTCGCTCGCGCGCGACGTGCTGTCGCAGATCATCGCTACCGGCGAGGTGACGCGCGGCTGGCTCGGCGTCGAGCCGCAGGCGATCACGCCCGAAGCCGCGCAGGCGCTGGCACTGACGCGCAACGACGGCGTGCTGGTCCGGGCGCTGCAGCGCGATGGCCCTGCCGATCGCGCCGGCGTGAAGCCGAGCGACGTGATTCTGGCCATCGGCAACAAGCCGACACCCGACGTCCCGCAGCTGCTCGCCCGCATCGCCGAGCTGAAACCGGGTGCCGTCGCGAAGCTGAACCTGCTGCGCCAGGGCAAGCCGCTCGACGTCGAGGTGACGGTCGCGAAGCGGCCGCGGGTGCAGTAAGCGGCGAGAGGGCCGGGGTGAGGGGCTTCACTTCGCGGGCAGCGTTTCCTCGGTCGCGCCTTTCGGCGGCCGGGTCGAGACGAACCGGGAAATGAGCAGTCCCAGCTCGAAGAGCATCCACAGCGGGACCGCGAGCAGGCACTGCGACAGGATGTCGGGCGGCGTGAAGATGGCCCCGACGACGAACGACCCGACGATGACGTAGGGCCGGATCGACCTCAGCTTCTCCAGCGAGACGACGCCCAGGTGCACGAGCACGACGACGACGACCGGCGTCTCGAATGTCACCCCGAACGCGATGAACATCGTCAGCACGAACGAGACGTACTTGTCGATGTCGGTCATCATCTGCACGCCGACCGGCGTGTAGTGCGCGAAGAAATGGAACGCGACAGGGAAGACGACGAAGTAGGCGAAGGACATTCCGATGGCGAAGAACAGGCAGCTCGACACCAGCACCGGCACGACCAGGCGCTTTTCGTTCTGGTAGAGGCCGGGGGCGACGAAGGCCCAGATCTGCCACAGCACGTAGGGCAGCGCGATCAGGAATGCGGCGACCAGCGTCACCTTGAGCGGGACGAGGAACGTGCCGGTGACGTCGGTCGCGATCATCGTCGCGCCCTGCGGAAGGGCGTGCAGCAGCGGCCGCGCGAGCAGCGCGTAGATGTCCTTGGCGAACGGGAAGAGGACGACAAGGACCACGACGATCGCGATGATCGAGCGCACCAGTCGCGTGCGCAGCTCGATCAGGTGCGATATGAAGGATTCCTGCGGCTCCGTGGTTTCGCTCATCGCGGTCGCATCGGTCACGGCGCCGTCGTGCGCCGGTCGATCCCCGGGGCACGCCGCGCCGCGCCGGACGCTGTCAGATCTTCTCGAAGCCAGGCAATGCGGCCTGGCGTGGCGGTTCGGGTTGTGTCGCGGCGACCGGCGCGACGCCGGAAGGATCGGCGGGCGCCGCTGTCGCGGGTGGCGGTGAATGGGGCGCAGCCGCTTCGGGGACCGCAGCCGATTCTGCAGGTGCGGCCGCCAGCGCGTCCGCGCCCGCCTCGTTGAGCTCGCGCTCGACATTGCGCGCGCCGGTGGCCATCTCGTTCGCGGCATTGGTGACGGTCTGCTGCAGCTCGCGCGCCGCGCCCTGCATTTCGCCCTGCAGCTTGCGCAGCTCGTCGAGCTCCATTTCGCGGCTGATATCGGCCTTCACTTCGTTGACGTAGCGCTGCAGCCGTCCGAACAGGTGGCCCAGGGTGCGCGCGGTCTTCGGCAGGCGCTCCGGGCCGAGCACGACCAGCGCGACGACCGCGATAAGCGTTATTTCTGAGAAGCCGATGTCGAACATGCGAACGCGCCTCACGCACGCGCAGGTGCCACCGGGGCGACATCCTGCGCCGGCGTTGCTGCGTCAGACCTTGGTCGAGGTTTCCTTGGTGACCTCGGCGTCGATCGTCCTGCCGGTCACCTGCGGCGCGTCGGCCGGCGCCGAAGGCGCGTCGCCTTCCGCGCCCTTCATGCCTTCCTTGAAACCCTTGACCGCGCCACCGAGGTCCTCGCCGATGTTGCGCAGCTTCTTCGTGCCGAAGATCAGCACGACCACCACCAGCACGATCAGCCAATGCCAGATGCTCAATCCACCCATGTCCATCTCCTAGCTATGTTCATTCACGCACCCTTGCGCACGATCATCGGCCCGAGCTGTTCGGGACCGCCGATGATGTGCACATGCACGTGCATCACGTCCTGCCGGCCGACGCGGCCGGTATTTATGATCGTCCGGAAGCCGTCGCCGGCCCCCTGCTCCCGCGCCAGCCTTCCGGCGAGCGACAGGATCCTGCCCAGCGCCGGCGCATCGTCGGGCGTCGCGTCGTAGAGCGTCGCGACATGCCGCTTGGGCACCAGCATGAAATGCACGGGCGCCACCGGCGCGATGTCGTGGAACGCCACGATCTCGGCATCCTCGTAGACCTTGCGGCTCGGGATCTCTCCGCGGATGATCTTGCAGAAGATGCAGTCGGGATCGTCGGCCATTCGGGTCGTCCGCCAGGGTCTTTCGCTGCCGGTCGGGGTCGGAAACCGCCGCAATCAGGGGCGGGACGCCTTCTCCACGTGGCCCGAGACACCTTCCCGGCGGGCAAGTTCGGCCAGCACGTCCGCCGGCCCCAGGCCATGGCGAGCAAGTAGCACGAGGCAGTGGAACCAGAGGTCCGCGACTTCGGCCGTAATGCGAATCTTATCACCGTCCTTGGCGGCCAGCACCGCCTCGGTCGCTTCCTCGCCGACCTTCTTCAGTACGGCGTCCTCGCCCTTGGAAAGCAGCGAGGCGACATAGGACGAGCGGGGATCGGCGCCCTTGCGGGCCTCGATCGTCGCCGCGAGGCGCGACAGGACGTCGGCGGGTGCCGGATCACTCGTGGCCATAGACCGTCTTCGGGTCCTCGAGCACCGGCTCGACCGTGTGCCATCCGCCGTCGTCGAGGCGCCGGTAGAAGCAGCGCTCGCGGCCCGTGTGGCAGGCGATCCCGCCGACCTGCTCGACCAGCAGCAGGATCGCGTCGCGATCGCAATCGAGGCGGATCTCGCGCACGCGCTGCACGTGCCCGGACTTCTCGCCCTTGCGCCACAGCTGGCCGCGGGAGCGCGACCAGTAGTGGACTTCGCGCGTCTTCTCGGTCAGCGTCAGCGACTCGCGGTTCATCCACGCGAGCGTGAGCACGCGATGGGTCGCGGCGTCCTGCGCAATCGCGGGCACGAGCCCGTCGGCATTCCAGCGGATGGCGTCCTGCCAGTGCATGATCAATCGTCGGTGCTGCGGATCATCTTACATGACCCCGCGGCCGGCGACCCTCACCCCGGCCCTCTCCCGCTTGCGGGAGAGGAAGGAAGGCCCTAGTCGCGGACCTCGATGCCGGCGCGCTTCATCGCGGCCTTGGCCTGGCCGATGGTGAACTCGCCGTAGTGGAAGATCGACGCTGCGAGCACCGCGTCGGCGCCACCGAGCGTGATGCCCTCGATGAGGTCGTTCAGCGTCCCGACCCCGCCCGACGCGATCACCGGGACGTCGACGGCATCGGCGACCGCTCGCGTGAGCCCGAGATCGAAGCCGCTTCTCGCGCCGTCGCGGTCCATGCTGGTCAGCAGGATCTCGCCCGCCCCCTGCGCCACGACGTCGCGCGCCCACTGGATCGCGTCGATGCCGGTCGGCGTACGTCCGCCGTGGATGTACACCTGCCATTCGTCGACGGCGGATTTCTTGGCGTCGATCGCCGCGACGACGCACTGCGCCCCGAAACGGTTCGATGCCTGCCGGAAGAGCTCCGGATTCCTGACGCCGGCCGTGTTGATGCTGACCTTGTCGGCGCCGGCGTTCAGCAGCGCGCGGATGTCGTCGATCGAATTGACGCCTCCGCCCACCGTCAGCGGGATGAACACCTGGTCCGCGACCGCGCCAATCATGTCGTAGAGCAGACCGCGAGTCTCCACGCTGGCGCGTATGTCGAGAAAGGCGATCTCGTCGGCGCCCTGCGCATCGTAGCGGCGCGCGACCTCGACCGGGTCGCCCGCATCACGTAGGTTGACGAAGTTGACGCCCTTGACGACGCGGCCGTCGGCGATGTCGAGGCAGGGGATGATGCGCTTCGCGAGCCCCATCAATCACCGGTGCAAGCGCCACACCTGCGCTTGTGCGACAAAGTTTGCCCTCTCCCGCGGGGAGAGGGGAAAGGGGTGGGGGCCTGCATCGTCATTCCCCGCCCTTCGCCGCCTTGAGCGCTTCCTTGAAATCCAGCTTGCCTTCGTACAGCGCGCGCCCGGCGATCGCCCCGATGATGCCGTCGGCTTCGTAAGGCACGAGCTCCTGGATGTCCTTGATCGACGACAGCCCGCCGCTCGCGATCACCGGCGTCTTGATCTCACGGGCCAGCCTGACGGTCGCATCGAGGTTGACGCCGGAGAGCATGCCGTCACGGCCGATGTCGGTGTAGACGATCGCCTCGACGCCGTAGTCCTCGAACTTGCGTGCGAGGTCGACGACGTCGTGCCCGGTCATCTTCGACCAGCCATCGGTCGCCACCTTGCCGTCGCGTGCGTCGAGTCCGACGATGATGTGTCCGGGAAACGCGTAGCAGGCGTCGTGCAGCAACCCGGGGTTCTTGACGGCGGCCGTGCCGATGATCACGTAGCTGATGCCGTCGTCCAGGTAGCGCTCGATGGTGTCGAGGTCGCGGATGCCGCCGCCGAGCTGCACCGGGATCTCGTCGCCGATGACACTGACGATCTCGCGTATCGCGAGCTCGTTCTTCGGCTTGCCGGCCACCGCGCCGTTCAGATCGACGATGTGCAGCCGCTGCGCTCCGAGCTCGAGCCAGTGCTGCGCCATCGCGGCGGGGTCCTCCGAGAACACGGTCGCCGTCTGCATGTCGCCCTGCTTGAGGCGCACGCAGTGGCCGTCCTTGATGTCGATCGCGGGAATGATCTGCATGATCAGCAGGGGTGCTGGCGAAGGCGAGACGTTACTGCGCGAATGCGCCTCGAGCGGCCAGTCTACGCGCGTCCGTCCCAGGTGACGAAGTTCGCGAGCAATTGCAGGCCGGAGCGCTGGCTTTTTTCCGGATGGAACTGCACGGCGAAGATATTAGCCCGCGCTATGGCACAAGTAAACGGCACCGGGTAGGCGGCCGTGCCCGCGGTCACCCCGGGATCGTCCGGCACCGGGTAGTAGCTGTGCGCGAAATAGAACCGGGCGCCGTCCTCGATTCCGGCCCACAGCGGATGTGCACGCTGCTGGTGCACGGGACTCCAGCCCATGTGCGGAATCTTGAGGCGCTCGCCGGTGGGCAGCGCCATGTCCTGTTCGCGAAACCGCAGGACCCGCCCGGGCAGGACGCCGAGGCAGGCCGTGGGTCCCTCCTCGCTGGTCTCGAACAGCATCTGCAGGCCGAGGCAGACGCCCAGGAACGGGCGGTCGCCGAGGCATTGGAGGACGACGTCGCGCAGCCCCGACGCGTCGAGGCTCGCCATCGTGTCCGGCATCGCGCTCTGTCCGGGAAGCACGACGCGCGCCGCCTCGCGGATCAGCTTCGGATCGGCGGTGATGGCGACGGAGGCCTGCGGCGCGACGTGCGCCAGCGCCTTGGCGACCGAGCGCAGGTTGCCCATCCCGTAATCGACGACGGCGATGTCAGGCATCGGGGCTCGGGAAACGGGGCACGGCGATCACCAATTTGCCGAGCGCTACAGGCTGCCCTTGGTCGACGGCACCTCGCCCACGGCGCGCGCATCGCGCTCGCAGGCCATGCGCAGCGCCCGGGCGAAGGCCTTGAACACCGTCTCCGCCTGGTGGTGCGCGTTGTCGCCGCGCAGGTTGTCGACGTGCAGCGTGACCAGCGCGTGATTGACGAAGCCCTGGAAGAATTCATGGACGAGATCGACGTCGAAATTGCCGACCACCGCGCGCGTGAATTTCACGTCGAACACCATCCCGGGTCGCCCCGACAGGTCGACGACGACCCGCGACAGCGCCTCGTCGAGCGGCACGTAGGCGTGGCCGTAGCGGCGGATGCCGCGCTTGTCGCCCAGCGCCTGCCTGAATGCCTGGCCCAGCGTGATGCCGATGTCCTCGACCGTGTGATGGGCGTCGATGTGCAGGTCGCCCTTGGCGGCGAGCGTCAGGTCGAACATGCCGTGACGACCGATCTGGTCGAGCATGTGGTCGAGGAAAGCGATGCCGCTCGAAAGCTCGGTGCGTCCGCGCCCATCGATGTCGATCGCCACGGTGATGTCGGTTTCCGCGGTGCGGCGCTCGACGCGCGCCGTGCGCGCGGCGGGTTTCGGGTCGGCAGCTGCGTTCATGTGCGTCTCTCGAGCGCCTCGACGAGCGCGTCGTTTTCGGTGGGGGTCCCGACGGTGATGCGCAGGCAGCCGGCGAGCAGCGGATGGGAAGCGCTGACATTCTTGACCAGGATGCCGGCGTCGCGCAATGCGGCGAAGGTCGCGTCCGCTTCCGGGAAGCGCGCGACGACGAAATTCGCCTCGCTCGGAAACACCCTCACGCCCGGAAGTGCGGCCACCCGGGAGGCCAGGCTCGCGCGCTCGGCGCGCACCGCAGCCGTCTGCCGCGCGAACAGCTCGTCCTCGGCGAGGAGCACGAGCGCCGCCGCCTGCGTCAGCGCATTGACGTTGTAGGGCGAGCGCAGCTTGTCGATCTCGGCGATCCACGCCGGATGCGCCGCGGCACAGCCCAGCCGCATCCCTGCCATGCCGATCTTGGACAGCGTGCGCACGACGACGAGATTGGGGAACTCGAGCACCCGCGGCAGGAATGCCGACGACGCATACGCGACATAGGCCTCGTCGACGACGGCCAACCCCGGCGCCGCGCGAACGATGCGCTCGACGTCGGCCGGGTCGAACAGCGTGCCGGTCGGATTGTTGGGCGAGGCGAGCCACACCAGCGCCGGGCGCTCGCGCTCGATCGCGGCCAGCATCGCGTCGCAGTCGAGCGAAAGGTCCTCGCGCAGCGGCACTGCGACATAGCGCATCCGCGCGTGAGCGGCGTAGGCGCGGTACATCACGAACGTCGGGTCCGGGGCGAGCACCGTCGCCCCCGGTTGCGCCACCGCATTGGTGATGAGCTGCAGGATCTCGTCCGAGCCGTTGCCCAGCACCAGCGCGACCTCGTCGGAAAGCCCAAACGTCGCGCGCAGCGCATCCCTGACGGCATCCGCACCGCCGTCCGGATACCGGTTCAAGGTCACGCCCTCGAGCGCGGCGCCGAGCTTCTGTCTGACGGCCTCGGGAAGTTCCCAGGGGCTCTCGTTGGCGTCGAGCTTGATCATTCCCTCGGCCCTGGCGACGGCGTAGGCGCGCAGGGCGCGTACGTCGGCGCGGACCGTCGCCGCGACGCGCGTCGCGACGTCGTCGTCCGCGACTGCCAGGCGCTGCGGGCGCGGGTCGTTCATCGCTCCTGCCGGACTTCGGCCGAGCACGCATGCGCGATCAGGCCTTCGCCGCGGGCCAGCGTCGACGCGACCCCGGCGAGCGTGCGTGCGGTTTCGGGCGCGATGCGCAGGATGCTGCTGCGCTTCTGGAAATCGTAGACCCCGAGCGGCGACGAGAAGCGCGCCGTGCGCCCGGTCGGGAGCACGTGGTTCGGGCCTGCGCAGTAGTCGCCCAGCGCCTCGCAGGAGTAATGGCCGACGAAGATCGCGCCGGCATGGCGCAGCTGCGCCAGCAGCGGGTCGGGATCGGCGACGGCAAGCTCGAGGTGCTCGGGCGCGATCCGGTTCGCGATCGCGCAGGCTTCGGCGAGGTCGCGCACCTTGATCAGCGCGCCGCGACGCCGGAGCGATTCGGCGATGATCGCGGCCCGCGGCATCTGCGCGAGCCAGCGCTGCGCGCTCTCGGCGACGCGCTCGATCAGCCCCGCATCGGGCGTGACCAGGATCGCCTGCGCGAGCTCGTCGTGCTCGGCCTGCGAGAAGAGGTCGATCGCGACCCAGTCGGGATTGGCGCTGGCATCCGCCAGCACCAGGATCTCGGACACGCCGGCGACCATGTCGATGCCGACCGTCCCGAACACGCGGCGCTTGGCCGCCGCGACGTAGGCGTTGCCCGGTCCGCAGATCTTGTCGACCGCCGGTATCGTCTGCGTGCCGTAGGCGAGTGCCGCGATCGCCTGCGCCCCGCCGATCGTGTACACGGAGGACACGCCGGCGACGTGCGCCGCCGCGAGCACCAGCGGATTGCGCGCACCCTGCGGCGTGGGCACGACCATGACGATCTCGGCCACGCCCGCCACGTGGGCGGGGATCGCATTCATCAGCACCGACGACGGATAGGCCGCCTTGCCGCCGGGCACGTAGATGCCGACGCGGTCGATCGGGGTCACGCGCTGCCCGAGCTCGGTGCCGTCGGCCGTGCGCATGCTGAATCCGCCACCGCGCTGGCGCTCGTGGAAATCGCGGATGCGCTGCGCCGCGATCGTCAGCGCGTCGCGCTCGGCGGCCGGGATCGAATCCCAGGCTTCGCGCATCGCCTCGGCGGTGATGCGCAGGTCGGCGGCCTTCGCGACGGCAAGGCCGTCGAAGCGCGCCGTGTATTCGAGCAGCGCCGCATCGCCGCGCGCGCGGACGTCGGCGATGATCGCTGCCACCGCTGCGTCGATGGCCGGGTCCTGGCCGGCCTCGAAGGAAATCAGCGCGTCGAGCTCGGCCGTGAAGCCCGGCGCGTCCGAGTCCAGCCTGCGCAGCGTCAGCATCGGCAGTGCGACGCTCATCGCGGTAGCCCGGCGCCTGCGGCGCTCGCCCCGGTGTTGCCGCCCCCCGCCGCCTCGACGGCGGCGGCGATGGCGTCGATCAGCGGCTTGGCCTGGTCGCGCTTGAGCTTCAGTGCGGCCGGATTGACGATCAGCCGCGAGCTGATCGGGACGATCTCCTCGACGGCGACGAGGTCGTTGGCCTTGAGCGTGTTCCCGGTCGACACCAGGTCGACGATCGCGTCGGCGAGCCCGGCCAGCGGCGCCAGCTCCATCGAGCCGTAGAGCTTGATCAGGTCGACGTGCATGCCCTTGGCCGAGAAATGCTCGCGCGCCGTGCGGACGTACTTGCTCGCCACCCGGATCCGCGCGCCGCGCTGGATGCTGCGCGTCCAGTCGTAGTCGCGGTGCGTCGCGACGACCAGGCGGCAACGCCCGATCCCCAGGTCCAGCGGCTGGTACAGCCCTTCGCTGCCGTGCTCGAGCAGGACGTCCTTGCCCGCGACGCCCAGGTCCGCCGCACCGTACTCCACGTAGGTGGGGACGTCGGACGCGCGCAGGATCACCACCGACACGCCGGGGCGGTTGGTGGCGAGGATCAGCTTGCGCGACTCGCGCGGGTCCTCGACGGGCGTGATGCCGGCCGCCGCGAGCAGAGGCAGCGTCTCGTCGAGGATGCGCCCCTTGGACAGCGCAATCGTGATCGTGGACACGGGATCGGTGCGGCCCTGCGGCCGGGTGCCGGCGCGGATCGGCCGGGAACCCGTCATTTTACCGGACGCGCGAACTATGGCCGGGCGGCGGCATCACGATCCCAGGCAAGCCGCCCGGCGACCCAGGTCGCGCGGATCGCGCGGTCGTCGCCCAGCGCCATCTGCACCGCCAGCGCCTCGTCGATGTCGTCGACGTAGCGCATCCGGAAATCGATCAGCGGCGTGGAGCGCAGGTCGAGCACGACGAGGTCGGCGTCTTTCCCCGGCTCGATCGATCCGATCGAGGCATCGAGGTCGAGCGCCTGCGCCCCGCCGCGGGTCGCGAGCCACCAGGCACCGGCCGGGGAAAGCGGGTGGCCGCAGAGCTGGGCGACCTCGCTGGCCGCCTGCATGGTCCGCAGCATCGAGAAGCTCGTGCCGGCACCGAGGTCGGTGCCCAGCGCGACCCGGACCGGGCGGCGCGCGTCGATCGCCCGCTGCAGCGGGAACAGTCCGCTGCCCAGGAAACTGTTCGACGTCGGGCAATGCACCAGCGCGGTCTCGCTCTGCGCGAGCGCTGCGAACTCGCCGTCGTCGAGGTGGATGCCGTGCGCGTAGATCGCCCGCCTGCCGAGCAGACCAAAATGCGCATAGACGTCGAGATAGCTCGCGTGCGCCGGATAGAGCGTGCGTATCCAGTCGACCTCGGCCCGGTTCTCCGCGACGTGCGACTGCAGCCAGGCGCCCGGCGTCTCGCGCCACAGCGTCGCCGCGAGCTCGAGCTGCGCGGGCGTCGACGTTGCGGCGAAGCGCGGCGTCACCGCGTAGCCGAGGCGTCCGCGCCCGTGCCAGCGGTCGATCAGCGTCCTGCTTTCGTCGTAGCCGCGCTGCGCGTCGTCGCGCAACGCCGCGGGTGCGTTGCGGTCCATCAGGACCTTGCCCGCGATCATCCGCAGGTCGTGCCGCTGCGCGACCTCGAACAGCGCGTCGACCGACTGCGGGTGGACGGTTCCGAACACCGCCGCGGTCGTGATGCCGTGGCGCAGGTTCTCGGCGACGTAGCGCGTCGCGACCTCGCGCGCGTAATCCAGATCGCCGTAGGCCTGCTCCGCGGGGTAGGTGAAGTCGGCCAGCCATTCGAGCAGCGCCTCGCCGCCCGCACCGATCACGGGAAGCTGCGGGTAGTGGACGTGCGCGTCGACGAAACCCGGGGTGATCAGCGCATTGGCGTAGCTCCGGATCTCGGTGCCGGCGGGAAGCCGGGGGGCGACCTCGGCCGCCGGGCCGCAGTCGCAGATGCGTCCGTCCGCCATCGCGACGATCGCGTCGGGCTCGTAATGGCGCGCCGCCGGTCCCTGGCGGAACGGATTGCCGCGGAACGTGTAGAGACCGCCGCGGATCGCGCTCGGGCCGATGGCCCTCACCCCTGCGGCTGTCGCGGCCACGCTACTGGCGGGCGGTGCGGACGTTCGGGGGTGGCCGCAGGCCCGCGTTGCTGCGGAACGGATTGATGTCGAGGCCGCCGCGACGGGTGAAGCGCGCGAGCACCGTCAGCGCCTCGCAGCGGCAGCGCGCCGCGACGTCGACGAAGATCCGCTCGACGCAGTGCTCGTGGAACCCGGCGTGGCAGCGATAGGACACGAGGTAGCGCAGCAGCGCCTCGCGGTCGATCCGCGGACCGCGGTAGGCGACCTGCAGCGATGCGATGTCGGGTTGCCCGGTCACCGGGCACACCGAGCGGAACAGGCGGGTCGTCAGGGTCTCGGCGACGACCGCATCGCCGGGCGCGCCGAGGAGCGCCGGGTCGACTTCGTAGGCGTCGCAGACGACCGGCAGGGCGTCGAGGCTCTCGCCTTCAAGCTCGCGAATCGCCTGTGCCGCGAAGGCCTCGGGTCCTTGCAGCGTCACCGTCACCGGCGCCCCGGCGGCCTGCGACAGGTCGCGCGCGATCGCCGCGGCCACGTCGGCCCGGTCCCGATAGCGGGTCTGCGCGAACGAGCCCAGGTAGAGCTTCATCGATTTCGACTCGATGATCGACGGCGAATCGATCGGGACCTCGAGGCTGGCCAGCGCCACCTCGGGCTTGCCGCGCGGGTCGAGCCAGGTCAGCTCGTAGGCGGTCCACTGGTCGACGCCCGCGAAAGGCAGCTTCCCGCCGATGCCCAGCGCCACGCGCTGCGGCGCGCGCGCGACCGGATAGAGCTGCGACGGCGCGTAGTGATCGGGATAGCCGGTCGCGTGCCCGAGAGGCGCATCGCGCAATTCTCCGGCGCCGATGTCCGCTGCGGTCATTGGACGCGGCGTATGCGCGCGCCGAGCGCGCAGAGCTTGTCCTCGATGCGTTCGTAGCCGCGATCGAGGTGGTAGATGCGGTCGATCGTCGTCTCGCCGTCGGCGACCAGCCCGGCGATCACCAGGCAGGCGGATGCCCGCAGGTCCGTCGCCATCACGTTCGCGCCGGTGAGCCTCTCGACGCCGCGGACGACGGCGGTGTTGCCCTCCACCTCGATGTCGGCGCCCAGGCGGCGCAGCTCCTGCACGTGCATCATCCGGTTCTCGAAGATCGTTTCGGTGATGACCGACGTGCCTTCGGCCCGCGCGACCAGCGCCATGAACTGCGCCTGCATGTCGGTCGGGAACGCCGGGAACGGCGCGGTGCGAACGTTCGCGGCGCGCGGCCTGCCGTCGCCGCGAACGCGGATCGCGGATTCGGTGGTCGCGATGTCGGCCCCGGCTTCGCGCAGCTTGTCGATCACCGCCGCGAGGGCGTGCCAGTCGGTGCCGTTGACGACGACGTCGCCACCCGTCGCCGCCGTCGCCGCGAGGAAGGTCCCCGTCTCGATCCGGTCGGGCATGATCGCGTGCGTCGCCCCGTGCAGCCGGTCGACGCCTTCGATGACGATCCGGTCGCTGCCGGCGCCGGACACCCTCGCGCCCATCGCGATCAGACAACGTGCGAGGTCGACGATCTCGGGCTCGCGCGCGGCGTTCTCGAGGGTAGTCACGCCGTCGGCGAGCGTCGCCGCCATCATCAGGTTCTCGGTGCCCGTGACGGTGACCACGTCGAACGCGAAGCGCGTGCCCTTCAGACGGATCGCGCGCGCGTTGATGTAGCCGTGGGTGAGGTCGATCTCGGCCCCCATCGCCTGCAGGCCCTTGACGTGCTGGTCCACCGGGCGCAGGCCGATCGCGCAGCCTCCGGGCAGCGAAACGCGGGCCTCGCCGCAGCGCGCGAGCAGCGGCCCGAGCGCCAGGATCGACGCGCGCATCGTCTTGACCAGCTCGTAGGGCGCGAGCGGCCAGTCGATCCGCGACGCGTCGAGCGATACCGCGCCCGATGCCGCGGATTCCTGGCGCAGGCCCATCTGGCCCAGCAGCGACTGCATCGTGCGCACGTCGTTCAGGCGCGGCACGTTGGAGAGCGTCAGCGGCTCGGGCGAGAGCAGCGCGGCACACAGGATAGGCAGCGCCGCGTTCTTCGCGCCGGAGACCCGGACCTCGCCGGCCAGCGCCTGACCGCCCTCGATGACGAGCTTGTCCACGTCAGGCCGCGCCCTGGGCCGCAGCGCGTTCCTCCGGCGTCTGCGTCGTCATCGACAGCGCGTGGATCTCCTCGCGCATGCGGTCGCCCAGCGCGGCGTAGACCAGCCGGTGCCGCTGGATGCGCGACAGCCCGCGAAACGCCGCCGAGACGATCAGTGCCTCGAAATGATGACCGTCCCCGGCAACTTCGACCGTGTCGCAGGCCATGTTGCCGAGGATCGACGCTTGGATGGATTCTGGAGTGACCATTCAGTGCCTCAATTTCCAGCCGCGAGCGAGCATCGCGAGCGCGGTAGCCGCCAGCACGAGCGCGGCGATTGCGACCAGCGCGAGGCTGCGGCCGGGTGGGACGTCCGACAGGCCGAAAAATCCGTAGCGGAACCCGTCGATCATATAAAAGAAGGGGTTGAAATGCGACAGCACCTGCCAGAACGGCGGCAGCGTGTGGATCGAGTAGAACACGCCGGAGAGGAACGTGAGCGGCATGATCAGGAAATTCTGGAACGCCGCGAGCTCGTCGAACTTGTCGGCCGAGATGCCGGCGATGAGCCCCAGCGTCGCGAGGATCGCGCTGCCCAGCAGCGCGAAGGCCGCCGCCCAGAGCGGATGCGCAAGGTGGACCAGCGCCGGAACGAAGCCCAGCGTGACTGCGTACACCCCGAGGCCGACGACGGTGCCCCGCAGCATTGCGCCGAGCACGTATGCCCCGTAGATGTCCAGCGGGGACAGCGGCGGCAGCAGGACGAAGATCAGGTTGCCGGTGATCTTCGACTGGATCAGGGAAGACGATGCGTTGGCGAACGAATTCTGCAGGACCGCCATCATCACCAGTCCCGGCACCAGGAACGCCGTGTAGCGCACCTGGCCGCCGAACACCGTCACGCGGCTCTCGAGCACGTGCGAGAAGATCAGCAGGTACAGCAGCGCCGTCAGCACCGGCGCGGCGATCGTCTGGAAGCTCACTTTCCAGAACCGCAGCAGTTCCTTGTAGAGCAGCGTGACGAAACCGCTGCCCGAGGCCACGCGCAGCGCCGGACGCCCCGGTGCAGTCGTGTCCCTGCGTTCCATCACACCTCCGGCACGGCCGCCGGGGCCTGCGCCTCGTCGGTCGTCGCGCTGCCCGCCATGATGCGCAGGAACGCCTGTTCGAGGTCGGTCCCGGCCAGCGTCAGCTCGTCGATCGCGATGTTCTCGGCACGCAATGCCGCGAGCAGGTCCTCGAGCTCGGCGTAGGTCTGGAGCTCGAGGTAATGCACGCTTCCTTCCCGGCGCGAGAGCCGCCCCTGCCACGCGTCGGGCAGCCGCGCCGCGGACAGGCGCACGGTCAGCCCCGCGAAGCGCGACAGCAGGTTTCGCGTCGTGTCCAGCGCCACGACGTGCCCGGCCTTCATCATCGCGATGCGGCCGCACAGCGCCTCGGCTTCCTCGAGGTAGTGCGTCGTCAGGATGATCGTGTGGCCGTCGCGGTTGAGCTTGCGGATGAAGCTCCAGAGGCTCTGCCGCAGCTCGACGTCGACCCCGGCCGTCGGTTCGTCGAGCACGATCACCGGCGGCTTGTGCACCAGCGCCTGTCCGACCAGCACGCGCCGCTTCATTCCGCCCGACAGCGAGCGCATGTTCGCGTCGGCCTTGCCCGTCAGGTCGAGGTGATGCAGCAATTCGTCGATCCAGGCGTCGTTGTCGCGCAGTCCGAAGTAGCCGGACTGGATGCGCAGCGTCTCGCGCACCGAGAAGAACGGATCGAACACGAGCTCCTGCGGCACCACGCCCAGCGCGCGTCGCGCCTGTCGGTAGTCGGAGACGACGTCGTGACCGAGGATCCGCGCCGTTCCGCTGTCGGCGCGCGTCAGGCCGGCAAGGATCGAGATCAGCGTCGTCTTGCCTGCGCCGTTGGGTCCGAGCAGCCCGAAGAACTCGCCCTGCGCGACGCTGAGGTCGATGCCGGCCAGCGCCTGGACGCTGCCGAAGCGACGCGCAATGCCGGTGACCTCGACGGCGTCAGGCATGGGCGACGGCCGCTGCGCGGCACGGGCGCATGGCTCGGGTGGGCGCTGCGCGAAGCCCCGTCAAGCGAGCAGGTCTTCGACGCCGTAGACCACGGCGAGCGAGTGCAGCGATGACGGGAGGCCCTCGATGGCGAGCTTGCGTCCCTCGGCGACGGCGCGGCGCTTGAGTGCGATCACGACGGCGAGCGCCGCCGAATCGGCATGCGTGAGGCCGTTCATGTCGACGACGCCGGAGTCGGGCAGCGCGAGTTCGCGCGAGGCTTCGAGCACGCCCGCGGCGTCGTCGAAAACCAGCGAACCCGCGAACGCCCAGCCGCCGCCCGCTGCGGTGAATGTGCCGGCGGGCGGCGCTTCGCGCCCCGGGGTGTCGTTCACTTCGACCCGCTCCCGGCGTTCTTCGCAACCAGCGTCTTGATCAACCCGTCGATCCCGCCCTGCTGGATCTGCGAATTGAACTCGTCGCGGTAATTGGTCACCAGCGACACGCCGCCGACGATGACGTCGTAGGCCTTCCATCCCGACGCGGTCTTTTCCAGGTCGTAGTCGATCTGCACCGGCACCTGCCCCGAGCGCACGACGTCGGTGCGCACGGTGACGTCGGTCGCACCGGGGTCGGTGCGCAGCGGCTTGTACTCGATCGTCTGGTCGCGGTACTGGTTGAGGGCACCCGAGTAGGTGCGGACCAGCAGCGTCTTGAACTCCTCGGCCAGGCGCTTCTTCTGCTCGGGGTTCGCACTGCGCCACCCGCGTCCGGTCGCGAGCGCGGTCATCCGCTCGAAATCGAAATAGGGCAGGAGCTTGGTCTCGATGACCTCGCGGATGCGTGCCTGGTCGCCGGCCTGCACCTTCGGGTCGGACTTG
>JAJXTF010000228.1 GCA_021784125.1 Pseudomonadota bacterium | reverse complement strand
AGGTCTGGTTCGCGTCCGGAGACAGGCTGAACGCCTTTGATCCCGCGAGCGGGGAGGCGCTGCGCTCGATCGATGTCGCTGCGCACGCGGGAACGGCCTTTGATGGCCGACACCTGTTCCAGATCGTCGAGGACCGCATCCGGAAGATCGACCCGCGAACCGGCCGTGTGCTCGCCGACATCCCGGCGCCCGGCGGAGGCACCGATTCGGGGCTCGCCTGGGCCGAGGGGACGTTGTGGGTGGGCCAGTACCGAGAGCGCAAGATCCATCAGGTCGATCCCGAGACCGGGGCGATCCTGCGCACCCTCGCTTCCAACCGCTTCGTCACCGGGGTCACCTGGGTCGACGACGAGCTCTGGCACGGCACCTGGGAAGGCGACGAGAGCGATCTACGGCGAATCGACCCCGAAACGGGCGAGGTCCTGGAGCAGCTCGAGATGCCCCCGGGAACGGCCGTGTCGGGGCTCGAATCCGATGGCGGCGACCGGTTCTTCTGCGGCGGCGGAAACAGCGGGAAGGTCAGGGCTGTCCGCAGGCCCAAGCGGGACGCTGAGGCCGGCGGCGCGGCGGGGCCGCCCATCGACCCCGCGAGCGCGCGATCTCGGAGCAGAACGTGAAGAAGTCGGATTCGGCCGAGGGTCCATCCGCATCCGAGCTGATCGACAACAAGCTCGCCGAGCTCGGGGACTGGCGCGGGAAGACCCTCGGGAGGATGCGCGAGCTCATCAGGGAAACAGACCCGGAGGTCGTCGAGGAGTGGAAGTGGATGGGCACCCCCGTGTGGTCGCACGACGGGATCATCTGCACGGGCGAATCCTACACGTCGGTCGTGAAGCTGACCTTCGCCAAGGGGGCGTCGCTCAATGACCCGGCCGGGCTCTTCAATGCGAGCCTCGACGGCAACGTGAGGCGCGCGATCGACATCCACGAAGGGGAGGCGGTCGACGCCGCCGCATTCAAGGCGCTCATCCGAGCCGCGGTCGCCCTCAATGAATCCGGCGGAAAGGCAAGGTCGAGGCGCGTGAAACCAGGAGGATCGCAATGACTGAACGAACGGGAGGCTGCCTCTGCGGCCAGGTGAGATATCGCCTGACGGCGGAGCCCCTCGCCGCGAGGATCTGCTGGTGCAAGGACTGCCAGCACCTCGCGTCGAACGGAACCGTCAACGCGATCTTCCCGACCGCCGCCATCGAGATCACCGGAACGACCGACGAGTACACGAGCGCGGCGGACAGCGGAAACCAGGTGCGGCGCCGCTTCTGCCCACGCTGCGGCAGCCATCTCTTTGCCGACTCGACGGGCCGCCCCAACCTGACCGTCGTCCGGGTCGGCACGCTCGACGACCCGTCGTCGGTCAAGCCGACTGCGAACATCTGGAGCTCCAGCGCGCCGAAGTGGGCCTGCCTGGATACGGCGCTGGAACGCATCGAGCGCCAGCCACCCCCTCCCAAGCCGACGCCCGGCGCGGTCTGACCGTTCGCTCGAGCGCCGCCCCCCGCGCGGCCAGCCCACCCAACCGTTCTGGGTCAGCGGCGACTGTAGGGATTGCCGGTCGGGTACGGGTCCTGCATGGCGATGGAGCCGGTTTCCAGCAGAGACTTGAGGTTGGAGAGGACCTTCGGCCAGCCGCCCGACACCGCCTCGATGAATTGCGAGGGATCACGCTCGATGGCATGCATGATCGAGAGCTTGACCACTGCTCCGAAGGGCTCGAGCTCCATCGTGCATCGCGAATCGCCTTCGGCCTTGAGCTCAGGCTTGATCTGGTGCTGCCAGCGGATCACCAGGCGCCGCGGCGGATCGGCCTCGACGATTTCGCCGGCATCGTAGAGCTGGCCGTCGCCCGACACCAGCTTCCACGAGGATCCGGCCGTCCATTCGCATTCGCAGTGCATGCCGAACCAGTACTGTTCGATGAACTCCGCGCCGGTCAGTGCCGACCATAGCTTCTCCGGCGTCGTGCGGATGTAGGTCACGTAGACGAACGTCGATCTAGCCATCGCCTTTCTCCAGTCGTCGTTTCAGAGCGTTGAGCGCCTTCAGACGCGGCTTCTCGAACTTGGCGATCCAGCGCTCGTAGATCTGCTGCAGCGGCACGGGATTGAGAAAGTGCAGCTTCTCGCGTCCGCGCCGCTCGGTGGCAATCAGGTTCGCCGCCTCCAGCACGTTGAGGTGCTGTGTCACGCCCTGCCGCGTCATGTCCAGGTGCTCGCACAGCTCATTGAGCGTTCGGCCGTCGTGCGCATGCAGCACGTCCAGCAGCTTGCGACGGCTGGGATCGGCGAGGGCCTTGAACAGCAGATCGGTGTCATGGGAGCGCTGGGTCATCGAGAGTTATGGGCAAGTCAAGGCTTGCGTGAAGTATAGGCAAGTGTTCAATTGCATGTCAAGCGCAACCAGTTCGCGCTCGGGCCCATTGGAAGACGCGTCGCGTCGAATTGTGCTTGCCGCGGCCCGACCCCGGGTTCGCCGAATCGAGGGAAACGACGACCGTAGGGATCGTAGGGATCGTCCGGTTGGGCACCCCGAGGGCACCCGACCAAGGCACGCGCATCGGCTTGGTACGCCACCCTCCGAGCGGCGTGCCCAGATCGGCGTACGCGGCGCTGCGCTACGGCAGCCCAAGCGACAAGGGCGCTTTGCGCCCGACGGACGTTGACGCCCCTTGCGGGGCTGCGTAGTGTCTCGACGACCCGTGGCCGCGGGAGACGCCATCGTCCCTCGTGATCAACGCCCCGGCTTGCGCAGGGAAATCGAGCGAGGGCTCCACCATGCCCGACGAACGCGAGAAGGCATACTGGTTCCCGGCCAAGCGCTACGGCTGGGGATGGGGCCCGCCGACCGCGTGGCAGGGCTGGGCGGTCGTCGCGGTGTTCGTCGGTCTGCTCGCGGCGGGGGCCGCCGTGCTGCTTCCCGAGCGACGCGGCGGTCCCTTCGCCGCGTACTCGGGTCTGCTGTGCGCCCTGCTCGTCGCCGTCTGCTGGATCAAGGGCGAGCCGCCGCAGTGGCGCTGGGGTGACACCGACCGCGACGACTAGTCCTGCCGCCGCGCTCGGCGTTCCCGCCACGCGAACTGACGAATCGACGAAGAGGGGATCCGATGATCGATTGCCTGGGCAAAGCAAATGAATACTTGGCTGCATGGAACGCGCGTGACGCCGACGCTATCGTCAGGACCTTCGCTGGCGGCGGCACCTATCAAGATCCCACGACGGGCGAGATTTCGGGAGAGGCCATCGGCGCGAATGCCAAGCGCCTGTGGGACGCGTTCCCCGACTTGTCGTTCGAGGTCGCGAGCATCGCCGAGGCGGGCCCGGGGCGGGCCGTGGCCGAGTGGATCATGAAAGGCACGAATGCGGGGCCCTTCCAGGGGCTGCCGCCGACGGGCCGGGCAGTGTCGCTCCCGGGGGTCGACGTCATCGACGTCGGGCCGGACGGGATCCGCTCCGTGAAAGGCTACTTCGATACCCGGACCGTTCCCGAGCAACTGGGGCTGCAGGTGCTGGTGCAGCCGCACGCGATCGGGCCTTTTTCCTTTGGCATGTCGGTTGCCGTGCGTTCCGGCAAGAAGACGAAACCGGGTGCGTTCGGCATCACCACGATCTGGAACACCGATGAGGAGACCGAGGAGATCCGCACGCTGACCCGCACCACCGCGACCGAGATGCTGCGCATGGACGGGTTCATCGGTCTGACGACACTGCGGATCGGTGGCCGCGGCGTCACCATCTCCGCCTGGGAGAAGCCGGAGCACACCAAGCAGATGGTGCGCGGCGGCACCCACCGGCAGGCGATGCAGAAGTTCTGGTCCGACCTGGGGGAAGCCGCCTTCACCAGCGTGTGGGTTCCCGATCACATCAATCCGCTCTGGGTCCGGTGCAACGCGTGCAACAAGATGAATGACCACGAAAAGCAGGCGGGCGTGTGCGCCTGCGGCCAGCCGCTGCCGGAGGCGCCTCCCTATTTCTAGCGGTGGGCGTCCGCCTCGATGGCGAGGCGGCTTTCGCGCGCCGCGTTGCGTGCCCGGTTGTGTCCCCCGCTGTGTCCTCTCCCTACGCTGCGGCGGCGACCGCAGCCGGGCTCGCGAGCGAATGGGCCAGCGCGCGCAGCAGCGCAGCACCGTCGCCGCGCCACGCGCTGCCGTGCATGCAGGCGAGGACCCGGGGCTCCTCGCCGGCGAGGCGCTCGAGGGTCGCGCCGGTCTGCGGCGCGTGCGCGTAGTAGTCCATCGCCCGGCGGAAGGCCTCGCTCGGGCCGAGGATGTCGCCCTCGGTGATCGCCACGGCGCCGGAGCCGCCCTGGGTGAAGAGATCGCCGCACATGAGCGTATGGGTCTCGAGCTCCATCATGAATCCGCATTCCCATCCATGCGGCACGTGCGGCGCATCGAGCCACTTGAAGGCGCGCGCTCCGGTGCGGAGGATCTCGCCGTCGGCGAGTGCGCGCGCCGGGCGGGCGGCAATGTCGTCGACCGACACCATCGCGGCCACCTGGCCGCAGACCGGAGCGGCGCCGGGCACGGCGGCGAGAAAGTCGTTCAGCGCGCCGCACTCGTCGGCCTCGAAGTGCGAGAACGCGACGTAGCGCAGCCGCTCCAGCGGCAGGACCTTGCCGATCGCTTCGGCGGTCAGCGCGAACAGACGCCGCGGGCCGGTGTGGAAGAGCAGCGGCTCGTCGTCGGCGACGAGGTACCGGTTGAAGTTGAAGCCGAACCCGCCCGGGATCTCGACCGGCGTGTTGATCCGGTAGATGCCGGGGGCGATCTCGTGGAGGTTGGTGCCGCTTGCGGTGTTGGTGATCATCGGTGTCTCCCGGGGGTGATGGGGGTGGGTCGCGGGTGGGTCGCGGG
>JAJXTF010000029.1 GCA_021784125.1 Pseudomonadota bacterium | reverse complement strand
CGGTGTTCATCGTCGCGACGCAGGCGCGCGCGGCCGGCGGCCCGCCGACCGACGCGGCAACGCCGGCAGGCGCGGTCGAACCCCTGCTCGCGCTCGCCCTGCTCGGACTCGCGGCCGTGCTGCGCCAGCGCCAGCGCGGACGGGCCCGGCTGGATTCGATCGAGCAGGCCGCGCGCGCCGCCCGCCAGGTCTGTTGAGCGCGGCGTCGCGCTTGCCGGCGCGGCCGCCCGCAAAGTATAAGCAGCGGATGCGATCGCCACCGCCCGCGGACCCCGGAACCGCCTTGCCCGATCCCGCAGTCGCCCGCCCGGCAGTCGCCCGGCTCGGCTCGTCGAAGATCCGCGAGATCGCCAACGCCGCAATGGGCGCCACGGACGTGCTCGCGTTCTGGTTCGGCGAGCCCGACCAGGTGACGCCCGCGTACATCCGCGAGGCGGCGAGCGCCTCGCTCGCGCGGGGCGAGACCTTCTACACGCAGAACCCCGGGATCCCCGAGCTGCGCGAGGCGATCGCGTCCTACGTGACGCGGCTGCACGTTCCGACGCCGCCGGGCCGCGTCGCGGTCACGGCCTCGGGGATGTCGGCCCTGATGCTGACCCTCCAGGCGCTGGTCGACCCCGGCGACCGCGTCGTCGCGGTGACGCCGCTGTGGCCGAACCTCACCGGAGCGGCGCAGATCCTCTCGGCGCAGGTCGAGCGCGTCCCGCTGTCCTTCGCCGCTGCCGGCTGGACGCTCGACGTCGACCGCCTGCTCGCCGCACTCGTCCCCGGCACGCGCACCCTGCTGCTCAACTCTCCCAACAATCCCACCGGCTGGACCATCGACCGCGCGGCGCAACGGGCCGTGTTCGACCACTGCGACCGCCACGGCATCTGGATCGTCGCCGACGACGTCTACGAGCGGCTGTACTACGGCGACGATGCCGACTGCGCGCCGTCGTTCCTCGATCTCGCGCAGGACGGTGCGCGCCTGATCAGCACCAACAGCTTCTCCAAGGCGTGGATGATGACCGGATTCCGTCTCGGCTGGATCGTCGCTCCCGCGAGCCTGATGCCCGACGTCGGAAAGCTGATCGAATTCAACACCTCCTGCTCGCCGGCATTCGTCCAGCACGCAGGCGTGGCCGCGATCACCTCGGGCGAGCCGACCGTCGCGGCGATGCGGGCGCGCTTGCGCCACGCGCGCGACAGGCTGGTCGCCGACCTGCAGCGCATCCCGGGCGTGCAGGTCGCCGCTCCGCAGGGCGCGATGTACGCGCTGCTGCGCGTGGCCGGCGTCGACGACAGCCTCGCGTTCTGCAAGCGCCTGGTCGCCGAAGCGCGACTGGGCCTCGCCCCGGGCAGCGCTTTCGGGCCCGAAGGCGAGGGTTTCGTCCGCTGGTGCTTCGCGGCTGGTGACGCCAGCCTGGCCGAGGGCGTTGCGCGCCTGCGCCGCTTCCTCGAGGCAAGGCAGGATCGCGCGGCCTGAGGCCGCCGCCGGTCGACCCCGCTGCCGATGGCCACTCGCGCCGAAACGATTCAGGCGGCGCTGGCGTGGTTCGACGCCGGTCACTTCCTCGCCGACCTCTCGCGCCGGGTCGCGATGCACACGGAAAGCCAGCGCAGCGACTCGGCCGCCGAGCTGCTCGCCTACCTCGAGGACGAGATCGGCCCGACGCTCGCCGCCCTGGGATTCACCTGGCGGCTGCTCGACAATCCCGCGGGGCCCGTCCCGTTCCTGTACGGCGAGCGCCTCGAGGACAGCGCTCGCCCGACGATTCTCACCTACGGGCACGGCGACGTCGTACTGGGCTACGACGCGCAGTGGCGCAGCGGGCTTTCGCCGTGGAAGGTCGTCGTCGAAGGCGACCGCTGGTACGGGCGCGGCACCGCCGACAACAAGGGGCAGCACAGCCTGAACCTCGCGGCGCTCGCGCAGGTCCTGGCGGCCCGGGGATCGCTCGGTTTCAACGTCAAGCTGCTGCTCGAAATGGGTGAGGAGACGGGCTCGCCGGGATTGCGCGCGCTGTGCGAGCACGAGCGCGCGATGCTCGCAGCCGACGTGCTGATCGCCTCCGACGGGCCGCGGCTTGCGGCCGACCGCCCGACGCTGTTCCTGGGCTCGCGCGGGGCGTTCAACTTCGACCTGACCGTCGACCTGCGCGACGGCGCGCACCACTCGGGCAACTGGGGCGGCCTGCTCGCCAATCCGGGAACGATCCTCGCGAACGCGATCGCCTGTCTGGTCGACGGTCGCGGCCGCATCCTCGTCGATGGATTGCGTCCGCCTCCGATTCCCGCCACGGTGCGCGAGGCGCTGGCGGGCATCGAGCCGGGCGAACCCGGCGGCCCAGCGATCGATCGTGGCTGGGGCGAGCCGGGCCTGTCGCCCGCCGAGCGCGTGTTCGGCTGGAACGCGCTCGAGGTGCTGGCCTTCCGCACCGGCAATCCCGACCATCCGGTCAACGCCATTCCGCCGCGGGCGAGCGCGCATCTGCAGGTCCGCTTCGTCGCCGGTTGCGATCACACGACCTTCGTTCCGGCGATCCGTGCCCATCTCGACCGATGCGGCCATTCGATGGTCGGCGTCGCCGCTGCGCGCTCCGAAGTGATGCGGGCGACGAGGCTCGATCCCCGGCACCCGTGGGTGCAGCGCGTCGCCGCGTCGATCGAGCGCACGACCGGCGCCGCACCGGTCATCCTTCCGAATCTCGGAGGCTCGCTGCCCAACGACTGCTTCGCCGAGGTGCTGTCGTTGCCGACGGTGTGGATCCCGCATTCGTATCCTGCCTGCTCGCAGCACGCGCCCGGCGAGCACCTGCTGGCTCCGGTCGCGCGCCAGGGTCTCGCGATCATGACGGGCCTGTTCCACGACCTCGGCGAGGACGCCGCACCGCTGCCGCGGCAATCGGGGTCCACCGGCGCGGAGTAGACTCGCTCCCTCGCAACCGGCAATGCTCCGGCCGAATCCCACGAGGAGGCGGCAAGGGTGGGGCGTGCCGCGTGAGGAGGATCCATGAACGACATCGCGCAGGACGTCCGCGCGCAACGCGTCGACGAGGTGGCCAGGCTGGTCGCGGTCCGGATCGCAGCCGACCAGCGCGCGACGCTGCAGGCTTTCGTCGCAGGCTACTACGCCCAGGTCGACGCCGAGGACCTGGAGGAGCGCCAGCCGGCCGATCTCTACGGGGCAGCGCTTTCGCACTGGAATTTCGCCCGCAGGCGCGACGCCGGGCGCGCGCGGCTGCGGGTGTTCAACCCGACCCTCGAGGAGCATGGCTGGCAGTCGCGGCACACCATCGTCGAGATCGTCAACGACGACATGCCTTTCCTCGTCGACTCGGTGGCGATGGAGGTCAATCGTCACGGCCTGGGGCTTCACCTGATCATCCACCCGATCGTCGGCGTCGTCCGCGATGCCGACGGGACGTTGACCGGGCTCGCACCCGACGACGACGCAGCCCGGGCGCTCGAGTCCTTCATCCACGTCGAAGTCGACCGGACCGTCGAGACCGACGTGCTGGACCGCCTCGCAGCCGACATCGCGCGGGTGCTGTCCGACGTGCGCGCCGCCGTGACCGACTGGACGCCGATGCAGCAGAAGGCGCGCGCGGTCGCAGCCGAGATCGCGCGCGATCCGCCGCCGCTATCCCCGGACCAGCTTGCAGACGGCACCGCGTTCCTCGAGTGGCTGGCCGAGGATCATTTCACTTTCCTCGGCTATCGCTGCCACGATCTGGTCCGCATCGACGGCCAGGACGCGCTGCACATCGTCGCGGGGACCGGGCTCGGCATCCTGCGCGAGACCCCGGGGAAGGACATCGCGGGCAGCTTCGCCGCGCTGCCGCCGGTCGTGCGTGCCTACGCGCGGCGACCGGAGCTCCTGGTCATCACCAAGTCGACGTCGCGCTCGACCGTGCACCGGCCCGGGTACCTCGACTACATCGCCGTCAAGCGCTTCGACGCGGCCGGTCGGGTATGCGGCGAGCACCGCTTCCTGGGGCTGTTCACCCACCTCGCCTACAGCGCGAATCCATCGGCGATCCCCCTGCTGCGGCACAAGACCGCGAACGTCGTCCGCCGTGCGGGCCTGCCCCCGGGCGGTCATGCCGAGAAGAATCTGGTCAACATCCTCGACAGCTATCCGCGCGACGAGCTCTTCGAGACCCCCGAGGACGAACTGCTGCAGACCGCCATCGCGATCCTGCACCTCGGCGATCGCCAGCGCTTCCGGCTGTTCGTCCGCCGCGACCCTTTCGAGCGCTTCGTCACCTGCCTGATCTTCGCGCCGCGCGAGAACTACACGACGGAAGTGCGCCAGAAGTGGCAGGCGATGCTGCTGCAGGCCTTCCACGGCCAGACCTCGGACTTCAACGTCAATCTCTCGGAATCCGTGCTGGCGCGCATCCTGATCACCGTGCGCACGACGCCCGGCCACGTCCCGCAGGTCGACCTGCGCGCGCTCGAGGCGCAGCTTGCGAGTGCCGCGCGCCGCTGGGCCGACGGCCTGCGCGAAGCGCTGATCGATGCGCTGGGAGAGGCGCGAGGCAGCGCGCTATCGCATCGGTACGCCGGCGCATTCCCCGCCGGATACCGCGAGGACACGCCCGCGCGCGCCGCAGTCCCCGACATCGAGGTCATGGACCGGCTGACGCCTTCCCAGCCGCTGGCGCTGGCGCTCTACCGTCCGCTGGAGTCTGCACCCAATGCACTGCGCTTCAAGATCTTCCGCCTCGGCGCGCCCGTCGCGCTGTCGGAAAGCCTGCCGATGCTCGAGCGGATGGGCATGAAGGTGCTGGACGAGCGCCCCTACCGCGTGGCGCCGCAGCAAGGCACGTCGGTCTGGATCCACGACCTCGGGATGGTCTCGTCGATCGGCGAAGTCGAGGTCGATGCCCGGCGCGAGGTATTCGAGGACGCCTTCGCCCGCGTGTTCCGCGGCGACGTCGAGAACGACGAATTCAATCGCCTGGTCGTCGCGGCAGGACTGCCGGCCGCCGAGGTGACGATCCTGCGCGCCTGCGCGAAATATCTGCGCCAGACCGGATTCGCGCTTTCGCAGCCGTTCATCGAGACGACACTGGCCGCGCATCCGGGCATTGCGGCACAGCTCGTCGGGCTGTTCAAGCTGCGCTTCGATCCCGACGCCGGGGCCGATGCCGATGCGCGCGCCGACGCGCAGGTCCGCGGGATCGAGCTGGCGCTCGGGGGCGTGGACAACCTCTCCGAGGATCGCGTGCTGCGCCAGTACCTGGCGCTGATCCTGGCGACGACGCGCACGAATTACTGGTGCCGCGACGGCAAGGGCGCGCCGAAACGCTTCCTTTCGTTCAAGTTCGACCCCGCGAAGCTGCCGGGGCTTCCCGAACCGAAACCCATGTTCGAGATCTTCGTCTACTCGACGCGATTCGAGGGCGTGCACCTGCGTGGAGGCAGGGTCTCGCGCGGCGGCCTGCGCTGGTCGGACCGCCCCGAGGATTTCCGCACCGAGGTGCTGGGGCTGGTCAAAGCGCAGATGGTCAAGAACGCGGTGATCGTCCCCGTGGGATCGAAGGGTGGTTTCGTGCTGAAGCGGGCACCCGCACCCTCCGATCGCGACGCGTACCTGAAGGAAGGCATCGCCTGCTACCAGGATTACCTGCGCGGGCTGCTGGATCTCACCGACAACCGCGTCGGGGACGCGATCGTCCCGCCCGCAAGGCTGCGGCGGCACGACGCCGACGATCCCTACCTGGTGGTCGCCGCCGACAAGGGGACGGCGACGTTCTCCGATTACGCGAATGGCATCAGTCGCGAATACGGTTTCTGGCTCGGCGACGCTTTCGCCTCCGGCGGGTCGGTGGGCTACGACCACAAGGCGATGGGCATCACCGCACGCGGCGCCTGGGAATCGGCCAAGCGGCATTTCCGCGAAATGGGGGTCGATACGCAGGCGACCGATTTCACCGTCGCGGGCATCGGCGACATGTCGGGCGACGTGTTCGGCAACGGCATGCTGCGGTCACCGCACATCCGGCTGGTCGCCGCCTTCGATCACCGCCACGTGTTCCTCGATCCCGACCCGGATGCGGCGCGCTCCTTCGCCGAGCGCGAGCGGCTTTTCAGGCTGCCGCGCTCGTCCTGGGCCGATTACGACGCCCGGCTGATCTCGCCGGGCGGGGGCGTGCATCCGCGCAGCGCCAAGTCGATCGCGGTCACGCCCGAGGTCGCGAAGCGGCTTGCGATCGAGGCGAAGCCGATGACCCCGACCGAGCTGGTCAGCGCGATCCTCGGGGCGCCGGTGGACCTGCTCTACAACGGCGGCATCGGCACCTACGTCAAGGCCTCGAACGAGACGCACGCCCAGGTCGGCGATCGCGCCAACGACGCCTTGCGCGTCGACGGCCGCGAACTGCGCTGCAAGGTCGTCGTGGAGGGGGGCAATCTGGGCTGCACGCAGCTCGGACGCGTCGAATACGCGCAGGCCGGCGGCCGGATCTACACCGACGCCATCGACAACTCGGGCGGCGTCGACACCTCGGACCACGAGGTCAACATCAAGATCCTGCTCGGCCTGGCCGTGTCCGATGGCGAGCTGACCGAAAAGCAGCGCGACGGCCTCCTCGCCGACATGACCGACGAGGTCGCCGCCCTGGTGCTGCGCGACAACTATTTCCAGACCCAGGCGCTGTCGGCAATGCATCGCATCGCGCCGCAGCTGCTCGATGCCCAGCAGCGCTTCATCGCGTTCCTCGAGCGGGCGGGCCGGCTGAACCGCGGGATCGAATACCTGCCGGAGGACGACGAGCTCGCGGCGCGCCGCGCGAACGGGCAGGGCCTGACGCCCCCCGAAGGGGCGGTGCTGCTCGCCTACGGCAAGATGTGGCTGTACGACGAACTCCTGGCGTCGACGCTGCCGGACGACCCGTGGGTTGCCGCTGCGCTGGTCCGCTATTTCCCCGTCCGCCTGCAGCAGCACCACGCCGCGTACATGCCGCGGCATCCGCTGAAGCGCGAGATCATCGCGACGCACGTCGTCAACAGCATGCTGAACCGCGTCGGGAGCACGTTCGTGCACCGACTGATGGAAACGACGGGCGCGCATCCCCCCGAGATCGTGCGCGCCTACCTGCTGACGCGCGAGATCTTCGGCTTTCCCGCGCTGTGGCGCGAGATCGAGGCGCTGGACAACGTCGTCGACGATGCGGTCCAGGTGGAAATGCTCGTCGGCGCGAGCCGTCCGCTCGAGCGCGGAACGACGTGGTTCCTGCGCTCGCACAGCCTCGCGGACGACATGGCCGCGACGATCGCCCGCTTCACGCCCCGCGTCGAAGCGCTCGCGCAGGCCCTGTCCGAGCTCACCGATGCCGCCGATCTCGCGCGCGTCGACGAAGCCGTCGCATCGCTCACGTCACGCCGCGTGCCGCAGGCGCTCGCGGCGCGCGTCGTCGCGCTCGATGCGCTGTACTCGACGCTGGACATCGTCGAGATCGGGGATGCGACCGGGCGGCAGGTGGAGCGTGTCGCGCAGGTCTACTTCGCGGTGTCGGCGCGACTCGGCATCCCGTGGCTGCGCGCCAGGATCGCCGCGTTGCCAGGCGACCAGCACTGGCGGATGCTCGCACGCGCCGCGATGCAGGACGACCTGTCGGGGCTGCAGCGCAGCATCGCCGGCGAGGTGCTGACGGGCGGCAGCGAAGGCATGGACGCCGCGGCGCTCATCGCGGCATGGCAGCAGCGCGGCAGGCGCGCGATCGAGCGCCAGGAGCATCTGCTCGCCGAGCTGCGTGCGGCCCCCGAGATCGATCCGGCGATGCTGTCGGTGGCGCTGCGGGAGCTGCGCAGCCTCGGGTAGAAATCGCCAAATCCGGGACGGACCCCGTTTTCGCGGTTGGTCTGTATCGGTCGCACGGCCGGCGGGGACGGCGCGTCTGTGCGCTCGGCGCGCCGTCCCCGCCGCCCCGGACACGACCGTGCCTGACCGATCTGTGGCAACACGATCGGTTCCGACTCGGGCATGCGGCACCGATGCGTCGCCGCGCACGCGGTGCCGGATACTCGCGAAGAACGCCTGCGGCGCAGTCGTCGTGAAGCGGGTGGAGCGGCAAGCGAGCCCGTCCGCCGCGCCCAGTTCCGGATGTCCTCGAGCGAGGCCGCACCGGGACCCGCTCGACGACGCGGCTTGCGCCGCCGAAGTTCGGAGCGAGTACCCGGCACCGTGCGCCCCTGCGAAATCTGCGCATGCCGATGGGCACTGACCAACCTGCGGCGGGTCAGGCGATTCTCAGCGCGGCTCGGGATGGATGTTGTCGACCCAGGGGACGTTCTCGGGATTGGGCTCGACGTTGGGCAGGTCGAGGTTCACCACGACCGGCTCCTGGCCACTGCGACAGAGCACGCAGGACAGGGGCTCGGTGTCGCTGGCGTTGATCTCCTGGTGCGGAACGTAGGGCGGCACGTAGATGAAGTCGCCGGGGCCGGCTTCCGCCGTGAACTCGAGCCGGTCTCCCCAGCGCATCCGCGCCCTGCCGCTGACGACGTAGATGACGCTTTCGACCGGGCCGTGGTGGTGCGCGCCGGTCTTCGCGTTCGGATGTATGACGACGGTGCCGGCCCAGAGCTTTTCGGCGCCCATGCGCGCGAAATTGACCGCGGCCGCACGATTCATCCCCGGCGTCTGCGCGGTGTTGGGGTCGAGCTGATTCGACGCCACGACGCGCACGCCGTGATGACGCCATCTGGCTTCCGTCGCCATGATCCTCTCCTCGTCGCAGCGCAGCCGGCTTCCGCTGCCCAGGCGTCCGTGCCCCGCGGTCCCGTCGATCGCCTCGCGCATAGCCTGACGCAGAATGGGCTGCCTGCCAATGCCGCGCAGTCACAAGCGTAGGATAATCGGACTTTGCGAAGGAGACAGCCATGGCCAACGGACGGGAAGTCGTCATTCTGAGCGGTGTGCGGACCGCGATCGGCGATTACGGCGGCTCCCTCAAGGACGTCGCGCCCACCGAGCTCGGCGCGCGCGTCGTGCGCGAGGCGGTGGCGCGGGCGAAGATCGACCCGCAGCAGATCGGGCACTGCGTCGTCGGCAACGTCATCCACACCGAAGCGAAGGACATGTACCTGTCGCGCGTCGCGGCGGTCAACGGCGGCCTTGCCCACAGCAGCGCGGCGCTGACCGTCAACCGGCTGTGCGGCAGCGGCATGCAGGCGATCGTCAGCGCGTCGCAGTACATCATGCTGGGCGACACCGACGCGGCGGTGGGCGGTGGCGCCGAGAGCATGAGCCGTGCCGCCTATGCGAATCTCACCCAGCGCTGGGGCACGCGGATGGGCGACGCCAAGGCGGTCGACATGATGGTCGGCGCCCTGACCGACCCCTTCGACACCGTGCACATGGGCATCACCGCGGAGAACGTCGCGACCCGCTGCGGCATCACGCGCGAGCAGCAGGACGCGTTCGCCGTCGAGAGCCACCGCCGCGCCGCTGCCGCCATCGCCGACGGGCGCTTCAAGTCGCAGATTCTGCCGATCGAGCTCAAGAGCCGGAAAGGGCCCGTGCAGTTCGACACCGACGAGCACGTGCGCGCCGATGCCACGCTCGAGGGCATGGCGAAGCTCAAGGCGGCGTTCGCCAGGGAGAACGGGACGGTTACTGCGGGCAACGCGTCGGGAATCAACGATGCGGCCGCCGCGGTCGTCCTGATGGAAATGCAGGCGGCAAAACGCGCAAACCTGCAGCCGATGGCGCGGCTGGTCTCCTACGGCCACGCCGGCATCGACCCGAAGATCATGGGTCTGGGCCCGGTGAGCGCGGTCCGCAATGCCCTTTCCAAGGCCGGGCTCACGCTCGCGGACATCGACGTCATCGAATCCAACGAGGCTTTCGCCGCACAGGCGCTGGGCGTGAACAAGGACCTCGGCCTCGATCCGGCGAAGGTCAATCCGAACGGTGGCGCCGTGGCCCTGGGGCATCCGATCGGCGCCACCGGATGCATCCTGACCATCAAGGCGATGTACGAACTGCACCGCAGCGGCAAGCGCTACGGGCTGATCACGATGTGCATCGGCGGCGGCCAGGGCATTGCCGCGATCATCGAACGCATGTGACGACCGGATGCGCGACATTCCCCTGCTCGTCGTGGCGCTGACCGTTTCCGCATACTGGCTGCGTGTGGGTGCGATGGCAAGGCGCATACGCCGTCACCTGCATCACGACGTCGGGCTCGTCCCCGAGCGGCCGGGCGAGCGCAGGATGTGGCTGCTGTTCGTGCCGATGGTCGCCCTGTGGTGCATCCTGCCCTGGGTCGGCCTCACCCATTCGGGCGGTCCGTTCGCCCTGCCCGGCTTCGCGACCGCGGGCGTGTACGTCGTGCTGCGCTGGGCCGCGGCGCTCGCCGCCGTCGCGGGCTTCCTGCTGACCCTCCACTGCTGGCGCAGGATGGGCGACGACTGGCGGATGGACATCAGCGACGACCATACGGCGCTGATCACCGACGGCCCTTTCCGTCGCATCCGTCACCCGATCTACGCGTTCAGCATCCTGATCATGATCTCGACCGCCGTCGTCCTTCCGACGCCGTCGATGATCGCGCTGGCCGCGCTGCACCTGTCGCTGATGAACATCAAGGCGCGCAACGAGGAGGCCCATCTCGCGCGCATGCACGGCGATGCCTGGCGACGCTATGTCGAGCAGACGGGTCGCTTCCTGCCACGGCTCGGCGGCCGCCGATCCTGACGGCCGCGCGCATCCGCGACCCTGATGCGCGACCCGGAGCCGGAACGCGCGCGATGAGCCGCCTGCCGGGCCGACTCAACCTGTTCCAGTCGACGATGCTCGACTGGCGCGACCAGCATCCGTACATCGCCGTTCACGCGCTGCGCATCCCCCGGCCCCTGGACCGCGACGCACTGCAACGCGCGATCGACGCCGAACTCGCGCAGGCGGGGCTCACCGGGCTCGAGCTCGACCGCCGCCGCGGCCGCTATGCGTGGCACGGCGGGCCCGCCGCAAGCACGATCGACGTGATCGAAGCGGGAAGCGAATGGCAGCCGCGCCTCGAGCGGGAGATCGAGCGCCTGATGAACCTGCCCTTCGAGCGCCGCGGGCGCATCGACCCTTTCCGGTTCTTCGCGCTGACGACGGGCGACGGTTTCTTCCTCGGCCTCGCCTACGACCATTTCATCGCCGGAGGCGATTCGATCGTCGCGCTGATGAACGCGATCGCCGCCCGCTACGAGGGACAGCCGCAGGCTGCGCCCCCGCCCGAGCGCTATCCGCGCAGGCACTGGCGGCTGTTCGCGCGGCACCCGCTGCATTTCGCCCGGGCGCTCGCCCGGATGCCCGCGATGGCGCAGAGCTGTCGCCGGACGGTGCGCCCGCGCTACCGCCGGATCGAGGAGGGCCACAACGGTTTCGCACTGTTCAGCGTGAGCGGCGCCGACTTCGCGACGCTGCGTGCGGCAGCGAAGCGCTGGGGCGTGACGTTCAACGACGTCCTGCTCGCGCTGCTGCTCCTCGCCCAGGCGCAGCGCAACCCCGGGCGGTCGCAGGCGGCCCGCCGCCACGAGCTCGCCGTCGCATCGATCGTGAACCTGCGCGACGAGCACGGCGACGCGGCGCGCGACGCGTTCGGCCAGTTCCTGAGCTCGTTTCGCGTGTCGCACCCGGTCCCCGACGGCGTGGCGCTGGACGCGCTGGCCCGGGACGTGCACCGGCAGACGTCGCGGATCAAGCGCGAGCGGCTCTATCTCGCGACGCTGTTCGCGATGCGCATCGACCGCATCATCGGCCGCTTCCAGTCGCCGCAGCAGCGCATGGGCGTCTATGCGAAGAACTATCCGGTCGGTGCGGGTACGTCGACGCTGAACGTCGACGCGCTGTGGCGGCGCTGCGGCGAGGATCCGGTCCCGCTCTACATCCGCGGCGTGCCGACCGGGCCGATCGCGCCGATCGTCGTCGCGGCGACGACGTCGAACGGAACGATGCAAGCAGGCGTGTCCTGGCGGACGAGCGCAGCAACGCGCGACGAAATCGATAGAATGTGGAGCGACATCCTCGCCCGCATTCACGCGCTGCCATGACGAAATCCACGTGGGCCGTCCTGCTGGCCATCGCCGTTGCCGTCGGATCCGTCGGCTGCGCGACGCAGCCACCCGCCTCGGCGCGCGCCGAGGCGAACGCGGATCCGTTCGCGTCGGTGCCGCCCGCCGCGGTACGGGACCGCCTGCTCGCGCTCGACCCCGACCACATCAGCGGCAGGGACGTCCGCGAAACGCTCGCGAAAGGCCCCACGCCGCGGATCATGCTGCTGCACGGCGGCATCTTTCCCGTCTACCTGCTGATGAAGTCCTTCGGGATCTTCCTCACCCGGATGGGCTATCCGGAATCGCGCATCCGCGATCCGGGCAGCGGCGACTGGTCCTACAGTCCCTACGACGACAGCGCACTGCTCGTCGGAATCGTCGCCTGGGAATACGAGCACGCCGGGCTGCGGCCGATGCTGATCGGCCACAGCCAGGGCGGCATGCAGGCCATCAAGGTGCTGCACGAGCTCGCCGGGGACTTCGCGCCTTCGCTGCGGGTGTTCGATCCCCTGACCGGCCAGTTCGAGGAGCGCACGACCATCGTCGACCCCTACACCCACCGCGAGCGCCCGGTCGTCGGGCTGTCCGTCGCCTATGCCAGCGTGGTCGGCGCCGGGGGACTCGCCTTCCTGATGCCCAACCAATGGTCGATGGCCGACAGGCTGACGACCATCCCCGACACGGTCGATGAGTTCACCGGCTTCTCGATCGATTTCGACCTGGTCGCGATGGACTATCCCGGATCGACCGAGGATTACCGCCCCAACGGCACGGCCGAGGTGCGAAACGTCGAGCTCCCCTCGAACTACAACCACGTCTTCCTGCCGGATGTCGCGCCGCTCGCGCTCGAGCCGGAGGTGCGCGACTGGATCGACGCGTACGTCCCGGGGGGAAAGCACGACACCTCGTCGCTGCCGGCGGAGGCCCGGCAGCACATCCTGTGGGCGGCCGACGTCTGGTACAGCATCAAGCGCCATTGGTGCCTGGAGGCGCAACACCTGGTGCGTGCCTGGCTGGCCACCCGGACGGCGACCGAAAGCCCCGCGAGATGATTGTCCGGCGAGGCGGGTAAAATGCCGGTCTTTCGCATCGTTGCGCGATTGCGGACCCCGAGCGGCCTGTCTGGCCGACCGTACCGCAGACTGCCGGCGAGCGCGTTGCACACGGCGCCGCAGATGGCGCGCCATTGCGCCCCCTACTTCCGTCCCCGAACGACCCGCTGATGACAGCCGTCCTGCAAGGCCAAGTTGCGCTGGTGACCGGCGGCGCCCGCGGCATCGGTCGCGCGATCGCGAAGAAGCTCGCGACGGCCGGCGCCGACGTCGCCGTCAACTATTACAACAGCCACGAGGAGGCCGAGGCGCTGTGCGCCGAGTTGCGCGCGCTCGGGCGCCGCGCCATCTCCATCCAGGGCAGCGTCGGCGTCCCCGACAGCGTCGACGAGATGTTCGACACCCTGCGCTCGCATTTCGACCGCCTCGACATCGTCGTCAGCAACGCGGCATCGGGGGTGCTGAAGCCGGTGATGGAAATGGGCTTGAAGCACTGGCGCTGGTGCGTCGAGACCAACGCACTTGCGGTCAATCTGCTCGCCCAGCACGCGGTCCCGATGATGAAGGACGGCGGGCGCATCATCGCGATGTCGAGCCTCGGCGCGCAGCGCGCGATGCCGGGCTACGGATTCATCGGCGCATCCAAGGCGGCGCTCGAGGCGCTGGTCCGGGCGCTGGCGCAGGAGCTTGGGCCGCGCGGCATCCGCGTCAACACGGTGAGCGCCGGCGTCGTCGACACCGACGCGCTCGCGTATTTCCCGAACCGCGACCAGCTGCTCGCGAATTTTGCGCAGCGCACGCCGGCCGGGCCGGTGCTGACCCCCGACGACGTCGCGGGCGCCGTCTACCTGCTGTGCCTCCCCGAAGCCTCGATGATCAATGGCCACACGCTGGTCGTCGACGGCGGATTCTGCATCTCCGGATGATGAGCGCCGCCGGGTCGCCCCAAGGTGCGAACTGCGCCCCCTCCGGGGGCAGCGCAGCGGCGAAGCCGCGAGCGTGGGGGGACCAATGACGCCCTCGGGACTCGCCGGCAAGTCGGTGCTGGTGACCGGCGGCAGCCGTGGCATCGGCCGCGCCGTCGTCGAGCTGTTCGCCGACGAAGGCGCCCAGGTGGCCTTCTTCTACCGCGGCAACGCCGCAGCCGCGCAGGCCGTCGTCGACGCATTGCGCGCAGCGGGCCACGACGTGCATGCCGAGCAGGTCGACATCCGCGATTCCGCCGCCTGCCAGGCCGCGGTCGAGCGCATCGCCGACCGCGCCGGGCGCATCGACGTGCTGGTGAACAACGCCGGGGTGATCCGCGACAATCCGTTGACCGCGCTGTCCGACGAGGACGTGGCCGTGGTGCTCGACACCAACGTCGGCGGCGTGTTCAACGTCACGCGCGCCGTCGCGCCCTACATGGTGATGCAGCGCGCCGGTTGCATCGTCAATCTCAGCTCGGTCGCCGGGGAAAAAGGCGGACGCGGGCAGACGAATTACGCGGCGAGCAAGGGGGCGATCGACGCCTTCACGCGCGCGCTCGCCGTCGAGCTCGCACCGCGGAAGATACGCGTCAATGCCGTCGCCCCGGGCGTGATCGACACCGAGATGTCGCAGGCGGTGCGCGAGCTCGCCGGCGACGAAGTCAAGGCGAAGATCCTGCTCAGGCGCTATGGCACGGCGCAGGATGTCGCCAATGCCGTGTGGTTTCTCGCGTCGGATTACGCGGCGTACGTCACGGGACAGGTGTTCCACATCGACGGCGGATTCAAGTTCGACTGAAGGGAGAAAGCGGTTATGGCTGAAATTCCGGTCACGCAGGACGAAATCATGGCGGTGTTTCCGAAGGTCGCCGAGACCATGGCCGACGCGCTCGGCTGCGACGTCGACGACATCAAGCCCGACGTGTCGCTGATCGAGGGCCTCGACGCCGAGTCGATCGATTTCCTCGACATGGTGTTCAGGCTGGAGCGAGCGTTCAAGATCAAGATCCCGCGCGGCAAGATCGTCGAGAATGCCCGCGGCGACCTGCCCGACGCCGAGTTCGAGCAGAAAGGCATCGTCACCGACAAGGGCCTCGCGCAGCTCAAGAGCTATCTGTCGGAGGTGTCCGACGAGCGCTTCAAGACCCCGATGAAGGTCGCCGACATTCCGCGGCTGTTCACGCCGACGACCTTCTGCAAGCTCGTCATCCGCGCCCAGAAGGAAGCCCCAGCGGCCTAGGGGATACCCTCAGGGTCAGACCCGGTTTTTCGAGGTTTTTCGGGCCGATCACCGATGAGCTCCGACCAGGATCGCTTCGCCGCGTACTCGTTCGTCGACCGCATTGACGAATTCACTGCCGGGAAGCGCGCGCGGGGGACGTTCGCGATCCCGCCGGATCTCCCGTCCTTCCCGTCGTGCTTCGTTGCCGAGGCGGTGGGCCAGCTCGCCGCCTGGGTCGCGATGGACAGGATCGACTTCCGCGGCCGGCCCGTGGCGGCGCTCGCGACCGAGACGCTGTTCCATTCCGATGCGCGTCCCGGAGAAACGCTGACGCTCGAAGTCGACATCCTCGAATGCGACGACGACGCCGTCGCCTACAACGGGCGGGCGAATGCCGGCGGCCGTCCCATCGTCGAGCTGATCGACTGCCTCGGGCCGATGCTGCCTGTCGCCGATTTCGATTCGCCCGATGCGCTGCGCGAGCGGCTCGCCCTGCTGCGCGCTGCGGGTGCGCCGCCCGGGCGATTCCATGGCGTCGAGCGCATTCCGTTCAGCGTCACGCAGCTCGTCGCGGGCAGCCTGCTTCGCGCAACGCTGGAGGTGCCGCGGACGGCACCTTTCTTCGGCGACCATTTCCCGCGCCGCCCGGTGTTCCCGGCGACGCTGCTGCTCGATGCACAGCTCTCGCTCGCCCTAGATCTCGCGCGCTCGGCCCCGGCGCTGCACGGCGCAGCGCCGCGGCCCACCCGGGTGACCCACGTCAAGATGCGCTCGTTCATCGAACCGGGCCAGAAGCTCGACATCGGCGTCGAGCTCGCGCCGCTCGACGACGCTGCCGTCCGCGCGATGCTCACTGCGCGCACCGGCGACAGGCTGGTCGCGAGCGCGCGCCTGGAGATCGCCGCGCCCCGCGCCGGGGAACGCGATGCCGAAATCGCATCGCCGCAGGCGCTGCACGGGAGCGCTGGATGACGCCGCGGCGCCGCGTCGCGATCACCGGCATCGGGTTGGTCACGCCGGTCGGCAACGACGTCGCATCGACCTGGGCCGCGCTCGACGGCAGCCGGAGCGGCGCCGCGCCGATCACGCTGTTCGACGCCTCCGGATTCACGACGCGCATCGCTGCCGAGGTCAAGGGCTTCGATACGGACGTGATCACCGCCGAGCGCAAGCTCCTCAAGTACACGAACCGCTCGCATCGCTTCGCCCTGGCCGCCGCCGAGGAAGCGATGCGCGACGCGGCCATTGCACCCACCGCTGCGGACGGCGGCCGCTGGGGCTGTGCGGTCGGCACCGGCATGATGGGCGTCGAATTCTCAGACCTCGCGGGGGTGCAGCGCCATTCGGCCGCCGGTGGCGAGCTCGACACCCGGCTGTTGGCGAGCGATCCTGCGGCCGCCGACCCGCTGGCCTTCTGCCGCAGCCAGAGCACCGCGGGCATCGCGCTGCTGACGCGGCGGTTCGGCATCCGCGGCTACGCGACGTCGGTGCACACCGCCTGCGCATCCGGCGGCCAGGCGATCGGCACCGCGCTGAAGCTCATTCGTCGCGGCGCCGTCGACCGCGCGCTCGCCGGTGGCTTCGACTCGATGATCAGTCCGGTCGGGCTCGCCGGCTTCTGCCTGCTCTCCGCAGTGTCCGCCGACAACGACGCGCCCGAGCGCGCCAGCCGCCCGTTCGACGCGACGCGCAACGGCTTCGTGCTGGGCGAAGGCGCCGGCTTCGTCGTGCTCGAGGAATGGGAGTCGGCGAGGCAGCGCGGCGCCCGCATCTACGCCGAGCTCGCCGGTGACGGCAATTCCCTGTCGTCGTACCGGATCACCGATTCACCGCCCGACGGCGACGGCCCGATCCAGTCGATGCGCTCTGGGCTGGCCGACGCCGGCGCGAGCGCCGCGGACATCGACTACATCAATGCGCACGGCACCTCGACCGGCATGAACGACCGCAGCGAGAGTGCGGCGATCCGCGCAGTGTTCGGCGCCGATGCCGACCGCGTGTCGGTCAGCTCGACCAAGAGCGTGATGGGACACCTGATCGCGGCGGCGGGTGCCGTCGAGGTCGCGATCTGCGCATTGGCGATCGACCGCTCGGAGATGCCGGTCAACGCCAACTACCGCGTGCCCGATCCCGACTGCAATCTCAATCTGGTCCTCGGCGGGCCGCGCCGCCAGCGCGTGAGGATGACGCTGTCCAATTCCTTCGGCTTCGGCGGATCGAACAGCTGCGTCGTGCTGCGCAATCCCGACCTCGTGGAGGGCCTGCGATGACCGCGACGCTCCCCTCGCCTTGCCACGCCGTCCTTCCCGGCCACCGCCCGTGACCACGCCCGCGCGCATCCTCATCGCCGGCAGCGGCGCCGTCTGCGGCTTGGGCATGGATCCCGCGTCGATGCTCGACGCCATCCTCGCCGGGCGCTCGGCGATCGCGCCGATCCGCGGCTTCGACACGACGGGCTGGCCGGTGACGAACGCGGCCGAGATCGCCGATTTCAATCCGCGCGCGCTGGTCGAGGACCGCAAGCTGCACAAGTTCATCCGGCGCACCGATTTTGTCGGCATCTACGCCGGCGATCGTGCCGCCGAAGCAGCCGGCTACGCGCGCTACCGCCAGACCCTCGACGACGCGGCCTCGGCGCGCTTCGCCGACCGCACCGGCCTGTACGTGGGCTCGGGCGGCGGGGCTTTCGAGAACCAGTACGACTACTTCCCGCTGATGAGCGAGACCGGGGGCGACCTCCAGGCTTTCGGCGCGAAGCTCGCGGAAACGGTGAACCCGATGTGGCTGCTGCGCACGCTGCCCAACAACGTGCTGTGCCACGTCGGCATCCGCAACCGGCTGAAAGGCGCCAACGCCTGCATCACCAACCACAGCGTGGGTGGATCGCTCGCCGTCATCGAGGCGGCCGAGGCGCTCAAGCAGGGCGAAGCCGACCGCGCGATCGCGATCGGCCACGATACGCCGTTCGAACCCCAGAACGTCCTCTACTACCACCGCTGCGGCCTGCTCTCGTCAGGCGCGCTGCGTCCTTTCGACGCCGCGCGCGATGGCAGCGTGTTCGGCGAAGGCGCGGGTGCGCTGGCGCTCGAGACCGAGGCCGCGCTCGCGCAGCGCGGCGGCAGCGCGATCGGCGAAGTGCTGGGCGGCGGCTACGCCTGCGAGGCGACCGGACTGCTCGCGATCCGCGACGACGGCGACGGCGTCGCGCGCGCGATCGCGCTGGCCCTGGCCGATGCCGGGATCGACGCTGCGGACGTCGGCATGATCGTCGCGCACGGCAACGGCACCGTGCAGTCCGATGCCTCGGAGGCGCTGGGGATCCGGCGCACTTTCGGCGACGCCTGCCCGCCGGTCACCGCTTTCAAGTGGGCGATCGGCCACCTGATCGCCGCCGCCGGCATCGTCGAGGCGACGATCGCGCTCTGCGCGCTGCGCGCGAAAGTCGTGCCGGGAATCGCCACCTTCGCCGAACCGGACCCCGCCTGCGCCGGGCTGCCGATCTCGCGCGAGCCGCAGGCGCCCAGGAGCGACATCGCGCTGGTGCTCTGCCGCGGCTTCGCCGGCACCGACGCCGCGCTGGTGCTGCGCGCGCTACCGGCCTGATGGGCCCGGCGCCGGCCTGACGCTCGCGCTGCCGGCCCGATGAACGCGCAGGGCGCCGATCCCGCCACCGCCACGCCAGCGCCCGCGCCCGCGCCGGCTCGATGCGGCATCGACAGCATCGAGATTTCGCGCATCGAACGGCTGCTCGCCGAAACCCCCGCGGCCGACCTGTCGAAGATCTTCTCGGCGCAGGAGCTTGCCGACGCGGGCAACGGACCCGGGCGCTGCGCGAGCCTCGCCGCGCGCTACGCGGCGAAGGAGGCCTGCATCAAGCTCTTTCCCCGCGAGCTTTCCGCCGGGAAGATCGAGCCCGCCGATTTCTCGGTGGTCCGCGACGGTTATGGCGCGCCCGCGATCGAATGCAGTTCGCGGGCCCGGGCGCTGCTCGATCGCGCGCGGCTCGCCGGCATCGCGGTGTCGCTGACCCACGATCGCACGAACGCGTCGGCGGTCGCGCTGGCGCTGCCCGCGACGACCGAGATCCCGATCTCCGGACGCGTGTTCTTCCGCGTGTTCCCGTTCCGGCGCGACGTGATCGTCGCGAACCTGCGGCGGGTGTTCGGCGCCGCGGTGCCCGCCGCCGAGATCGATCGCCTCGCGCAGGCGCACTACGCCCACCTGTGGCGGCTGGTCGTCGAGTTCTTCCGCTTCCGCTGGCTGTCGGCCGAGCGCAAGCGGGCGCTGGTGCGCGTCGAGGGACTGGAAGCCTTCACCGAAGCGTTTCGCGCCGGCCGGGGCGTGCTGATCCTGACCGGACACTTCGGCAACTGGGAAGTGGCCACCGTCGCCGGCATCCAGAACTACCCGGAGGTGCGCGGACGCTTCCATTTCGTGCGCCGGCCGATCAAGCCGCGCTGGCTCGACGCGCTGGTGACCCGGCGCTTCAACCGCTCGGGTTTCGGGGTGATCGGCAAGCGCGGTTCGCTGGACCGCATCGTGTCGCTGCTCGAAAGCGGCGACGTCATCGTGTTCCCTTTCGACCAGTACGCCGGCGGCAGCGACGGCATCGACGTCGAGTTCTTCGGCACCCCGGCGGGAACCTTCAAGAGCCTCGCGATCATCGCGCTCGCCACCGGCGCCCCGGTGCTGCCTGCCTGCTCCTGGCGCGAGCCGGACGGGACGCACGTCCTGCGTTTCGAGGTGCCGGTCGCCGCGATCGACGATGCCGACACCAACGAAGCGATCCGGCGCACAACCCGCGCCTACAACGCGGCGCTCGAGCGGATGATCCTGCGCCACCCCGAGCAGTGGTGGTGGGTGCACCGCCGCTGGAAATCCGCGCGACGCAAATCCTCCCGGGCGCGGCGCACCGCGGCGGCCGGCGGTTGAGGCCGCGCGGATTCCGCGCGAAACTCGGCGCGGAAACCCGGGTCTGACCCGGGTTCCCCACTGTCCTGGACCATGCTCGCCACGCTGCTCGCACCCAGGTTCATCGTCCTGTACCTGTTCGTCGCGTCGGCGGTGTACGTCCATTACCGCGGCCGGGTGCGCCACGGCTTCTTCCGCCAGCTGACCGACCATTCGTCGCTGATGGCGCCGTACAACACGCTGATGTACCTGTTCTCCGCAGTGCCTAACCGGCCTTATGTGGAGGTCGCGCGCTTTCCCGCCCTGCAGGCGCTGACCGACAACTGGCGGACGATCCGTGCCGAGGCGCTGCAGCTCCTCGACGAAGGCCGGATCCGCGCCGCCGCCACCTACAACGACCTCGGATTCAATTCGTTCTTCAGGACCGGCTGGAAGCGCTTCTATGTCAAGTGGTACGACGAGCCGCTACCGTCGGCGAAAGCGCTGTGCCCGAAGACCGTCGAGCTGGTGCAGTCGGTCCCCGGCGTCAACGCGGCGATGTTCGCGCTACTGCCGCCGGGCAGCAAGCTCGGTGCCCACCGCGACCCCTTCGCGGGATCGTTGCGCTACCACTTGGGACTGGTCACGCCGAATGCCGACAGCTGCCGCATCGTCGTCGACGGCGAGCCGTACTCCTGGCGCGACGGAGAGGCCGTGATGTTCGACGAGACCTT
>JAJXTF010000227.1 GCA_021784125.1 Pseudomonadota bacterium | reverse complement strand
GCCTCGCGCGCCTGGTCGAGCGCGACGTGGATCGGGAGCACCAGCGGGCAGGCCGGCGAGATCTTGAGCCGTGAACGCACGTCGACGCCGGCGCTCTCGAGCTCGTCGATCTCCTGCAGCAGCGCCGACGGCGACAGCACGACGCCGTTGCCGATGAGGATCGCGACGTCCTTGCGCAGCACCCCCGACGGTATCAGCCGCAGCACCGTCTTGTGGCCGCCGATGACCAGCGTGTGGCCGGCGTTGTGCCCGCCCTGGAAACGCACGACACCCTGCGCACTGTCGGTCAGCCAGTCGACGACCTTGCCCTTGCCCTCGTCGCCCCACTGGGCGCCGATGACGACGACGTTCTTTCCCATTCGATTCGCTTCTTGAAAAGGTTGGAGCTAGCTGCTGCGGCCGAGCACGTCGGCCAGCTGCCGCAGGTCCAGCGTGAACCCGGTCGCGGGTCGCGACCGGCCGAAGGCCTTGCCGATGCCGTCGTAGCGCCCGCCGTTGCCGACGGCATTCGCCTCGCCCGCGGTGAACACGGAGAAGATCGCACCGTTGTGATAATGATAACCGCGCAGGTCGGCCAGATCGACGTGCAGCGCATCGACCAGCGGAGCCGCGCCTGCGGCAAGCGCGTCCAGCGTCGCCAGCGCGTTGGCGATCGCCGGCGTGTCGGGCAGCGCTTCGCGTGCCGCAGGCAGCACCTCTGCCACCGGACCGTAGAGCGTCGGCAGCGCCACCAGCGCGTCGCGCCAGACGCGCGGCAGGCGCTCGGTCAGCGCGACGACGGCCGGCCGGTCCTTGAAGCGCAACGCGTCGAACAGGTCGGCGGTCTCGCCGCTGCCGGAGAGCCCGGCCCCGCTTTCGAGCGCGCGGTAGATGCCCACGTGCCCGAGGTCGAGGTGCAGGCCGCGCAATCCCGCGGCGCGCAGCGAGGAAACGGCGAGCGCGACGACCTCGCGATCGCCATCGATGCCCGCGACGCCGAAGAGCTCGGCGCCGATCTGCATCACTTCACGCGTCGCGCCCGGTCCGCTCGCGACGGCACGCAGGACGCTGCCGGCGTAGCAGAGGCGCGTCGGCCCCGGTTCGTTCAGCAGGTGGGAATCGATCCGGGCGACCTGAGGCGTGATGTCGGCGCGCACGCCGACCAGCCGGCCCGACATCGGGTCGACGACCTTGAAGGTCTGCAGGTCGAGATCGCGGCCGCTGCCGGTCAGCAGCGAGTCGAGGTGCTCGATCAGCGGCGGGCTGACCAGGCGGTAGTCCTGCGCGGCGAAGTGGTCGAGCAAGGCGCGACGCAGCACTTCGATCTGCGCGGCCTCGGACGGCAGGACGTCGTCGATCGCCTCGGGGAGCAGCCACTTATGCATTTTGTGCGAGGTAGAGCGCGGCGAGGCCGATGCCGATCGAAATCATGCCGATGAACCGCAGCTGCCCGTCCGTCAGCTCGGTGAGCCGGCGGAACGAGTCGCGCCACAGCCGCGGCGCCATGAACGGCAGCAATCCCTCGAGGACGAGCAGCAGCGCCAGTGCGGTCCAGAGCGTCTCGGCCACGCCGATCCCCCTCGGTGCGCGTCCCGCCGCAAGCTATTTTGCAGCCCTGGGCGACAGCGTCGGGCCGATGCCGAGCTGCTTGAAGTACTTGAAGAACTCCGAGCTCGGGTCGAGCACCAGCATGTCGCTCTTGCTGTGGAACGTCGCCTTGTAGGCGTCGAGGCTGCGGTAGAAAGCGTAGAACTCGGGATTCCTGCCGTAGGCCTGCGCGTAGATGGCCGAGGCCTTGGCGTCGCCGTCACCCTTGATCTTCTGCGCCTGGCGGTAGGCGTCGGCGAGGATCACCTGCTTCTGCCGGTCGGCGTCGGCGCGGATCTGCTCGGACTCGGCGGCGCCGGTGGAACGCAGCTCGTTGGCGACGCGGCGGCGCTCCGATTCCATCCGCTGGTACACCGGACCGGTGACGTCGGGCGGGAGCTCGACGCGGCGCAGCCTGACGTCGACGACCTCGACGCCGATGGACTTGGCGTCGGCGTTGGCCTTCTGCTGCGTGACCGTCGTGATCTTGTCGCGCGCGGTCGAGATCGCGTCGTGGACGTTGTACTTGTTGAATTCCTGGGCAAGGTTGGCGCGCACCGTCTGCGTCAGGCGCCGGCGTGCGGCTTCCTCGTCGCCCTGCACCGAGACGTAATACTGGCGCACGTCGACGATGCGCCACAGAACGAAGAAGTCGACCAGCAGCGGCTTCTTCTCCGACGTCGTCATCCGGTCCGGCTCGGGATTGTCGAGGGTCAGGTTGACCCGGTCGAAGAACTTCACGTTCTGGACCAGCGGCCACTTGAAATAGAGGCCGGCTTTCGAGTGCGTCTGGACGATCTCGCCCAGCTGGAACTTGACCGCATACTTGCGCTGGTCGACCGTGTAGATCGACTGCGACGCGACGAGCAGCAGTGCGACGACGGCTGCGAGGATCGGCAAGGTGATCTTCATCTCAGCGGCCCTCGCGGTTGCGCAGCGCGTCGCGCGAGCGCGACGGATCGAAGCCGGCCGATGCCGACGCATCGGCAGCCGGTGCGGCGCTGCGCGGCGTGGCGGGCGCAGCGGCGTCGGCCGCGGGCCCCGGGCCCGACGCGACGCCCGCAGACGATTGCTGGATCAGCTTGTCGAGCGGCAGGTACAGCAGGCTCGACCCTTTCTGGTCGACGAGGATCTTGCTCGAGTTGCCGAGCACCGACTGCATCATGTCGAGATAGAGGCGTTCGCGCGTGACGCCCGGGGCCTTGTCGTACTGACCGAGGACCTGGGTGAAGCGCTCGGCATCGCCCTGCGCCCGCTGGACGACCTCGGACGTGTAGCCGTTGGCCTCCTCCATCAGGCGCGCTGCCATGCCGCGCGCACGCGGGACGACGTCGTTCGCATAGGCTTGGCCTTCGTTCTTGAGCCGCTCGCGGTCCTGGCCGGCCTTCACGGCGTCGTCGAACGCGGCTTGCACCTTGTCGGGCGGCTGCACGTTCTGCAGCGTCACCTTCTGCACGAACACGCCGGTCTGGTAGCGATCGAGCATCTGCTGCATCAACTGCTCGGTCTGCTTCGCGATCTGCTCGCGCCCCTCGTAGAGCGCGAAGTCCATCTTGCTGCTGCCGACGACCTCGCGGATCGCCGACTCGGCGACGTAGGCGACGATCCGGTCCGGGTTCCGGTTCTTGAAGACGTACTCTTCGGCGCTCTTCAGGTTGTACTGGACGGCAAACTCGATGTCGATGATGTTCTCGTCATCGGTCAGCATCACCGCTTCCTTGTCGATCTTGTTCTTCGGCGTGTTGCGGTAGCCGACCTCGATCGTCTTCACCTGCGAGAAATCGACGAGCTCGACCGACTCGATCGGATAGGGAAGGTGCCAGCGCGGTCCGGGCTGCGTCGTCTCCGTGTAGCGGCCGAAGCGCGTCACGACGCCGCGGCGTCCCGCGTCGACGATGTAGAAGCCGCTGGCGAGCCACACCAGGATGACCAGCATGACGATCCAGCCCAGCGCGCTCAGCGGCAGTCCGCCCGGGTGGCGGGGACCGTCGCCCCCCTCCTGCGGCTCGCGCGGCGGCTTGCGTCCGAAGAGCTCGCTCAGCCGGCGGTTGACGTTGCGCCAGATCTCGTCGAGGTCGGGCGGACCACCCCCGCCGCCACCCCCGCTGCCGCGCTTTCCCCACTGCGGATCGTTCAGCGACATGACGATGCAATCCCGGTTTTCAGCATGACCTGCGAAATGGTTGGGCGTAGAAGCGACGATCAGCCGGAATGTGCCGGCGTTGCCGTGGCGTCGAAGACGGGTTCGAGCGGGAAGCGTTCGGCAAGCGCGGCGCGCAACTCGGCCAGTCCGGTGCCGGTCGCCGCGCTCACGCGAACCGTCGAAATGTTACCACAGCCATCGCGCTCGACCCCCGCCTCGATTCCGGCCAGGTCGCACTTGTTCAGAATGCGGATCTGGGGCACCTCGGCCGCCCCGATTTCGGCGAGCAGGCCGTCCACGGCCTCGATCTGCTCGTCGCGGTTGTCGGCGCTGGCGTCGATGACGTGCAGCAGCAGGTCGGCGTCGGCCGCCTCGGCGAGCGTGGCGGAGAAGGCGGCGACGAGGTCGTGAGGCAGGTCGCGGATGAATCCGACGGTGTCCGAAACCACGATCGCCTGGGCGCCGGGCACGTGGACGCGGCGCAGTGTCGTGTCGAGCGTGGCGAACAGCTGGTCGGCGGCGTAGACGTTGGCCCGCGTTAGCCGGTTGAACAGCGTCGATTTTCCCGCGTTCGTGTAGCCGACCAGCGCGACGGTGCGCACGGCCGCGCGGTGGCGCGCCCGGTTCTGCGTCGCGCGGCGTCTCGAAACGCGCTTCAGGCGGTCCTGCAGCAGCCGCACGCGCTGGGCGATCAGCCGGCGATCGGTCTCGAGCTGGGTTTCGCCGGGGCCGCGCAGGCCGATGCCGCCTTTCTGGCGCTCGAGGTGGGTCCAGCCGCCGACCAGCCGCGTGGCCATGTGTTTCAGCTGGGCCAGCTCGACCTGGAGCTTGCCTTCGGCGCTGCGTGCGCGCTGCGCGAAGATATCGAGGATCAGGCTCACGCGATCGACGACGCGGCACTCGAGCGTGCGCTCCAGGTTCCTCTGCTGCACACCCGACAGCGCATGGTCGAAGATCACCAGGTCGGCTGCGCCATCGCGCCGCAGCTGCGCGATCTCTTCGACCTTGCCGCTGCCGGCGAACAGCGCCGGGTCGGGGCGCGCGCGGCGCCCGCCGACGCTGCCGACGACGGTTGCCCCGGCGGACGCCGCGAGGGCCGATATCTCCTGCCGCCGCTCGTCGTGGCGCTCGCGCCCGAAATCGAGCGCG
>JAJXTF010000028.1 GCA_021784125.1 Pseudomonadota bacterium | reverse complement strand
TTCCGATCTGTCCTCGTTCTCGCGATCGAGGTCCTCGTCGGCGATTGCGCGCAGCTCGGGGCAGCCGTCGACGCGCAGCCACACGCTGTCCTCGATGCCCTTGAGCTGCGTCAGCGCCCCGCGGCGCTCGTCTTCGTCCTCGTACTCGATCAGCATCGTCGCCTTGAGATTGCTCCCGTCGGGAATCAGCGGGTTGTAGGCATCGAGCTCGTCCTGGATCCCGGCCTCCTCGAAGGTCTTCTCGATGCGCAGCATCTCCTGGACCTGGTAGCGGATCGTGAGCTCGTCCTCGAACAGCAGCGTCAGGTGCTCGCCCAGATGCACGCTGCGGTCGCGCTTGTGCGCGAGAACGCGCGCACGGAACGCCGGGCGCTCCTTCGCATAGGCCTCCAGCGTCATGAGGCTGTCTCGGGTGATGACTGGCATTGCAGACTCCACGTTGATCCGTGTCAATCGATTCCGAAGGCGATCCGCAGCAGGGTCAGCGGATGCGCGCGGCGCGGCTCGGGGGCCCCGGACTGGACGATGCCCTGCGCGATCCGACGTCCGGCGATCGGGCAGTCGGAGCTGATGTACTCCGGCGCGGGGTCGGCCATGCGCTGGAACACCGGCTTGCCGATCTTCATCGAATCGGCATAGAACTCGCGCTTGACGCCGAAGGTTCCGTCGTGGCCGGCGCAGCGCTCGACGGTGTTCACCGTCGTCCCCGGGATCCATTCGAGCGCTTCGCGCGTCTTCTGGCCCACGTTCTGCACACGCGAGTGGCAGGGTATGTGGTAGCTGACCTGGCCCAGCGGATGCTTGAACTCGCGCTCGAGCAGGCCGTCCTTGTCGCGCAGGACGAAGTACTCGAAGGGGTCGAACATCGCATCGCCGACCGCCTTCACGTCGTCGTCGCCGGGGAAGATCAGCGGCAGCTCCTGCTTGAACATCAGCGTGCAGGAAGGCACCGGCGAGACGATCGCCCAGCCTTCGCGGGCCAGGGGTGCCAGCAGCGGGATGTTGACGTCCTTCAGCTTCTCGACGCTGTCGAGGTCGCCCAGCTCGAGCTTGGGCATGCCGCAGCAGGCCTCGCCCGCGATCGTGACGTACGGCACCTTGATGTGGTCGAGCAGCTTCAGGAGGTCGTGGCCGATGCCGGGCTCGTTGTAGTTGACGTAGCAGGTCGAGAACACGGCGACCTTGCCCGGCGTGCGCTCACCGTCCCTTACCGGCCATTGCAGCGACGGCTGCGCCGATTTCGGGAACGGCTTCGTCGCGTAGGTCGGCAGCCAGGCGTCGGCCGCGACGCCCAGCGTGCGCTCCATCATCTTGCGTACCACCGGCATCCTGTTGGCCTTGTTGACCGCGTGGACGACGACGGGGATGGTCGCGAGCTTGCCGACGGCGTCGGTCGAGGTCAGCATCCGGTCGCGCTTGCGCACGGGGCCTTTCCTGAACTTGTAGGCCTTGGCGCGCAGCATCAGGTGCGGGAAATCGACGTTCCACGGATGCGGCGGAACGTAGGGACACTTGGTCATGTAGCAGACGTCGCACAGGTAGCACTGGTCGACGACTTTCCAGTAGTCCGCCTTCGCGACGCCGTCGACCTCCATCGTCTTGCTCTCGTCGACGAGGTCGAACAGCGTCGGGAACGAGCCGCACAGCGATATGCAGCGCCGGCAGCCGTGGCAGATGTCGAAGACGCGCTCCATCTCCTTGAAGAGCGCGGCCTCGTCGTAGAACTCGGGATTGCGCCAGTCGAGCGGGTGGCGCGTCGGCGCCTGAAGATTGCCTTCGCGGATCGTCATCGCCGGCGCGCTCCCCTTGTCGTTGCCTGTCGCGTCAGTCGGCCAGCGCGTCCAGGGCCTTCTGGAAGCGGTTGGCGTGCGAACGCTCGGCCTTCGCCAGCGTCTCGAACCAGTCGGCGATTTCGTCGAAGCCCTCGGTGCGCGCGGCCTTCGCCATGCCCGGGTACATGTCGGTGTACTCGTGCGTCTCGCCGGCAACGGCAGCCTTCAGGTTGTCGCGGCTCGCGCCGATCGGCAGGTCGGTCGCCGGGTCGCCGACGATCGCCAGGTAGTCGAGGTGGCCGTGCGCGTGCCCTGTCTCGCCTTCGGCAGTCGAGCGGAAAAGCGCGGCAACGTCGTTCTGGCCTTCGACGTCGGCCTTGTTCGCGAAATAGAGGTAGCGGCGGTTCGCCTGCGATTCGCCTGCGAACGCGGCCTTCAGGTTGTCGTGAGTCTTCGTGCCTTTCAGGGATTTCATGTCGAGCTCCTCTTCAGCGTTGACGCCCGTGCCGACGGGCGCAGGCGACGGATCGAGGACCCGCGGTGCGAACGCGCCGCCAGTCTCGCGAATGATTGTGCGACGCGAACCCTGATATGTCCAATTGACAATGGCAATGTACTCGATAGCTTGAGCTTATCTCAAGGGTTGCACGGCGGCGTGCCGCCGCAGCGGATATTTGCCGAAGTTGCGAGCCGTGCGCCCGATCGGGTATGGTGCGCGGGAAACGAATTCTCGGAATCGATGATGCGATGAACTTCAAAGGCGATTTCCTGCTGCTCGGCAAGGCCGACATTTCCGCGCTGCGCGAGCGCGTGAGCGCATTTCAGGAGGAGGATTGGAACCGCGACAGCTGGCGCAGGAAGCAGTTCAAGGCGCACCAGCAGACCACGACCATCCCGCTGATTTTCGACGAGGATTTCCGTCATGCCCAGCCGACGGCCCGCCCGGACTACGCCGCCCTCCGCGAGCACGTCGAACCGGTGCTCGCGCTGATTCGCCATCACTACGATGAATCGCCCGAGTTCGCGCGCCTGCAGGAAAGTCACGGACGGGCCTACCCGGTGCGGATGCTCCTGGCCCGGCTGTGTCCCGGCGGCGTCATCCCGCCCCACATGGACCGGAACTTCAGCCTCGCCCACGCCCACCGGGTCCATGTGCCGCTGGTGACGCACGACGACGTCCGGTTCGTCATCGACGGTCGCCGCCAGCCGATGCAGGAAGGCGAGGTCTGGGAAATCAACAATCGCCGTGCCCACCAGGTGGAGAACGCCAGCCCGATCTACCGCGTCCACATGATCGTCGACTGGGTCATCCCCGGCGAGCGTTGCTGCTGCTCGACGCGGGCCCATCCGGATACGCCCTGCACTCCGGAAAACTGCAGGGCCACCGATTTTCGGCCGGTTCCCTGTGCTTGCCTGCACTGAACTCGGCCGGTGCTCTCGCCCCAACACCAGGCCCTGAGACGGGCGGCCGAGGCCGTCGCTGCGCAGCATTCACCCACGGCCCTGCTCGAGCTGTTCCAGCAGCCCCTGATCGTCCTGAGCGCACCGCGCTCCGGCAGCACCCTGCTGTTCGAGACCCTGCGCTGCTCGGACAGCCTGTGGAGCATCGGCACGGAATCGCATTTCATATTCAACGCGTTTCCGCAGCTCAATGCCGCGGAGCACGGCTTCGAGTCAGGGGCGCTCGCCGAGGCCGATGCCACGCCCGCGCTGTGCCATCAGATGCGCGCCTGCTTCCTGGTCATGGCGCAGGACAGTCGCGGTCGACGTTACCTGGACCTGCCGGAAAGCCAGCGTCCGCGGCGCATCCGGCTGCTGGAGAAGACGCCCCGCAACGCGCTGAACATACCCTTCATGCTGAAGCTGTTTCCCGACCTGCTCGCGGTGTTCCTGCACCGCGATCCGCGCGAAACGATCGCCAGCATCATGGAAGCCTGGCAGATAGGCCTCGCCAAGGGCGCCTTCGTGACCTTTCCCGACCTCCCGGGCTGGGACCTGCGGCACTGGTGCATGCTCCTGCCGCCCGGCTGGCGTGCGCTCAACGGCAAGTCGCTTGCCGACATCGCGGCGTTTCAATGGCATGCCGCCAACGACACGATCCTGCGCGATCTGCGCGAGCTCGATCACGCGCGCTGGATGGCGGTGCGCTACCGCGACCTGCTCGACGACAGCGCCGAGACGGTTCGCAGGATCGCCGGATTCGCAGGCCTGCCGTTCGACGCGTCGTTGCGCGAACGCGCATCGGCCACGCTGCCGCTCTCGCGCACGACGGTCTCGGCTCCGGACCGCGACAAGTGGCGCAGGCATGCCGAGGCGATCGAGGCGCTGGCGGGCCGCTATGCGCCCCTCGAACGCGAGCTCGCGGGCCTCGGCTGAAGCCGCGGGCCCGACGCTCGCGCGAGAGGATGCTCAGTCGATCAGGTCGTAGGCCGGCAGCGTCAGGAAGTCGACGAAGCTGTCGTTGTTGACGAGGCCGGCGAATATCTCCGCGGCGGCGTCGTACTTGCCCTGCGCATAGGCGGGTCCCAGCAGCTCGCGGATCTTCGCCATCTCCTCGGGCAGCAGCTGGGCGACGATCTCCTTCGTGACCTTGCGGCCGTCGTCGAGCTTGCCCTTGGGCGAGCGGATCCACTGCCACACCTGCGAGCGCGAGATCTCGGCAGTCGCCGCGTCTTCCATAAGGTTGAAGATCGGCACCGCGCCCTGGCCTGCGAGCCACGCGCCGATGTACTGGATCGCGACGTTGATGTTGAGGCGCAGGCCCCTCTCGGTGATCGGCTGTTCGGGCTCGAACTTGACCAGGTCGGCCGCGGTGACCTCGACGTCGTCGCGGCGCTTGCTCGCGATCTGGTTGGGCGCCGGCATCAGGCGGTCGAAAGCCTCCTGCGCGACCCCGACCAGCCCCGGATGCGCGACCCAGGTGCCGTCGTGGCCGTAGGTCGCCTCGCGCTCCTTGTCGGCCTTGACCTTCGCGAAGGCGTCGGCGTTGGCTGCCTCGTCGTTCTTCACCGGGATCTGCGCCGCCATGCCGCCCATCGCATGGGCATTGCGGCGGTGGCAGGTCTTGATCAGCAGCTCGGCGTAGCTCTTCATGAAATGCGTGGTCATCGTGACCAGCGCGCGGTCGGCGAGGCAGAAATCACGGTTGCTGCGGAACTTCTTGATGCAGCTGAAGATGTAGTCCCAGCGTCCGGCGTTGAGGCCCGCCGAATGCTCGCGCAGCTCGTAGAGGATCTCGTCCATCTCGAACGCGGCGACGATCGTCTCGATCAGGACGGTCGCCTTGATCGTGCCGCGCGGGATGCCGAGCGCGTCCTGCGCCATCACGAAGATGTCGTTCCACAGCCGCGCCTCGAGGCGGCTTTCGAGCTTGGGCAGGTAGAAGTACGGACCGCTGCCGCGCGCGACCAGCTCCTTCGCGTTGTGGAAGAAGTAGAGCGCGAAATCGAAGATGCCGCCCGAGATCGGCTTCCCGTCGACGAGGACGTGCTTCTCGGGCAGGTGCCAGCCGCGGGGACGGACGAACAGCGTGGCGATCCTGTCGTTGAGCCGGTAGGCCTTGCCTTCGGGCGAGACGTAGTCGATGCGACGGCGGATCGCATCGCGCAGGTTGATGTGGCCCTGGATGTTGTTCGCCCAGCGCGGCGTGTTCGCATCCTCGAAATCCGCCATGAACACCTTCGCGCCGGAGTTCAGCGCGTTGATGATCATCTTGCGGTCGACAGGCCCGGTGATTTCGACGCGCCGGTCCTGGATGTCGGCGCCGACGGGGGCGCAGGTCCAGCTGCCTTCGCGGATGTCGCGGGTCTCGCCGAGGAACTGCGGCAGCTCGCCCGCGTCGAAGCGCTTCTGGCGCGCGTCGCGCTGCGCGAGCAGCTCGTCGCGCCGGCCACCGAAGGCCCGCTGCAGCCTGGCGGCGAAAGCGACGGCGTCGCCCGTCAGGATCTCGGCGAATTCGGGAGTGACGGTGCCGGTGATTTCGATGCCGGGTCCATAGCTGCGAGTGCTCATTGCGGTCCTTCTTCCGGTAGCGGCCCGAAGCGGGCGGAGGCGGCTGCGCCGGGCCCGAGGCCGCCGGCAGCTTCAAACCGCGCATTTTACCGCATTGCAGCAACGCGGCCGCCCGGTGCGCCGCGATGGCGGCGCTCCGGGCACTCCCCAGGGGCGACGCGACCCCCGCTCGGGCGGCCCCGCCTAGGCGGCGAGCTGCGGATTCAGCCGCTCGACACCCGCGTGCAGGCGGTTGAGCGCGTTGACGTACGCCTTGGCCGACGCGACGATGATGTCGGTGTCGGCGCCGTTGCCGTTGACGATCCTGCCGTCGCGCTCGAGCCGCACCGTCACCTCGCCCTGGGCATCGGTGCCGCCCGTGATCGCGTTGACCGAGTAGAGCAGCAGGCTGGCATGGGATCCCGCCATCCGCTCGATCGCCTTGAACACCGCGTCCACCGGCCCGTCGCCGCCGACCTCGGCGACGACCTCGGCGTCGCCGATGTTCATCACGACGCGCGCATGGGGCACCGTTCCCGTTTCGGAGGTCACCTTGAGCGCGGCGAGCCGGTAGTGCTCGTGCGCGGGAACGATGCCTTCCTCCGACACCAGCGCGTGCAGGTCCTCGTCGAACACCTCGCCTTTCTTGTCGGCGAGCTCCTTGAAGCGTGCGAAGGCGACGTTGACCGCCTCGTCGTTGGGCAGGTCGATACCGAGCTCGGTGAGCCGGGTCTTGAACGCATTGCGTCCGGAGAGCTTGCCCAGCACGAGCTTGTTCGCGCCCCAGCCCACGTCCTCGGCGCGCATGATCTCGTAGGTCTCGCGGTGCTTGAGCACGCCGTCCTGGTGGATGCCCGATTCGTGCGCGAAGGCATTGGCGCCGACGATCGCCTTGTTCGGCTGTACCGGGAATCCCGTGATGCCCGACACCAGCTTGGACGCGGCGACGATCTGCGTCGTTTCGATGCGCGTCGTGCAGGGAAACACGTCCTTGCGCGTGCGCACCGCCATCACGATCTCCTCGAGCGAGGCGTTGCCCGCGCGCTCGCCCAGCCCGTTGACCGTGCACTCGACCTGGCGCGCGCCGTTCATCACCGCCGAGAGCGAGTTGGCCACGGCGACGCCCAGGTCGTTGTGGCAATGCACCGACCACACCGCCTTGTCCGAATTGGGGACGCGCTCGCGCAACGACTTGATCAGCGCGCCGAATTGCCAGGGCATCGTGTAGCCGACGGTGTCGGGGATGTTGACCGTGGTTGCGCCGGCGGCGATCGTTGCCTCGAGCAGCCGGCAGAGGAAATCGGGTTCGGACCGGCCGGCATCCTCCGGCGAGAACTCGACGTTGTCGGTGTACCGGCGCGCCCAGCCGATCGCCTTCACTGCCTGCTCGAGCACCTGCTCGGGCGTCATCCGCAGCTTCATCTGCATGTGGATCGGCGAGCTGGCGATGAACGTGTGGATGCGCATCGACCTGGCGGGTTTCAGCGCCTCGCCGGCACGGCGGACGTCGTTCTCGTTGGCGCGCGCCAGCGCGCAGACCGTGCTGTCCTGGATCGCCCGCGCGATGTCCTGCACCGCCTCGAAATCGCCGTTGGACGAGGCCGGGAATCCGGCCTCGATGACGTCGACGCGCAGCCGCTCCAGCTGGCGCGCGATGCGCGTCTTCTCTTCCCTGGTCATCGACGCGCCGGGGCTCTGCTCCCCGTCGCGCAACGTGGTGTCGAATATGATCAAATGGTCTGACATCGGTATCTCCGCGGGAGATGATGGATATGCTTGTCCCGCCGGGGTATCCGGCGGTGCGGGCATTGCTCGAAGCGAGGGGAGGGGATTTATCTGCGCGCTGGGCGCAGCAGGAGCAGCAGGCCGGCCAGCAGCGGCGCGGACGCGAGGGTCCGGGTGCCGATTGCAGTGCAGGGGGCCGTGGAGGAAATCGCGCTGCTCATGATTGGATCGAGCCTAACCGAATCCGCGGGGCCGTGCAAGTGCCGTGCGGCCCTGCATTCCTCATCCTCGGTACCCTCGCCCGCCTCGCTCTCGCTCGGCCTCGTCTCCCCCTGAGGGCGGGATGGATGGGGTGTGGGGGGATGATCAGCGCGATCCGGGGGCCCGCGCACGGCGCTCGCGCAGCCAGTGCCAGGCCGAGACGACGTAACCCGATGCGGCGTAGGCGATGAAGCTCGCGAACAGCACCAGCGGCGGCTGGTAGACCAGCAATGCGAGCAGCAGCACGATCAGCAGCAGCGCCACGAACGGCACGCTCTTCTTGAGGTTGATCGTCTTGAAACTGTAGTAGCGGAGATTGCTGACCATCGTCAGCCCGGCGAAAAGCGTCAGTCCGAACGCGACCCAGCGCAGCGCATCGGGGTCGTAGCCCAGATCGTCGACGACCCAGACCAGGCCGGCGACCACGGCCGCGGCAGACGGGCTGGGCAGGCCCTGGAACCAGCGCTTGTCGGCAACCTCGAGCAGCGTGTTGAAGCGCGCGAGGCGCAGCGCGGCGCCCGCGACGTACACGAAGGCGGCGACCCAGCCGAGCTTGCCCAGGTCACGCAGCGCCCATTCGTACATGACGAGCGCGGGTGCGGCCCCGAAACTGACCATGTCGGCGAGGCTGTCGAACTCGGCGCCGAACGCGCTCTGCGTGCGAGTCATCCGCGCGATGCGGCCGTCGAGGCCGTCGAGCACCATCGCGACGAAGATCGCGACCGCAGCGTGCTCGTAGTTGACGTTCATCGCCTGCACGATCGCGTAGAAGCCGGCGAACAGGGCGGCCGCGGTGAACAGGTTCGGCAGCAGGTAGATGCCGCGACGCCTCACCCGGTTCTTGAGCAGCACGCGCTCGTGCAGGTAATCGTCGTGCATGTCAGGCTCGATGCAGCTGCGCGACGATCGATTCCGTCGCGCGCACCTTGTCGCCGACGCGGGCGCGCGGCACCGCATCGGTCGGCAGGTAGAGGTCGACTCGCGACCCGAAGCGGATGAATCCGTAGCGCTGTCCCCGGGCGAGCCGGTCGCCGCGCCTGGCGTAGCAGAGGATGCGCCGCGCGACGAGTCCCGCGATCTGCACGCAGGTGACCTGCGCCCCCGACGCGGTCACGAGCTGCAGCGCGCTGCGCTCGTTCTCGAGCGAAGCCTTGTCGAGCGCGGCGTTGAGGAAACTGCCCTTGTTGTACCAGGTCTGCCGAACCTCGGCATCGACGGGGCTGCGGTTCGAGTGCACGTTGAACACGTTCATGAACACGCTGATCTTCAACGCGTCGCGATCGAGGTACGGGTCGTGCGCGATGCCGACGCTGACGACGCGCCCGTCGGCTGCCGAGAGCACCGCATCGGGCTGCGACGGAACCTCGCGTGGCGGATCGCGGAAGAACTGCAGGATGAATACGAACGCAACCCAAGCGAGTGCTGCGGCCACCCACCACGAGGCGAGCGTCAGCGCGAGCGCCACGAGCAGGGCGATGGCCAGGAACGGCCAGCCCTCGCGGGCGATGATCGGGTGCGGATAGGCGGCCAAGGTCTCGGGCGGGTCCTGCGTCACTTGGGAATGGCGGCGTCGATGCGCTTCTCTTGGTCGATCGCCTCCTGCCGGACCTGGTCCTGCAGCGCGTGCGCCCGTTCGAGCGCGTTGCGCGGCGTCACCGTCGCAGCCTCCTCGGTTTCATTGGCCGGCGCCTTCGCGCTCTTCGCGTGGGCCTCGGGGTCCTTGACCAGGCCGTATTCCTTCAGGACCGTGCGCGCCATCAGGGCGACGATCACGAGAGCGAGCACCAGACCGATGAGCCCGAGCCAGCCTTTCTGACGATGCGGGAACGCCATGGCGCCCTCCCCGTAGCAGACCGACGGCAAGTATACCGTCGGCCCGCCCCGGGGCCGGCCGCATCCGCGTTTCGGGCGCGCCTCAGCTGGGGCTCAGTTGCGCGTCTGGTCGACGAGCTTGTTCTTCCTGATCCACGGCATCATCGAGCGCAGCTTCTCGCCGACCTGCTCGATCGAATGCTCGGCAGTGAGCCGGCGGCGCGACTTCAGCACCGGCGCACCGGCGCGGTTCTCGAGAATGAAGTCCCTGGCATACTCGCCGGTCTGGATCCGCGTCAGCACCTCGCGCATCGCGCGCTTGGTCTCCGGCGTGACGATCTTCGGCCCCGTCACGTACTCGCCGTACTCGGCGTTGTTGGAGATCGAGTAGTTCATGTTGGCGATGCCGCCTTCGTAGATCAGGTCGACGATCAGCTTGACCTCGTGCAGGCACTCGAAATACGCCATCTCCGGCGCGTATCCCGCCTCGGTGAGCGTCTCGTAGCCGGCCTTGATCAGCTCGACCAGCCCGCCGCAGAGCACCGCCTGTTCGCCGAACAGATCGGTCTCGGTCTCCTCGCGGAAGTTCGTCTCGATGACCCCGGCACGTGCGCCGCCGATTGCCGCGGCATAGGACAGCGCCACGTCGCGCGCCTTGCCCGACGCGTCCTGGTGCACGGCAATCAGCATCGGCACGCCGCCACCGGCCGCATAGGTCGAACGGACCGTATGGCCGGGGGCCTTGGGTGCGACCATCACGACGTCGAGGTCGGCGCGCGGCACGACCTGCCCGTAGTGGATGTTGAAGCCGTGCGCGAACGCGAGCACGGCACCCTTGCGGATGTTCGGCTCGACCTCGGCGTTGTAGACCTCGGCGATGCTCTCGTCGGGCATCAGCATCATCACGACGTCGGCGCCCTTGACCGCATCACCGACCGCGGCGACCTTCAGTCCCGCCTTCTTCGCCTTGTCCCAGGACGCGCCGCCCTTGCGCAAGCCGACCGTCACCTTGATGCCCGAGTCGTTCAGGTTCTGCGCGTGGGCATGGCCCTGCGACCCGTAGCCGACGATGGTGACCTTCCTGCCCTTGATCAGCGACAGGTCCGCGTCCTTCTCGTAGTAAACCTTCATGTATCCGTCCTCTTGTCGTTGTCGTTTCCCCCTCACCCACCGTTCGCTGCCGCTCCGGCCACCCTCTCCCGCTCGCGGGGGAGGGATGGGGTGAGGGGATGTTGCTTCAAATCCGCAGTATCCGCTCGCCGCGCCCGATGCCCGACGCCCCGGTACGCACGGTCTCGAGTATCACGCCGGGCTCGATCGCCTGCAGGAACGCGTCGAGCTTCGAGCCGGTCCCGGTGAGCTCGATGGTGTAGCTCTTGTCGGTGACGTCGAGAATGCGCCCGCGGAAGATGTCCGCCAGGCGCTTCATCTCGTCGCGGTCCTTGCCGGCGGCGCGCACCTTGACCAGCATCAGCTCCCGCTCGATGTGGTTGCCATCGGTCAGGTCGACGACCTTGACCACCTCGACCAGCTTGTTCAGCTGCTTGGTGATCTGTTCGACGACGTCGTCGGAGCCGCTGGTGACGATCGTCATCCGCGACATCGTCGGGTCCTCGGTCGGCGCGACGGTCAGCGACTCGATGTTGTAGCCGCGCGCGGAGAAGAGCCCCGAGATCCGCGACAGCGCGCCGGCCTCGTTCTCGACCAGGATGGAGAGGATGTGTCTCATAGCTCTTCCGCCAGGATCATCTCGGTGAGCCCCTTGCCACCGGGGACCATCGGGAACACGTTCTCGGTCTGGTCGGTGATGAAATCGAGGAACACCAGGCGCTCCTTCTGCGCGAAAGCCTCGCGCAGCGCGCCTTCGACGTCACCGGGCTTCTCGATCTTCACCCCGACGTGCCCGTAGGCTTCGGCGAGCTTCACGAAATCGGGCAACGCGTCCATGTACGACTCGGCGTAGCGGTTGCCGTAGAAGAACTCCTGCCACTGGCGCACCATGCCCATGTAGCGGTTGTTCAGGTTCACGAGCTTGAGCGGCAGGTGGTACTGCTTGCAGGTCGACAGCTCCTGGATGCACATCTGGATCGACGCCTCGCCGGTGACGCAGGCGACCGTCGCCTGCGGATTGGCGAGCTGCACGCCCATCGCCGCGGGCAGGCCGAAGCCCATCGTGCCGAGGCCGCCCGAGTTGATCCAGCGCCGCGGCTTGTCGAACTTGTAGTACTGCGCCGCCCACATCTGGTGCTGGCCCACGTCGGACGTGATGAATGCGTCGCCCCCGGTGATCTCGTAGAGCTTCTCGACGACGAACTGCGGCTTGATCAGCGCGCTGTCCCGGTCGTAGCGCAGGCAGTCCTTGCGCTGCCATTCCTTGATCTGCCCCCACCACGCCTTGAGCGTTGCCGCATCGGGCCGCAGCGGCGACGACTCGACGATCTTCACCATTTCGTCGAGGACGTCGCGCACGTAGCCGACGATCGGGACGTCGACCTTGACGCGCTTGGAGATCGACGACGGGTCGATGTCGATGTGGATGATCTTGCGATCCTGGCGGTAGAAATGCTCCGGGTTGCCGATCACCCGATCGTCGAAGCGTGCGCCGACCGCGAGCAGCACGTCGCAGTTCTGCATCGCCATGTTCGATTCGTAGGTGCCGTGCATGCCCGGCATGCCGGTGAACTGCGGATCGGTCGCGGGGAAGCCGCCCAGGCCCATCAGCGTGTTCGTGCACGGGAAGCCCAGCAGCCGAACGAACCGGGTCAGCGACTCGGCGGCGTCGTTCAGCACGATGCCGCCGCCGGTGTAGACCATCGGACGCTTCGCCTCGAGAAGCAGCTGCACGGCCTTCTTGATCTGGCCGGCGTGCCCCTTGGTCACCGGGTTGTAGGAGCGCAGCGTGACGGTCTTCGGGTAGGCGTACTCGGCCAGCGCCTGCGAGACGTCCTTGGGAATGTCGACCAGCACCGGTCCGGGTCGACCGGTCGTGGCGAGATAGAACGCCTTCTTGACCGTCACGGCGAGGTCGCGCACGTCCTTGACCAGGAAATTGTGCTTGACGCAGGGACGGGTGATGCCGACCGTGTCGCATTCCTGGAACGCGTCCTGGCCAATGGCATTGGTCGGGACCTGGCCCGTGATCACGACCATCGGAATCGAGTCCATGTAGGCCGTCGCGATCCCCGTGACCGCGTTGGTCACGCCGGGGCCGGAGGTCACCAGGGCGACGCCTATCTTCTGCGACGAACGGGAGTAGCCGTCCGCGGCGTGCAGGGCGCCCTGCTCGTGCCGGACCAGGACGTGCTTGACCTTGTTCTGCTTGAACAGCTCGTCGTAGATGTTGAGGACTGCGCCGCCGGGGTAGCCGAAGACGTATTCGACGCCTTCCTCCTGCAGACAGCGTATGAGGATTTCCGCACCCGTCAATTGCATGATTGCCGCCTCGTGCCCGTAAGTGATGACTCGCGCTGCCAGCGGCGCGAGGGCCCCTGAGGGCCTGGTACGTGTTGCCGGTCGCACTCGCGTGGAGCGCGCGCCCGCCAAGGCTCGATCGGGTAGAAAGAAAGCCGCGATTGGGGCTCTAGCGACCGCACTCCAGGGAGGCTCGTTGACGCTTGTGGCGTCGCGGAGGGAGCATCTGCGGCCTATGCTGCAACACAGCATCCGGGCCTCTCGACCCGGAACGGCGACAGTAACGGCAAACCCCGTCGCCGGTCAAGAGCAGGTTTGCTACGCCGCAGCATTTCCCGCCCCGGGGGCCGGACGCCCGGCAGCTGCCGCCGCACCGTATAATCGCCGCGCCCATCGGCCGCGCCCATCGACGGACTTCGCAAACTGGCTTCTCAAGCGGAAATTTCGAGTTTTCTGGCGGAAGTCGAGCGCCGCGCGTTCAAGCACGCGATGTTCGCCGTCCGTGATGAGGATGCGGCGCTCGACGTCGTCCAGGACGCCATGCTCAAGCTGACTGTCAGTTATGCCGGCAAACCCGCCGCCGAGCTCCCGATGCTGTTCCAGCGCATCCTCCAGAACACGATCCACGACCATTTTCGCCGGCAAAAGGTGCGCTCGACCTGGACGACCCTGCTTTCGGCGTTCGGGAACAGGGAGGAGAAAGACGACGATTTCGACCCGCTGGAAACTTTGGCGGCGAAATCGCATTCGAACGCCACGGCCGACCCTGCCGGAATCGCCGAGCAGGCGCAAACCGTGGCAGCGATCGAGCAGGCACTTTCGAGGCTGCCGGCGCGTCAACGCGAGGCGTTCCTGTTGCGTTACTGGGAAGAACTCGATGTCGCCGAGACCGCGGCGGCGATGGGCTGTTCCGAGGGCAGCGTCAAGACGCACTGCTCGCGAGCAGTCCATGCCTTGGCCGAAATGCTGAAGGCAAGAGGGGTGACCCCATGACCGATCGTGACGCCGAATTCGCCAGCAGGCTGACCCGCCACCTCGACCGCGGCGCTGCAGCCCTCAGACCGGGAGCCGCCTACAGGCTCCAGCAGGCGCGCGCCCTCGCGCTCGCCGCGGCGGCGGTCGAACCGGCCCATGCCCCGGCCCACGAGCTCGCACTGGCCGGCGGCGGCGGCCGCGAACGGCATTCGGGCCGGAAAGGGGTGCTGCGGTGGCTGACGGTGGCCCTGCTGCTCACCGGGACAGCCTTCGGATGGCAGCAGTGGCACGCGGTGCAGCAGGTCCGGGAATTCGCGGAGATCGACGCGCAACTCCTCGCCTCCGACCTGCCCATCGATGCCTATCTCGATCGGGGATTCCAGAATTGGCTCAAGACGTCGCTAGAACACTGATCGCGGTACTCGCCGCCCTGCTGCTGGCAGTCTCCGCGGCACAGGCCCAGATAACCCTCAAGTCGCCCTCCTGGCGAGAGCTGAATCCCCAGGAGCAGCAGGTGCTTGCGCCGCTGGCGTCGGACTGGAACAGACTCGACACCGCGCAAAAGCAGCAATGGCTCGGCGTCGCGCGGCGCTATCCCAGGATGCATCCGGAAGCGCAGCAGAGGATCCAGGCGCAGATGCGCGCGTGGGCGGAGCTTTCGCCACAGCAGCGCAAGGCGGCCCGCGCACGCTACAAGACGCTCAAATCGCTGCCCGCGGACAAGAAGAACGAAGTGCGCGAGAAGTGGCACGAGTACCAGCGCCTGTCCCCCGAGCAGAAGCGGGCGCTCGCCGCGCGGAACGCGGCCGCGCGGCATGCCGGAAAGGCGGCCGCGCCGAAGCCTGCAGCCGGGTCATCGACCGCTGCGCCGACCGTTCCGCCGACCGTTCCGCCGACCGTTCCGCCGACCGTTCCGCCGACCGTTCCGCCGACCGTTCCGCCGACCGTTCCGCCGACCGTTCCGCCGACCGCTCCGGCGCCGCTGCCGGCGACGCCACCGATCGCGCCCGCCATGCCGCCGGCCCCGTCCGGCCGGTGACCACCCCGCCCATTGCGCAGCCCGGGGTTGCGACAGCTCCCGGCGGCACGCCGCCACTGCCACGCAGCGCGAATCTGGCGCGACGCATCGGCGCATTGACCTACGAAGCGCTGCTGGCCGTTGCGATGGCATTCGGCGTCGGCTTTGCGCTGCTGCCGCTCGTCTCCCCCGTTGGCTCGGCATCGCGGGAGCTCGTCGTTCCCCCGCTGTTCGCCCGCACGATCATGGCCTGTGCGCTGGTCGGGGGCGGCGCGCTCTACTACGGATGGTGCTGGAGCCGCGGCCGCCGGACGTTGCCGCAGAAGACCTGGCGCCTGCGGCTGGTCGGGCTCGACGGCGGTCCTGTGAGCTGGCAGCGGGCGCTGCTCCGTTACGCCGCTGCGTGGATCGGACCCGCGATGGCGCTCACCGGGTACGCTGCGCTGAGCACCACCGGCCATGCGCGCAACGCGCTGGCCTTCATGCTCGTCAACTACTGCTGGGCACTGGTCGATCGCGACGGGCAGTTCCTGCACGATCGCATCGCGGGAACGCGGGTCGTCGCCGACTGATCCCTGCGCAGCACGGGCATGACGGCCGTCGCCCGGGACGGCGCCGTCATGGTTCCTCGGCAACGATGCGCCCGCCGCCGGAGCCGCGGCGCGCCAGCGCGACGCCCAGCACGATCAGTCCCATGCCCGCGAACGCCGTGATGCCCAGGCGCTCGTCGAACAGCAGGTAGGCCAACAGCGCCGTCACCGGAGGCACGAGGTAGAACAGCCGCGCGACGTCGGCTGCCGCACCATGGCGCAGCAGCCAGTACAGCAGGCTGATCGCGCCGACCGACAGCACGATCACCGACCAGCCGAGCGCGAACAGGAACGCAGCAGTGTAGTGAATCGGCTGCGGCTCGGTCACGAGGACGATCGGCAGGTACACCAGCGCACAGGCGGTGAACTGGATCACGGCGCCGGCCCGCAGGTCGACGTGGGCGGCGTGCCTCTTCTGATAGAGCGTTCCCACGCTGATTCCCGCCAGCGCGACGATGATCGGGACGAGGGTCGTGCCGCCTGCCCCCTGGCCGAGCTTGTGGCGCACGACCAGGTAGACGCCGGCCAGGCCCAGCGTGAGGCCCAGCCATTGCCGCGCCGAGACGCGCTCCGAAAGCCAGACCCGTGCGAGGAACACGGTCAGGATTGGCTGCAGGCCCACGAGCATCGCGCTGGTGCCCGCCGGCATCCCCCCGGCAATCGACACGAACACGCCGCCGAGGTAGAGGCCGTGCACGAGCAAGGCGGCGATTGCGGTGTGGCCGACCTGCCGCCAGTCGCGCGGCCACGTGGCCCCGCTCGCGAGTGCCACCGTGCCCATCAGCACAGCGACCAGCGTAAAGCGCAGCAGCAGGAACTTGAGCGGCGGCGCGTGTGGCAGGCCGTAGCGCGCCGCGATGAACCCGGTGCTCCAGAGGACGACGAACAGCGCGGGCAGCAATGCCCCGGCGCGCGGCGCTGCCCGGCCCGCCCGGTCGCGAATCTCAGGCCTTTCCGCTGCGGGGCTTCCCGCGGAAGCGCTTGGCGCCGGCGAGGATCTCCTGCTTCGCCTCCTCGGGCCCCACCCAACCGGCCAGGCGCACCCACTTGCCGGGCTCGAGATCCTTGTAGTGCTCGAAGAAATGGGCGATCTGCGCGAGCTGGATCTCCGGCAGGTCGCGCGTCGTTTCGATCGAGCGGTACAGCGACGAGAGCTTGTCGATCGGCACCGCGAGGATCTTGGCGTCGCCGCCCGCCTCGTCGTCCATCTTCAGCATGCCGATCGGCCGGCAACGCACGACCACCCCGGTGATCAGCGGCACCGGCGACAGCACGAGGACGTCGCAGGGATCGCCGTCATCGGATAATGTCTGTGGTATGTAGCCGTAGTTGCAGGGGTAATGCATCGATGTCGACATGAAACGGTCGACGAAGACCGCGCCCGTATCCTTGTCGACCTCGTACTTGATCGGCTCGCCGTGCATCGGGATCTCGATGACGACATTGCAGTCGTTCGGCAAATCGGCACCGGCGGGAACGCGGTCGAGACTCATGGGTGATCGATCGGAAGAATTGCGCTGACGGGAGCGGCGATGGTTGCAGCCGGGCACGATTATACCGACCCGGGCGCCCGCGCCGGGCGCAGCGGAAGCAGCGCGATCGGCGCAGGCGCAGGCGCGGGCTTGCGCCGGTGCGCGCTGTCCTGCGCCCTGGGCTGCGCCCTGCTGCTCGCGTCGCGCGCGACCGACGCGCAGGGACCCGCGCCGCCCGCTTCCGGGCAGCATGCCGGCAACGGCGTCGCCGCATTCTCCCGCATGGCTGCGGGAGGGTCGACCGCACCCTGGGAACCCATCGTGCTGTCCCGCCGCAAACGTCCGACCCGCTACGCGCTGGTCGACGACGCCGGCACGGTGGTGCTGCAGGCGATCGCGGACAACGCGGCGAGCGTGCTTGCCGTCGCGACCGACATCGACCCCAGGGCGACGCCCGTCGTCACCTGGCGGTGGAAAGTCGCGGGGCTCATCGCCGATGCCGATCCGAGGCTGGCCGCGCGCGAGGACTCACCCGCGCGACTCGTCCTCGAGTTCGACGGCGACAGGTCGACGCTCCCACTGATCGAGCGCGGCGTCTATGCGCTGTCCAGGCGCATCTCCGGCCGCGAACTGCCCTACGCGACGCTGATCTATTTCTGGGCGAACCGCCAGCCAGTCGGCACGGTGATCGCGAGCCCTCGCACCGGTCGCGTGCAAATGGTCGTCGCGTCGTCCGGAACCCGCGGTGTCGGAAGCTGGCAATCGCTTTCGCGCAACCTGCGCGCCGATTTCCTGCGGGCTTTCGGCGAGGAGCCGGGACGGCTCACCGCGGTCGGGGTCTTCACCGACACCGACAATACCGGTGGCGACGCCGAAGCCTGGTACGGGGATGTCCGATTCCATGCCGAAGAGCGATGAGCCTCGCAGCGCAGGTATCATCGTGCGCATGAGTTCCCCTGCGCGCACCGCACCGATGGCGACCATGGCGTCGCTGCAGCCGGCGCCGACGATCGTCGAGCAGGTCTACAAGGCCATCCTCGACGCGATCTGCGACGGCCGCCTGGAACCCGGCGAGCGGCTCACCCAGGAATCGGTCGCGAACAAGCTGTCGGTGTCGCGGCAACCGGTCGGGCAAGCGCTGCTGCTGCTCAAGCAGCAGAAATTCGTCGCCGAGGCGGGCAGGCGCGGTCTGATGGTCGCGCCGCTGGACCGCGACTTCATGCGGTCGATCTACGAGCTGCGGCTCGGGATCGAGCCGCTCGCCGCGGCGCTTGCCGCGCGCAACGCAACCGCCGAGGAAATCGCGGCGGGCGAGCGGATGATCCGGGCAGGACAGCAGGCGATCCGCGACAACTCGATCGCCGAGCTGATCGCGGCGGACATGCAGTTCCACATGTACATCTACGAGCTTTCGCGCAACCGCCTGTTCGTCGAGCTGATGGGAGAGCTCTGGAACCACCTGCGCCGTGCGATGCGCGAGGTGCTGCAGCATCGCGATTACCGCAAGACGATCTGGGTCGAGCACGAGCAGATCCTGCGCGCGATCGCCGATCGCGACGGCGAAGCTGCCGTGGCACTGGTGCGCGCCCACCTGCAGCACGCGGCGGTCAACGTGCAGGTCGCGTTGCCGATGGCTGCGACCTAGCGCCAGCGCGGTACGCGCCGGCGTAGCGGACGTAGACCTCGCCCGCCCGCGCGAACTCGCGGCGCTCGGAATCCTTGATTTCGCGAAACGCCCGCGCCGGCCGGCCGGCCCAGATCCAGCCCGCAGGGACGACGGTCCCCGGATCGACCCAGGCACCCGCGGCGATGCATGCGCCGGCTTCGACGACGACCTCGTCACCCAGGCGCGCGCCCATGCCGATCAGCACACCGTCGCCGATGATCGCGGAGCCGATCTCGACGTTGTGGCCGATCGTGACGCCGGCGCCGAGCACGAGGTCGCCACGGCGGCGGTCGGTGGCGAGGATCGAATTGTCCTGGACGTTGCTGCGCGGGCCGACGACGATCCGTCCGTCGCCGGCCGCGATTGCGCAGCCGAAGAACACGCTCGAATCGTCGGCGACCTCGACGGCGCCCGCGACGATCGACGTGGGCGCGATGTACGCACGGGCAATCCTGGGTATCGCGCCTTCCTGCCGACGCAACGGATCGTCACCGCCGGCGACGCGCGACGCGACCTCGGCCCATGCCGGCAGTCGCATCGACGCGAGCAGCGGAGCGATGCTGCCGGCACGCAGGTCCCGCGCGATGCTCGCCAGCTCCGCAGGAGCGATTTCGCGCAGCGGCTTCGCCGGATGACCGGCGTAGACAAAGCCGCCGGGGAGCTGCTTGCGCGGCGGAACCACGCTGTCGGCGGCGACCAGCGCGTGCGAACCGACGCTGGCGCCATCCATGACGACCGCTGACTCGCCGACGACGACGCCATCACCCAGCGTGCAGGCGTGGACGAGGCCGTAGCGCCCGACCGTGACGTCGTTGCCGATCACCGCGCCCTGCACGCTGTCGGCGATGTGCACCGTCGCATGCTCGCCGAACCAGGCGTTCGCGCCCACACGGATCGCTTCGCCGTCGGCGCGGATGGTCGCCCAGGCGGCGAGGAAGGGCTCTGCGCCGATCGTCGATCGGCCGATGATCGCGCCGCGACCGGCCAGCTTGGGCCGCGGTCCGACGTCGGGGGAGTACTGCAGGTAGTCGAGGATCAGGCCCTGCGTCATGCATGCTGCCGCTGTCATTCGGGTTGCCGTTCGTGGACCGGAGACCGGGGCGTGAGGCTGCCCCGCGCGCGGGCCGTCAGCCGCGCCCGTAACGCGCGCGTTCGGCATTGTCCCACGCTGTCAACGGCTGCCAGTCGGGAACCATGCTCAGTCCTTTTCCGAGATCCGACGAGACCGCGTCGCGGGTGACGGCGACGTCGACCAGCGCGGGCGCGTTGTCGAAAGCGCGCGCGAGCGCGGCGGCGAGATCCGCGGGATCGTCGACGCGCTCGGCGTGCAGCCCGAGGGCGCGCGCCATCGCCGCATAATCCGAGTCCCGGAGCAGCGTTCCCGAAACGCGACCGCCGTAGTTGCGCTGCTGGTCGACGCGCTCGATGTTCCAGGCCGCGTTGTTCGCGATGACGAATACCGCCTTGCAGCCGTGGCGGACCGCGGTGTCGATTTCCATCGCGTGCAGGCCGAACGCGCCGTCGCCGCAGACGGCGACGACGCGGCGACCGGGAAATGCCAGCGCCGCAGCGTTGCCATAGGGAATGCCCACGCCCAGGCAGCCGAACGCGCCGGCATCCAGGTAGGTTCCTGTCGCCAGCGACAGGCGCGCGAAGCTCAGGATGTCGCCCCCGTCGGCAATCCCGATGGCGTCCTCGCCGAGCAGGCCGGAAAGCGCGGCGAAGATCCGGTTCGGATGCATGCGCCCGTCTTCGCCCGCGGGTGCCTGCGCCAGCGTTGCAAAGTGCCGCTGCGCGCGCTCGGCGTGCAGGGCGCGCAGCGCGTCGCGCCAATCGACATCAAGCGCCTTCCGTTGCCCCTCGATCGCCGCGGCGAGCTGCGCCAGCGTGGCGGCGACGTCGCCGGCGATGGCGGACTCACCCGGGCGGTTGTCCTCGCGCTCGCCCGCGTGGGCAGCGATGCGCAGGAAACGCGCATTCGGAAACACCGCGGGCGATCCATAGCCGAGCTGGTAGTCGAGCTTGCGTCCGACGGTCAGCACGAGGTCGGCGTCGCGCATCGCCGCGCCGCGCATCGCCCCGACGTGGGCCGGATGGCCGGCGGGCACGATGCCACGCGACTCCTGCGTATCCAGATAGATCGCGCCACTCGCATCGAGCAGCGACACGAGGGCCTCCCCCGCGCCCGACGCACCGCGGCCGCTGACGACCAGCGGCCGCCGGCTGGCGCACAGCAGCTGCGCCCCACGCTCGATCGCTTCCGGATCCGGCAGCGACCGCGACGCT
>JAJXTF010000226.1 GCA_021784125.1 Pseudomonadota bacterium | reverse complement strand
CTGAAGACGGCGGCCGCGCAGTGCGCGACCTGGCGCAAGGCCGGCATGCCGCTGACGATCTCGGTCAACCTCTCGGCCAAGCAGTTCTACCGCGAGGACCTCGCACAGCGCATCTCGGAGATCGTGCGCGGGGAGGGCTGCGAACCGTCGTGGCTCGAACTCGAGGTGACCGAGACCAGCCTGATGCACGACCTCGACGCGATGCGCAAGGTGCTGCACGCGCTGCGCGGCGAAGGCTTCACCGTCGCGATCGACGACTTCGGCACCGGCTACTCGTCACTGACGCATCTGAAGCATTTCCCGATCGACACGCTCAAGATCGACATCTCGTTCATCGCGGACCTCGAGACCGATCCGCAGGACGCGGCGATCACCGAAGCGATCATCGGGCTGGCCCGCGGCCTGGGCCTCAAGGTCGTCGCCGAAGGTGTCGGCACACGCGCGCAGCTCGAATTCCTCGACGTGCGCGGCTGCCACTGCTTCCAGGGCTACTGGGTCAGCCAGCCGCTGTCGGCCGAAGCCTTCGCGGACTTCGTCAACAAACGGCCCCACTGACACCCTCACGCCAGCTCTCTCCCACCGCGTGGGCGAGGGCGAGGCGGGCGAGGGCGGTCAGTCCAGCGTTCGCAGCCAGGCCTCCAGCGGCTGCGCGACGCGCTCCCACCCCGGCTCGAGCATCAGCAGATGCGCAAGACCCGGCACGATCGCGGCAGCGACCCCGTGGTGCTTCGCGGTGGCACGCACGTCGTCGGGCGTGCAGATGACGTCCCCTTCGGCACCCAGCACGAAGACGGGGCGGTGGTCGCGCGTCGGAAGCGCCCAATGCAGGCGCAATGACAGGTCGAACAGGGCGCGCGGCGATTCGCCGTTCAGATGCTGCGCGGCTTCGGCCAGCGTGCTGGCGGGCACCTTGGCGCTGAAGTAGAACGGCCGCAGCGCATGCAGGACCTCTTCGGACATCCGCGACGTGTCCATTCCGCTCATGTGCATAAGGTAATCGGGATGCTCGCGCGCCAGGCGTGTCGCGATCGACAGCAGCCCCGAGGGCGGCAGCGGGGCGAGCAGCGCGGCCCCGCGCACCGGACGCTTGGCGACGATGCGCTCGACGATCGCGGCCCCCATCGAGTGTCCGATCAAGACCGGGGGTGTCTGCAGGGTGCCCGCGACGCGCTCGACGTCGGCCTCGTAGTCGTCGAGTCCGGCGATGAACATCGACTCGGCGCCGCCGCTCGCGCCGTGGCCGCGCAGGCTCAGTGCGTAGGCGGGGTAGCCGCGTGCCGCGAACCAGGGGAGGAAATTGGGCTCCCACACCCACGCGTCGCAATAGCCCCCGTGCACGAAGAGCAGCGGCGGCTTGCGCGCGTTTCCGGCCGGCAGTCGCTTGCGGACTTCGAGCCGCGTTTCGAGCGGGAGCACAGTAAAATGTCGCCTTGTCGGTGATCTACTTACCTTAGGAGAGCGCGAATTGTGCCAGACGCCCTGACCGCGAGCCCGACCTACGATGCCGCATGCCGTCGCTGTGCGCGCCTCGCCGGGTTCCTTGCCGAGGTCAGGAGCGCGCATCCGACCTACCATTGCGCGCCGGTCGCGCCCTTCGGCGATGCCTCGGCGCGACTTGTCATCGTGGGGCTCGCGCCCGGGATGCACGGCGCCAACGCGACCGGGCGCCCGTTCACCGGCGACCATGCGGGAATCCTGCTCTACGACACGCTCCATGCCTGGGGCTATGCCTCTTCGCCGCTGTCGCGCACCGCCGACGATCCGCTGACCCTCAGCGGCTGCCGGATCACCAACGCGGTCAAGTGCCTGCCCCCGGAAAACAAGCCCACACCCGCCGAGGTGCGTGCCTGCAACGGTTTCCTCGCCGCAGACCTCGCAGCGTTGCCTGCGGGTGGCGCGATCCTCGCGCTCGGTCGGATCGCGCACGATGCGACGCTCGTCGCGCTGGGTGAGCGTCGCGGGGCCCATCCGTTCGCGCACGGGGCGCGCCATCGGCTGGCGTCGGGCGCGACATTGTTCGACAGCTACCACTGCAGCCGTTACAACACGAACACCGGCCGCCTGACGCCCGAGATGTTCCATGCGGTGTTCGCTGCGATCGCCGCGCACCCGGGAGGCACGACGCACGCGGGCAACGGCAGGCCGGGGGCGGCAAGGGCATGACGCGCCGATGACCAAGGTTGCAAGGCAGAACCGCCACGCTGTCGCCGCCGAGGCCGGTGCGGCCGCGTTCGATCCCCGCGAGCTCCTCGCGTCGCTGCCGCATCTGCCGGGGGTCTACCGGATGTTCGACGCGGCCGGCGCGGCACTCTATGTCGGCAAGGCGCGCGACCTGAAGAAGCGCGTCGCCAACTACTTCCAGAAGACCGGGCACGAGCCGCGGATCGCGACGATGATCGCGCAGGTCGCCCGCGTCGAGACGACGGTCGCCCGCTCGGAAGGCGAAGCGCTGCTGCTCGAGAACAACCTGATCAAGGCGCTCGAGCCGCGCTACAACATCCTGTTCCGCGACGACAAGAGCTATCCCTACGTCTGCCTGTCGGGCGACCCGTATCCGCAGCTGCGCTTCCACCGTGGCGCGCTGGACCGTCGCCATCGCTATTTCGGGCCGTTCCCCAGCGCAGGCGCGGTGCGCGACGGGATGGCGCTGCTGCAGAAGGTGTTCCAGCTCCGGACCTGCGAGAACACCGTGTTCGCGAACCGGTCGCGCCCGTGCATGCTGCACCAGATCGACCGCTGCACGGCGCCTTGCGTCGGACTGATCTCCGAGAGCGACTACCGCGAGGACGTGCAGGCCGCGGTGCTGTTCCTGCAGGGCAAGACCGACGAGGTGCTGGCGCAGCTCAAGGCGCAGATGGACGAGGCGGCAACGGCGCTTTCCTTCGAGCGCGCCGCGCGCATTCGCGACAAGATACAGCGCCTGCGCGAGCTGCAGGCACGCCAGTTCGTCGAAAGCACGACCGCAGGCGACATCGACGTGGTCGTCGCCGCGTACGAGCAGGGCGTCTTCGCGGTGAACGTGGTGATGATCCGCGGCGGACGCCACGTCGGCGACCGCACGTTGTTTCCCCGGCACGCGGAGTCGGGCAATCCCTCCGACGTCGTCGCCGCCTTCCTCGCGCAGCACTACGTCGAGCGCCCGGTCCCGCCGACACTCATCGCGCCCCAGGCCGAGGAGGGTGCAACGCTCGCCGTTGTGCTGTCCGAACAGTCGGGGCGCAAGGTCGAGATCGTCACCAATCCGGGGGGCGAGCGCCGCGTGTGGGTGACGATGGGGACACAGAACGCGACGCTCGCGATAAGGCAGCGGCTGGCGCAGAAGGCCACGCAGGAGGAGCGGCTCGGCGCGTTGCAGGAGGCGCTCGGGCTGCCGCAGTCGGCGCAGCGCATCGAGTGCTTCGACGTCTCGCACACCATGGGCGAGGCCGCTGTCGCGTCCTGCGTCATCTTCGACCGGCTGGCGATGCAGACGTCGGAATACCGCCGCTTCAACGTCACGCCGGCGCAGGGCGGAGACGACTACGCGGCGATGCGCGAGGCTCTGTCGCGGCGCTGCGCCCGCATCGTCGCCGGCGAGTATCCCGCCCCCGACCTGCTGGTGATCGACGGCGGCCGAGGGCAGGTGTCGGTGGCCGCCGAGGTGCTCGCCGAGCAGGGCCTGCACCAGGTGCCGCTGATCGGCATCGCCAAGGGGCCCGAGCGCAAGCCCGGTCTCGAGGACATCGTGTTTCCGGGTCCCGCGGCGGTGCTCAACCTGCCCGCCGATCATCCCGGCCTGCACCTGCTGCAGCAGATCCGCGACGAGGCGCATCGCTTCGCGATCCAGGGACACCGGGCGCGACGCGGCAAGGCGCGCACGACCTCGGCGCTGCAGGAAATCGACGGCATCGGCGTCAAGCGCCGGCAGGCCCTCCTGGCGCATTTCGGCGGCCTGAAAGGCATGCAGGCGGCGAGTGTCGAGGAGATCGCCCGCGTCCCGGGCATCTCCCAGGCGTTGGCCGAGCGGATCTACACTCAGCTCCATTGATTCCGAGGAGTAGAATTCTCGCTGCCGGCGGGAGCGCCTGGCCGGACTTTCGACGATGCTCAATATCCCCACCGCACTGACGTGGCTCCGGATCGTGCTGATCCCGGTGTTCGTCGGCGTCTATTACGCGCCCGACGCCTGGCTCTCGCAGGTGGCGCGAGACTGGATCGGCATGGGGGTGTTCGCACTCGCCGCGATCACCGACTGGCTCGACGGCTGGCTCGCGCGGCGCTGGGGCCAGACGAGTGCCTTCGGCGCCTTCCTCGACCCGGTGGCCGACAAGCTGATGGTGGCGGCCGCGCTTATCCTGCTGGTCGCGCTCGGCCGGGCCGACGCCTGGCTCGCGATCATCATCATCGGCCGCGAGATCGCGATCTCGGCCCTGCGCGAATGGATGGCCCAGCTCGGCCGCTCGCGCAACGTCGCCGTTGCGTTCGTCGGCAAGATCAAGACCGTGGCGCAGATGACCGCGCTGATCGCGCTCCTGCTGTGGGAGGACGTGATCCCCGGCGTATCGACACCCGTCCTCGGCACCATCGCGCTGTGGATCGCCGCGATCCTCACGCTGTGGTCGATGTTCCATTACCTGAAGCTCGCGGCCCCGCATTTCCGCGGCGAGCCCGCCCCGCGTGAGCTCGATACGCTGCCGCGCGGACCCGCGGCGCCGGTCGACACCGCGCGGCCTCCGTTGCGCTGACCCATCGCGCGCGGGCGAGGGCCTCCATCGCGAGGCCGCCCGCAAACCCCTCGCCGGGCGCCGGAACGCCCCGGGATTTGCTATGTTCGCGTCCATGCCGCCGATCATCTCCATTGCGAAGCTCTCGAAGACCTACGCCTCCGGCTTCCAGGCACTGAAGGGCATCGACCTCGAGATCCGCCGCG
>JAJXTF010000027.1 GCA_021784125.1 Pseudomonadota bacterium | reverse complement strand
CGTTCCGGTCGTTGCGATGTCGCCCTTGGTCGTGTCCGCCGGGCCGGTCATGCCGCCAGCGCGGAACAGAGTCGCGTACCACGCGCCAGCGGCGCCCGACGCGACGCCGAAATTCGTGAGCCAAGGCCGAGCGTAGACTGCGAGGGCCGGCGCAGTCTCATACCACTCCACCGTCGTCCATGGCTGCGATGCGGTATTGAGCGTCGGCGCGCTATGCGTCCACGAGATGGCGGTCACGCCGTCGCCCTCAAGCCACTCGACGCCCGCGCCCACCTGTCCGTTGAACGTCGAGTCCGTCGCGTAGATCAGCGAGAGGCGCACTTTCTGGCCCGGATGCACGCGCATATAGGACTGCGACGAGAGGCCCGCGTAGCAATCGGTGTGCGCGCTGCTGTTCTGGGTCGCGACCTTGACGCAGTACGCGGTAGGGCACCCGCTTGGCGCGGACGCGGCAGCGATGACCGTCGCATTCGCATTGAGCGACCAGCCCGCGCTCGATCCGCCGATGAACTCGGGGTTATCGACGACGTTCGTTCCGTCGAAGCCGGTCGCGAGTGCCGCGCGGCCACCTGGAAACGAGGCGACGCTCGACGTATACGCAGACCAGATGACCGCAGGGCTCCTGGAGCGCACGCGGTAGTAGTACGTCGCCGCTCCCGTGTACCCGTGGACGTAATGCGTCCCTTGGGTCTGCCCCAACACAGTCCATGTCGTGTTGTCGGGCGAATACTCAACCGATGTGATCGCAACCGCTGCGGGGTTCGGGACCGTCCACGATAGGTGATTCCCGTCGGTCGCCCCGAACGCTGTCAAGCCCGTCGGAGTCGGGGGCGTGTCGGGAATTTCCTCGGCAGTCCCAACGACGTAGCTGATCGGCGTGATGCTCGATTCGGACACCAGTCCGCCCCCGTAGAGATTCCACGGCTGGATCTTGATGTAGACCGTCTGGCCGACCATCGACGGATCGACCTGATAGCGGAAGAACGTGTTATCGATCCGCAGCCATGGCGCGCCGATCGAGTGCGCGGCGATGGTCGTGCCGTAGCACCCCCGGCGAATGTAGGTGCCGAGCGTGTAGGTGCCGTCACCGTTCAGGGTCGTTGCTGAGTAGGCGATCAACTCCTGATCGACCAGCATCAGCGTCGTCAGGTTGTCGGCGTCCGTGGAAGAACCGCCCGAAAGGGTTCCGCCAGCATCGAGCGCGACCGAGAACGAGTTGGTCGTGTCGGGATCGACTGCGGAGGTTGCAAGCGCAGCGGTGAGCGTCCCATATCGGCACCCTGGCGAGATGGTGCCGATCTTCTGATACGAGATGTTGTCGAGCGACAGGAGTATGTTCGCCCCACCCCAATTCGGACCCGCTCCACCAACCCCGATCCATACCTCCGGGATGCCGTTGTTCAAGTACTGCGGCGCGCGGAAGATCACCGCAGGCTGCGTAGCATCGGGAGCCGCGTTCGGGGTGGGGATGTAGCCTACGGGAGCCTCGACGCTTTGGGTCGCTCCAGTTGCTACCCCTGCCGGGAACTCCTCGCAGGTAATCTGTAGCTCGTTTCCAGCCTGCTCGCTGATGGAGGTGATCCTGACCGGCTCGTTGACGAGTTGCGCCTGCGAGTCGCTCAGTTCGATCACGTCTCCCGGTTCAAGGGTGACGTACTCCATCGTCGTCGTGAAGGTGTAGGTGTTGCGGATGTAGAGCGCGCGTTGCAGGATCTGCTGCGCGACCCACTGCGCAAGCGTCCCGTTCGTGATCGCGTGCCCCTGCACCATCTGCTGCTGGCGCAGTGAGAAGGTCTGATCGATGTCGCCCTGGTCTTTGGCTTCCGCTACCGACGGAACGTAGTTGTTCGCGCGGTTGAGCCACTCCAATCGCACGACGTTGTAGAGGTCTGACAAGGGCTTGCGGTCGATCCGCACCCCTTTGATGTAGTCGGAATCGGAAAGCGTCGCCACCACGCTCGTCGGAGGGGTGTAAGTGACGCCATTGGCGGTCGCGGATTGGTCCCCGTAAGGAATGACGACGAGCTTGCCGTTCGACCAGGCGGTGTTCGAGTTCGTGATCTGCAAGAGCCGCGTGAGCACCTCGGTCATCGTCGTCTCTTGCTGGACGACGAGCGACAGGAAGATGTTGTTCGCGACGCAGTAGTCGTGATAGGTCGTGAGATCCCCGAGGTACTGGAACCCGACGCCGTGGGTGGTCGAGGTCAGTAGGTCCGAGAAAATCGCGGACGGATCAGCGTCGATGATTGCCGGCGATCCGGTGGGCGCGTAGCGGAGCAGTCCCGATATCTCGAAGTTGAAGTTCGGGACCGTCGGGCTTGAACCCAGTTGCAGATTGACGCAGCCGACCCAAGCGGTATAGGGATACTGGATCGCGGCAGCGCCAGAGAGGTGCGACCACGCTGCCTGGCTCGCGGTACCCGTCGAGAAGGTGCCGTTGATGTCCGAGAGGGTCGTTACCCCTGAGTCCTTCCAGATGGTCGCAAGGCCATCAACCGGCCCTTCACACAGCGCGAGTTGGAACGACGACGAGTAGGTGTAGGACGTCGATGATCCGCCGCCGCCCTTCCCCGTCGATTGGGTATGCTCTACCGACTGGAAATCACCGTACCAGATGAGCGTCCCGGCGATGCGGTTCGTGCCGTAGACGATCGGCAGTCCCATGCCGTACTGCGACGCCTGTAATTGCATCCCGTTATAGCGGGTTGCCTGCGTCGGGACGGTTTTCGGCCCACCGCCAAGGAGGTTACTCACGCGAGCCCCTTTGCGCGCCAATAGCCGGCGAGCCTAGGCAGCATCGCCGAGCGTTCGCGGCGCTCGACCTTGCGAGCGATCGCGCAAGCGTGAATGATGAACGTGTCGTCAAGGATCAGTGCCCCGTGAGCAATACAACGGCCAAAACGGTAGAGCGCGATATCAGCGGGTAGTGGTTCAACGCCTTCCGGCAAGCGAACCGCGTAGCGTTCGACGCCAGCAAGGAATCGCTCCTCATCCCGGTGCAGGAACCAGCTCGCCGAATACTCACCAGGATCAAATCGCTTGATGACGCCAGCGGCAGAGAACCACTCGATCAGCGACAGAGCGCAGTCGATGCCACGTCCTTTGACGGCCTGACGGTGGTGATACGGCGTCCCGATCCAGTCGATCGCCTCTGCGATGACCGCGTTACGAAAGCACGATATGTCCATGCTGTCCGCGCGGGCCAACGGGGTTCGTGACGGGTGCGTTCTGACCGTTCCCCGGCGACGTTGCGGCAAGTCCGCCGTACTGCGTCGAAGGATCGGGGACGTATGGGAAGCCGCGATAGTGCGGGAGGTTCCCGTGGGCGGTACAAGCGGCGCGCGTTTTCAGACACCCTTCGAGCGCGCTCACGCCATCCCCGGATGCTGGCACGGAGTAGAGCGGATAGACCAGCGTGATGACGCCGCCGACGTAGCTCTTGACGGTGCGCACCTGCCCGTTGTTCGCGCCGGAGGTGAAAGTCACCTTTCCCTGCTGGAACGTGCCGTCGGCGAGGTTTCCTCCGGTGAGCGTGAGCGGGAACGAAGTCGCGGTTGCGCCAGATCCTACCGTCCCGGTGTGCGTGAAGGAGGACTCGGAAAGCCCGCAAACCGCGTCACAGAAGGTATTAGCGCACGACGGCAGAACGTAGGTCCGGGGGAATGTAGCTTTCAATTGCGCAAGCGGGGACTCGACGGTGAGCTTGATCTGCTTGCCTTGTAGCTGGATCTGGCCGACGTAACCTATAAACCACGACACGGACCCCACCGAGGTATCCGTCCACGAATCGGATATGAATCGGTCGATCTCGACCTTCGCGAAGTCGAAAAGGTTCTGCCACGCGGATTTGACCAGCGATTGCCCGTTGATCGTTGCGGAGCCATCGTCGAGGATGGTCACCCCGATCTGATCGACATTCAGTCCCATCGACCACTTGGCTTTATCGCGCTGAATAGGGGGGCCAACGGCAAAGGTGTTGCCGCTCACCGTGAGGGGCGCGTTGCTCGTCGTCCAGCGCAGAACGGTGCCATTGAGGAGCGTGATCGTGAAAAGATCAGCAACGACGAACGGCCCACCCGTGTTGAGGACCGTCTGTAGCGCGCTAGAAATCGTCCTCACCAGTACGTCTCCAACGAGACGCTCTTTGTCTTGTAGAGCTGGTACATGAATTGCTCGAAGTCCTCGGTGCCTTTCGAGAATCGACACTGGAAGTAATAAGAACCTGTCCAGGTGAGAGCCGTCCCTGATGCGGGAGCGGTCGCGAATGTGACGTAGCCATTCGACGGGCTGTTGAATGTCGCTGTCTGTGCGGTTCCGTTCACATAGGCGTGAGTCGTGCCGAACGCCGCAGCGATTGGCTCGGAGAATCCGCCATATGAGCGAAGTAGCTGGAAGGTTGTGGTCGCGCCGTCTCCAGTCCCAATCCCTTGAGCGGTCACGCTGTCGTTGCCCGGGCCAGCGTCGAACAGGAACGGCGTGACGTTGCCCTGCTGCTGGTTGAAGAACGCGAGGAGCGTGTTGAAATCGGCTTGAGCGAGGGTCGCGTACTGGACGACGAACTTATAGAGGGGGTATTGCTGGTACGTGGCGGCGACGACGCGACCGCTCACCGTTTTCTGGATCTGCGAGTTCCAGACGGGCGAGATTGTCGGCGTCCAGACGTAGCCGCTCAGGGTCGGGTAGACGTTCACGCGAACGCCCCGATCCGCATGATGTGCTGGATGCCAGCGGCGAGTGCTTCAGGATTGCGCTGAATCGAGTCGTGGAAGCTCTGCGAGTCGATCGCGCTGATGTGGTAGTGGTGTTCCACGGAGCCGCCACCCTTCGCGCGGCCAGAGAGTGCCTCGCGGATCGCGTCCGACTGCGGCGGCGGCAGGATCATCTCGTTCCGGTGAACCATCGCCGGCATGTCGTGCGGTATGCTCCACGCGCCTACGTCGAAGGACGCGAGCGACTCGTAGGCTCCCACTGCGGCAAACGCCGTCGCAGCCGCTACCGGGGCAAGGACGGGTCCGACGTATGGGATACCGACGACGGCGCTGTAAGCCCCCGCTGCGGCCTTCGCGGCGTCCGCCCGGATGGTCGCCATGTTGAGCAGGCTCGCGCTCGCTTTCTCCGTCGCGTGCGCTCCCTCGACTACCGCAAGGCGCGTAGATGTTCCCGCCATCGTCGCTAGTGTTTTCTGCGCCTCGCTCGCGATCCACTGGACAGCCGACTTGATCGCGACGTCGATGTATTTCAGCAGGATCGAGTCGAGCATCCGGCTTACCGCCATCTGCATCGTCTGCGTGCCCTGGATGATGCCGTTGATCGAGGTCGTGAAGGCCGACGTGATCGGCTCGACCATCTTTTGAAATGCCTGCGCCTGCTTTTGCGCCGCCTGCTCGGCAGCCTTAGCCATCTTCTGCGCGTGCTGATCCTGCAACGCCTCGATCTCGGCGTTGATGCGCGCGATCTCGACGGGCTTCCCCTTCTCTAGCGCGAGTTCCTTCTGGTACTCGGCAAGCTGGGCCGTGTACTCGTCGTCGTAGAGCTTCTTCTCGTCGGCGAGTTCCTGCGCGTGGGTGATCTTGCCCTCGGCCTCCTCGGTGCGCAGTTGCTCGATGTGGATCTGGAGCATCGCTTGGGCGTGGCGACGTGCGGCGTTCTCCTCGATGGAGTTGATCTGGCTGGCGATGCGCGCCCGCTCGTCCGCATCCCGCTGCAAGCCGCTCAAGATGCGGCCATCTTCGGCGAGTACGCGATCCGCATACGCAGTCGTCTCGCGCGGGATGTGCATCGAGACGGTATGCTCGGCGTGGGACTTCTTGGCGCCCGTGCCGTACTTCGCTTCGATCGCGTTGTCGGTTGCCGCGTTCGCCGCGGCGCTCGCCTTGGCGGTCGCCTGCTCTTGCGCCTCCTTGCGCTTTAGGGCTGCGATCTCCGCGTCGATCTGCGCGATGTAGGCTTTCGAGTACGGGATGAAGCCGGAGTCGGTCGCAACGCCGCCCTGCGCCAACGTGGCTTGTAGCTTGGCGATCTGCTCGGCGTAGGTTCCCTTCGCGCCCCACGACTCGACCGCGTTCAGTGCTCCAGAGACAGCCCGCTTGACGTCATCCCACCCGCGCGCGAGGTAGCCTTCATCCTTGACCGCCTGCTCGGCACCCGAATGCATGTGCGAATAGAACGCCTGCACGATGGCGTCGGTCGCTTCGGTCGCTTTCCCTTCCTTGCGCAGATTCTCGATGTTCGTGAACTGCGCGAGACTCAGGAAGTGATATTGCTCATTCGCCTTGATGAGCTGCTGCGTGGTGGCGTGCGCGAGGGTTCCGACGTACTTCGCAGCTTGGTCGGTGCTCTGGCCGGTGAGAGCTGCGAAATCGACGACCGCCTGCGCGGCATCCTGGAACGCCGTCCCGCTCACTTCCCCCGAGCGCGCTAGGTCGAGGATTGCCTGCCGAGCGTCGCCGATGGTCGTCTCGCCCCCGGCCAGGGTCGAGGCCATCTGCTGGAGTTGGTCCTGCGTGAGGCCGGCAGCATCGCCGGTCGCAAGGAGCGCGCCCTCAAGCTCCTGCGAATGGACCGACCCAACGATCGCGGCAGCCCCGAGGCCACCGAGTGCAGCCGTAACCCCGATGATCGTGAGGCCGAGCGGCGACATGATCGCGGACAGCAGCCCGGTGGACGCGCTCATCCGGGCAAGCCCATAGGCTGCCATCCCGGCATTGCCGCGAGCCAAGCCCGCGACGGCCTCCGTCAAGCCGATGGTAGCTCCGGTATTGCCGACCTTCGCCGCGGTGTTTACGGCCTGGGCAGCCGTGTCCGCATCGGCAGCGGCGGCGGATGCTTCCAGCGCGCCGGCATTCTCCAACTGCGCGGCCGTGTTCTCGTAGGCCGCATCGGAGGATGTGCGCTCGGCCGCGACCTGAGCGGCCATCGCCTGAGCCTGCGAGGCAGCCGCGAAATCATCGACCTCCAACGCCTCTTTCTGCACCTCCGAAAGCGCGGTGTAGTAGGCCATCGCGTTGGCGAGGTTCGCATCCCGCGCGACGTTGAGCGCGTCGTATGCCGCGATGATCTGCGCGGTGCTGGCCGCTTGGCCGTCAGCAAGCAACTGCGCAGCGCGCGTCTGAGCGGCAACGAAGGCATCGTTCGACGCAGCATAGGCAGATGCAGCCTTGGCAGCCGCCGCTTGCAACTCCGCGCTGAAGGCGTTGAGCGTTGCGGTCGCCTCTGCCGTGCCGGCTTGCACGCCGTCGGCGTTCGCGATGATTGCAACGCGGATTTCTTCGTCGAAGCCTGCCACATTAGCCCCTTGTTACGAGCGCCTTCAGTTCGTCATCCGTCAGTTCGCGCCGCTCGGTGGATTCGAGGTATCCGTGCGCACGCATGTAGCCCTCGACGAGCCATTGCGTAGGCGGATGCTTCTTCCAGTACGCCGAGAGGTCGGCGACATCGCTCCAAGTCAGGTCGAGGATGTCCCCGACTCGCCAGCCGGTTGCGTTGACGAGCCAGCCGAGGATGTCGGATCGGGTGACGGGCTCGGGCTCGGCTCCAAAGGGCGGCGCGTATACCCCGACTGCGGCAATGCCGCGCCAACGATCGAGCCGATGTCGGCAAGGGATGCCGTGTCGAGCAGTTCGTCCTCGGTGATCTCCGGGTAATTCTGCTTGAGGATGTCGAGGGCGAAGGCGATGAGGAGCCGGTTGCCTTCCTTGGCGTCGATCCCTTTGCCAGGCTGGAGCGCCTCGAAAGCACGCTCGTGCCGGAAGTGAAGCCGAAGCGTCACTCCCGGCACGACGTACTCGCCGCGCAAGACCTTTACGGTTGTGCCTTCCATCAGACGTCGGTGTAGATGGTGAGCGGCGAACCGCCGTTCGGTGCGAAGCAATCGAAGTCCATCTCGCTGATCGCGAACTTCGCCATCGAAGTCGGCAGAGAGAGCTTCGATGCGATGCAGTTCGAGAGCAGGAACCGCTCGCCCGTGCCGTTCCAGGAACGCTGGAGGATGACCGAGAATACCGGCTGCACACCCTGCAACTGGTTCGGAATCACCATCGTCGAGCCGACCGATGCGGTCGTGTAGGTGTAGCTGATATTCACCGCGAGCCCCGTATCAGCAGCCGCGAAGGTGTACACACCCGCCGCAAAGCTGTACTGGCCGGTCGTTGGGCCGCTCGCAACCGGAGTCAGCGCAACGCCGGTCGCCGCGTAGGTCACGCCGAAGTCAGCGACAAACGTCGCGGAGTTCGTGACCGTCACGGTGAAAGGCGTCGAAGCCGGGATGTTGTGCGCCTCGTTGAAGGCGAGCGATGTGGTGCCGGTGGCAGGCGTCACGCCGAAAAAGAGCTGCGAGTACACCGGACCAGAGACGTAGCCCATCTTCGCCTTCGCGCTGTACTTGGTCTGCGAACGCGCGACGAGTAGCGGGGCTTGATACTGGCCGAACAGTTCCTCGTTCTTGCCGGCGATTTCGAGGGCCACGTCCTGCAACGCGCCGAACGGTACCGGGACACCGGCCGCAGTCTTGGCGATGAGGATGCCCGCGCCGAAGCTGGCGTATTGAGCGGTCTGAGACATTTCTGGTTACTCCTTCGACTTGATGGCGTCCGCCACGGCCGCGTGAAGCTCGGCCTTGTCGGTGCTGGTGATGGGTGCGGTGCCGGCGACGGCCGCGCGGTGAAAATGGCGGTCGTACCACCGCTGAATCGCGGCTTCCGCGCGCTGCGCGATGGCCTCGACGTCTGCGACGAACGCGCGCGCTCCGGCCTTCGCCTCGTCGGCGACTTTTTGAATCTCGGACATTGGGAACTCCGCGGGCTAGAAGCCCGGCATGACTAGGACGAGTGGAACGATCGCGACGGCGCGCTCACCAAGAACGCCCTCGAAGATCTCGATGTCGCCGTCGATCGCGACGTACTCGACGAGTCCGCCGAGGGTGTTCTTGATGAGGCCCGGCGTCGGCGCGAGTGCAGTACGCACCGCATCGAGCAGGAGGTTGAGCGGGGTTGACTGCGCCGCCGTCGGGTCTGTCTGGTAGGTGTAAAGCACCCAGCTCGCGCGCAGAGTCAGAACCGGGGGCGAGTTGGGCGAATACTTGAACGTCTGCTTGCCTTCCAACTGAAAGGCGGCAGGGAACTGCTCCGGGTTCAAGTCCTGGACGTTCACGAGCCGGCGACCCGCAGTCGTGAAGCTCGCGATGCCGGTCAGTTTCGCGTAGAGCGCCGCGAATACGGTTTCGAGAGACGTCATGCGAGGATCGCCTCTTTGACCGCTGCCCGTAGCCCTTCAAGCCCTTGCGGCGACTTCTCGTCGAACGAGGAGCGCATGTAAGAGCGTTCCGGCATCTCGACATCGGGGATCTGCACGCGCTTGGCGAAGCGCATGATCCCGTCGATGCTGAACGCGAGCGCCTTGGCGTTCCTCGCGACAACTTCGTGCGCTGGAATCGTTCCGCCGAACTCGTGAATGCGCGCGTATGGGACGCCAGATCCAGCACCCGCACCGCCGATGATCCCGCGCGGGTCGTCGCCGACGAGCGGATGGACGGATCCGGACAAGAGGCCGGAACGCCGGTGCAATACTTGCCCCGAGAGCTTGTCGGTGCGGATGTAGCCGGCGAGTTCCGTCGCCCATCCGTCGAGCCACGTCCTGGCTGCTCCTCGGACTTTCGTCGTCGTGAGCGCGAGCCGCTCGATGACCTCCCGAGCGCCGGTTACCCTGAGCTCGAGCATCAGTACACCGTGAATCGTTGGTACGGTGCGAGAGCCGTCTTGACGCTCGCCGGCATGTCGGAGGTGTCAAAGCCGATCGTCTGTTGCGCGCCGAGCGTCTCGTTCTTCTTGTCGATCCGGTTGCGCTTCGCCATCTTGAACGCGATCAATTCGATGCACGCCTGGGCAACATCGGACGGAACGGTCGCAAAGCCAGCCGTATAGGCGATCACGACGTTCTGGATGCCTCCGGTGAACTCGCCATACGCCCCGAACCCGGACCCGTTGATGTAGCCAGGGCGCAGGTAGAGCGAATGCGAGTCGAAGGTGTAGCCGCCGACCGTCGGCCCGGTACTCGCTGGGATCGAATACCCGTCGATCGACAGGGACGAGACAGCAGTGATCGGCGAGTTGTTGAGCATCATCCGCGCGCGGTTGTTGCCGTTTCGCGTCTCGGTGTACGAGGTGCTCGCGAAGGTGCGGTTGCAGAATCGCTCGATGAACGCAGAAGCGTTCGAGATCAGCGCGGTGATAGCCGGATCACCGGACGTGTCTGTCGCTCCCGTGTACGTCTTGACATCGGTGAGCGTGGTGAGAAGCGTCACGGCTTCGGCTCGACGACCTTGAAGCCATGCCGCTCGAGCGTCTCACGCGCGCCTTCTGGGACGGTGAAGATGCCGCCCTTGTCGGCACGGATCTCGCGCCCTTCGAGCGAAAGCGTCGGCGCGCAGCCTTGCGAACCACGCATCCGGATGGTGGGTTCTTCTGCCATCAGTAGACCTCGAAGGATGGCGCGGGCCGAGAGCCAGCCCGCGCCGTGGTCACGATCAGCCGTTGCCGATCCCGCTCAGGACTCCCATCGCGAATGGGGCGTACACCGCGAGGACTTCCTCGCAGTAGATGCCGTGCTGATAGGAGCGGCTCGTCAGCGGCCATTCGATGTCGTACCAGTCGCGGCGGATGTGCATCTCCGCGACGTTCGGCACGTTGTTCGACTGGTACTGCGCCGGCAGGTTGTCCGCCCACGCGAGAACCGTGCCGGGCGGCACGTTCGGGTGCAGGAGGATCGGGATCATCGCGCCGCCGTTCAGCGTGAACGGGTTGTAGTAGTGGCTGACCACATTGCCCGCGCTGATCTGGCCGTCCCCGGTGACGCCGACGTTCTGGCGCAGGAGCGACGCCGAAGTCCCCGACAACACCTTGTTGGTGATGTTGTACTGCTCCTGGCTGTTGACCAGCATCACGCTCGGGCTGACGCGGTACTCGTCCCACAGGGTCTTGAGCATCGCGTCGATTTCGGCGACCGAGCCACGGCCGGAAGCGGTGAGCGTCGCGCCGTTGAACTGCTTGGTGTACGCATTGCCCGAGGCGAATGCGCTCGTGAGCAGCCCGTTGAACGCGGTGCTCGCGTTGCGCGAGTTGTCCGCCGTGACAGCGGTCGCCGCCTGCGTTCCCGTCGCGAGGGGAGCCGAGAACGTCACGGTCGGGACCGTGGTGATCGTCTGCAGGATCTCCGAACCCGCCGTCCCGACGTACCACGCCCACGCGAGTTCGCCGGTCTTGGCGACGACGGTCGCGGTGAGGGTCTGGCCGAGGGTCACCGCCTGCGTCGCGTTCGTCGACTTGTTGCCCGAGCCACCCGAGAGCGGGAACGTCTGACCATCCTGGCCGGTGACCGTCTTGCTCGTCGCGACGCCGTTCGCCACGGACGAGTTCAGGTACCCTTCCAGGGTGAGGCCGACAACGATCACGCTGTAGGTCGCTGCCGGGAGGGTCGCGCCGGAACCCGCCGCGGACAGCGACGGGGTGTTCGCGGTGCCGAGCGCGAGGGTCGCGTTCGCGCCGAGGATCGCGATCTCCTCCTTGAGCATCGCCTTCTGGAGAACGCGAACGGAAGTCCGCGCACGCTCGTCCTCGAAGCCAGCCGCCGCCGACTGCGCCTCGAAGGTCAACGCGCCTTCCTCACCGAGAGTCGCGTAGCTCGCTGAGACGGTCGAGGCGTTCAGGCTCATCACGCCCGCGCGCTGGCCTTCCGGCACGAAGCCGGTGTTGTCCCAGCCGGAGCCGGTGATCGAGTTCACCTGCCGCCAGTTGGTCGCGACGCCGCCCTTCCCCTTCACGCGCGGGACGCGCTTTCCGAGGATGGTGATGACCGGGTAGAGGTTCTTCGCCGGTGCCTGCAAGTCGTATTCAACGAGGCCGGTGCCCGTGGTGACGGTGTTACCGGCCTTCGCCAAGCCGCCCGCGTAAGCGTCCTTCAGGAGCTTAAGGGTGTCCGAGGTGGGGTTCATTCGAGTCTCCGTGAGATGTAAAAAAACCCGCTCTCGGCGGGCTTGACGTGGAAACGAAAACGCCGCCCGAAGGCGGCGCTGTCAGGGATCGTGAAACCGATCAGCCCTTGCGGTAGATCGCCTTCGCGAGTTCGGTTGCGGTTGCCAGGTGGTCGATCGAGCCGTCCGCTTTGAGGACCGGCTGCGGATCGGCCGGCTTGTCACTGGGAAGGCCGACCGTCTTGTCGACGGCGGTGACTACGCCCTTCGGCGGCAGCGGTTGCGCCTCCAGTTGCTTCTTGAGTTCCGCAGCCGCGGCGTTGATCTCGTCGAGCTGCTTCTTGAGGTCGTCGCGCTCCGACGTCACCTTGGCGAGATCGCCAGAGGCTTTCGCCAGCTTCTCGGCGTCGTCATCACCGTCATCGTCCGGGTCGTTGGCCGGGTCGTCGGCAGCCATCGCGTCGAGGTGCTTCTTCGCCTCGTCCAAGTGATGCGCCATCATCTTGCGGTGTTCGCGCATCGCGCGGGTGTGCTTGCGGCCGACCTTCTCCAGATCGTCGTTCTCGGTCGTCATGGATGCGATTACCTCGGAAATGTGAGCGATGCTGTCTTGATCGTCGTCCGCCACGGCCTTCGCGAGCAGTTCACCGAAGCCGGCGAACTTCTCCGCATCCGGCGGACCCTTGCTATCGACCTTCGCCTTCCAGGCGGCGATGATCTTGCGCTTGATGGTGCCGACGTCTGCGGCGTCGTATTTCCCCGCGTTCTTCGGCATGTGGATGTAGCTCCAAGCTGCGCGGATGTGCTTTTCGCTGTCGAGCGGGTATTTCTTGTTCTTCTCGTCGGCGTATTCGACGTCGCCGTACTTGTCCTCGCCGACTTTCGGATCGACGTCGGAACGCTCGGCGATCTTCTCGACTTCCTGCGCCTCGGCCGCTTTTCCGATCTCGACCGGGTTGCGGTAATTCCCCGCCTTGTTCGATTCGGAGTTCGCGAGGTGCGTCCAGTGTTGCGCCTTCTTCGACTTCCAGTCGGCATTCGGGTCGCGCTTCGACTTGAGGGATGCCGCGTACTCGTGCGCGTCGGCAGCGGTTCGGTGCGCGGTCGCCGCTTCCTCGTTGCCAGCCCGTTCCTCGCGGGTCGCCTGGTTCTCGTGGTCGAACGCTGCCTTGCGGTGTTCCTTCGCCGACATCTTCTTGTGCTCGGGCTCGCCTTCGCCTTCCGTCGGCGCGAACTCGCCGCCTTCCGGCGATCCGGCCGGCTCGTGCGCGTCGTCGATCTTCGCGACGCCGCCCTCCGGGGCGGTCTCGAACTTGCGCAGTTCCTGGCTCCCGTCCGCCTTGATGACGGTGAACTCGGCTTCCGGATTGCACGGGAGGTCGACCAGCGAGTATTCGCTCGGGATCGCCTCGTACCGCTGCGCCTTCAAGACAGGATCTTCCCACTTCGAGCCGTACTTCCCGCCGATGCTGAAGCCGGAGTAACAGCCTTTGAGAACCTTGTTCCACTCGTTGTCGTCGACGATCTCGGCCTTCACTGCGATCCGCTTGTCCGCATCGTCGAAGTCGATCTGCTTCGTGACGCCGGCGACAGTCTTGCCGTGCATCACGCGGACATTCCCGAGATTCTTGCCATCGGTCGCCTTCGCGATGCCATCCGACCACGCCAGGAAGTGCGGCTTCGACTTGTCGTAGTCGAACACCTCGCCGGATCGGTCGACCGCCTCGCTGGCGATGACGCCCTCGACCGTGCGGTCGGCCTCGTTCACCTTCGTGAGTCGAGCGAAAATCTGCATGGGATCAGTCCTCTTTCGGTTTGCGGCGGTAGGCGGCAACGCAAAGGCATCGCGGATGCGCAAGCGGAGCCTGATCGCCAGATGAGAATCGCTTGGTGATCGGGATGTAGCCTTGCGCGGCGTTCGCCTCGCAGACAGGGCAGATCCCCTCGTCGTTCGACAGAAGCCACTTCTTCTGTTCCATCCCGACGCCCTTGGCCCCGAAGTACGCGCCCTGCTCGCGGGCGTTTCGTACCTCGGTACGGGCGATCAGCTCGGATCGCGCCTCGCTGAAGGCGTAGGAGTCGGCGAGTTTGTCGGCGAGTTCGTCAAGCGTCTGGCCGTCCTCAAGCGCCTGCGCGATCGTCGCGCGGATCATGTTGCGCGTTGCATCGACGAGCATCCCGCCGTCACCGTCCGAGCTGATGAGGTCCGCAGCTCTGGTCGATGCCCACTTGATCGCGTTCGGATCCTCGTGGTTCATGAAGTCGATGCCGCGCGCCTCGAGATCCGCCGCGATATCCGGCATCTCGGCAACGAGCTTGGCGACTTCCGTCCGAGAACCATCCGCAGCGACCGCTTGAAGGGCGTTCTGCGTGTCGTCGAACGCGAGGGTCAAGCCGGAGTAATCGACCGCGGCTGCGATCGCATCGGCTTTCGTCTGCGATTTCGAGCCGTCTGCGGCCTTCTCGGCCTTCGTGAGACGCGCTACCGCGTCATCCCGGACGACCGAGAGCGCGGTGAGCATCGCCGCCTTGATCGCCTCACCGTGGGCGTCCAGGGGTTCGTCGATCGACTTGGCGAGCTTTTCGGTGTCGCCTGGGAGCGGCTTTGGCTTGGCGGTACCATCCGGAGCGGGAGCGGGCGCGCCGGGTTTCCCAGGTGGTGCCGGCTCCGGTGGGTTCGCGGCCTGTTCGGTCTTGAGCTTCGATTGTGCGATCAGATCCTCGAGCGGCGTTGCACCCGAGGCCGTGATGATGACGTAAGCGTTCGCCCAATCCTCGTTGATCGGATCCTCACCAAGTTTCGCGCGCACGTCGTTGACGCTGTAGTTGCCCTGCTTCTGGTAGGACGTGAGAACCGTCGCCTGGATCTGCGGATCGACCGGGGCTTGATCCTGCCACCGGAATTCGAGCTGAGGTTGCCCGAGACGGTCTTGGATCAGGTGATCCATGACGCTCTTGACCCACGACTTGAACGGCCCCAAGCCCTCCTGTAGACCGCTCTCCTGCTGTTGCTGGGCCGTTGCCCGGTTCATCTGCTTGACGAACGCTGTCGGGGGCAGCGAGAAGCAGAAGCACACGATGCGCGCCAGCCACTCGTCGAACGAGTCTTGGAGCGGCGCATCGCGCATCATCGTCATTTTCGAGCCATCGGGGCCGAAGATGACTTGACGCTTTCTTGCCTGATTTCCCTCGATCAGTGTGTCCCAGTACTCCTGGAACTGCTCGATCTGCTGCGGCGTCCAGCCGGCAGGGACATTGGCGAAAGCCCCCGGAATCGTCCCTTCCGTGAAGTATTGGAGCTGCGACACCGAGCGGCGCAGCGCAATGTTCACCGTGAGGATGATCTGCTCGACCGGCGAGAAGCCGTAGAACTTGTGGACGCGCGGGTTGCGCGGGATGTAGAGCAGCTCGTCCCGCGTGTAATCGACCGCCGGCAGTCCCTTGATGACCTGCTGGTATGCGGGACTCGGCGGTAATGGGGAACGCCCTTGCGCATCGACCAGCGGCTTGATGAGCGCGCCGTCCAAAATCTCGAATGCGTAGTGTGCGCCGTTCTTGCGCTTCCTCGGGTAGATCGTCGGCGCGTCGATGACCAGGAGTTCCTCGACGAGCATCCGCAGCCATTCCTGCCAGGAGTGCAGCCCGTCGGGACGCCGAAGGATATCGACCACCGCTTTTGTCTGCGGATCGTCCGGTGCGTCCTTGTCGGGATCGACGTTGCCGACCATCCAATTCAAGCCGGCGAGTTGATCCTTGCGCGTCTCGATCGCCATGCGAACGAGGTCGCAGTTGTCCGCGAGCATCCGCAACTGCTCGAAGCTCGTCAGTTCCGAGCCGCGCGGGGTGTAGAAAAGGTTCGCGCCAACCGGGTAATCGAACTGCCGTCCAGCCGCTTGCGGTGCGACCGGGATCATCGGCTGATCCGGCGAGAACCAAACGTCCGGTGTCACCCCAGCGATGGCGTAGCGCACGGCTTGGCCGAGCCTTCCGAGGAAGCCGGTCTGCCGAGCTTGCGCGACGGTTTGCGTGAGCGACGTCGTGCGGGCGTTAGGCGGGATTTTCGGCATGTTTCTGCTTGGCTCGGTTCGCCTGCTGGCGGTAGTAGTCGAGAATTCCTGTCCCGTCGTTCTCAAGCATCAGCGCGGTGATCGCCCATACGAGCGCATCCAGCCGGTTAGGCGATGCTGCCGTCTTGTCCTGCGGATCCCATTCGCACAACTCGTCCTCGAGCCGCGCGAAGTTGCCGACGTGGTGGATGCGTCCCTGCTCGTAAAGGGCTGAGACGGGTTCAGCTCGGATCTCTTTGCCGCGCGTAGCCGTGACGATGGTCACCGCAACATTGCCGTCCTGAGCGCGGATGGTCGATTCGACCATCTCGCCGCCGTTGTTACCTTCGGCGATGATCCGGTCGGCTTTGCGCTCGTGGTAGAGCTTCACCGCTTGCGCTGCCCACTCGGCAGGCTTGGCGAGCGCCATCGTCGCGTCGTCCAGCACGAAGCCGTGGGTTACGTTGTCGATGTCAGCCGTTCCGGCGACGACGATGCCGGTGTCGTCAGAGCCTGCGACGCTCTTTGCAGCGGGGTCGATCGCGACCACGATTCGGCGAAGCTCTGGTGCTGCGATGACCCGATGCTTGTCGATGTCGGCGCGTTTCCACAGCGCCCCTGGGTTGTCCTCCAGGATCTCGCCGTCGATCTCCTGGCGCCCTAGCCTCGTGCCGTCGTACTTGCGGATGATCGCATCGACGAACGGCTGCGCGAGGTTCGCTCGGTTCTCGAGCGTGGTTCCACGTGTAACAACGGTTCGCGGATCCGCGGCGATCTCTTTGACGAGCGCCGTCGGTCGAGGGGTCGTGGTGATGACCGCCTGCGGGTGAGTACCAAGCCGAAGTCCTAGCTTCGCCTGATCCCACGAGTCCGCGTAGCGCCACGCGGCCAATTCGTCACACCAGAGCTTGCAACTTTGCTTGCCCCGAAGTCGGTCCGGCTCATCGGCGGTGAAGATCAGGGACTCGGCACCGTTCGGCCATACCAACTTGCGTTGGCTCACCCGGTATTCCGGTCGCTCCCACGGCGGGCAGATCGCGAGGATCCCGGACTCGCCGAGAACCATCACGTCCCGAGCATCATCCGCCGTCGCACCGATCAGGTTGACGTAGTTGTGGCCGTCCTTGATCCACTGGCGAACCGCCTCGGCACCGCTTCGCGTCTTGCCGAAACCGCGTCCGCACATCAGCAGCCAATAGAGCCAGTCGCCATCCGGCAGCCGCTGCGACTGACGCGCGACGAACTCCCACGACCAGGCAAGCGCGGCGCGCTGCTCAATGGGTAGGGCCGCGATCTCCGCTCGCGCCCGCGCCCGCTGCTCGGGATCCAAGGATGCGATCGAGTCTGCTGTCCACTTCATTGGCATCTGCGGGCTGGAAGGTGTGCTCGTTCTTCGACTCGACGCGCTCGATCGGCCTGTGACCTGCTCTGTCGAGGATCGCAACGGCTGCCTGAACTCGCGCCATCTCGCTCTTGGCGGTAGCGGCTGCGTTCACGAGCGAGAGAATCGCTTTGTCCGCCGCGGTGCGCAGCGCCTCGCTCTGCCGCTCAAACGCCGCAGCCTTGTCGGCTAGGTAGAGTTCGCGCGCCTCACGGGCGAGTGGACCGATCTCTTGGTCGGCCATCATCTCCGCGCCCTTGCCCTTCGCGGATCCCGCCGCGTAGCCAGCGGCAACCGCTGCGCCGGCGGCATTGCCGGTCGCGGCGTAGACGTTCACGAACTGCTCCCGTCTGCGTGCGGCCTCGAGCGATGCTTGGGTGATCTTTGCCATGTTTAAGCCGCGATCACCGGCAGGATGCCGCCGAGCGCGAGTACCTTCTGACTGTTGGTGGTCGAGCAAACGGCCTTCACCTCGTACTCGCACCCGTCGATGCCTGCGTGCACGCCGACGAGCGCCTTAGTCGATGTCGAGTCGATGCCGTTGTTGCCCGTCAATATCGCGCTCGGGCTCGGGTCGCTTCCACTCACGAGCGTGACCGACACCACGGGAGACCCCGATAGCGTCTCGCCGGTCGCGAGGTTCAACGAGAAGTCGAACGTCAGCACTACCGACTCGCTCGGGTCTTTTTGGTCGAAAAACTGTGCCATCAATGCACCGTGAATGAGCGAGACGCCAGGCGGACAGTGAACGCCCGCTTCGGGAGCGTCGCCGTGAAGGGGCGCGACCGAAGAACGACGGTGTAATCGGGATCAGCGAACAACACCGCTAGGATTCCGAGCGTCGCCGTTGCGGTGATCGTGTCGAGAGCCGCCGCCGCGAGTTGAATCGCCGTCTGTAGCGATCCCGTTGCGCTCGAGAGATCCTGCGCGGCTGCCGAGAGCTGGATCGAGGTCGAGAGAATCCCGCTCGCGAGCGTCGTGTCGAGTCCATCGCCCTTGAGCGCGATCTGTGTCGACAGATTCGCCGCCGCCGTGACCGCATCGAGCGCGTGCGCGCCGAGTAGGATCTGTGTGAGCAAAGCCCCGGTCGCTTGGGTCACATCCGCAGCCGGAGCGCCAAGTTGGATCGCGGTCGTGAGAACCGCTGACGCCGAGGTCGTATCGCTTGCGTTCGCTGCCAGAGCCGCGCCACCAGAGCCAACCAGAGCGCCGCTGGCGCTGGTCGTATCTAGCGCAGCCGCAGCGAGTTGAATTGCCGTCGTAAGCGCGCCAGTGGCGCTGGTCGCGTCGCTTGCGGCGGCGTCAAGGGCGATCTGCGTCGTCAGCAGACCTGATGCCGATGTCGCATCCGCCGCATTTGCCGCGAGTTGGATCTGCGTCGATAGCTGCCCCGCTGCCGTCGTAATGTCAGTGGCGGCTGCGGCTAGTTGGATCGCCGTCGTTAGAACGCCCGTTGCGCTGGTCGCATCCGTGGCGCTCGCGGCCATCTGGATGGCAGTCGTGAGCGCACCGGCTGCCGAAGTAGCATCCGATGCGCTCGCGGCGAGAGATGCGCCACCGCTCGCCGGGATGCTGTACGCGCGGCGGCGACCGACGGGCGCGAAGAGCTGCCACGGATTGCGCGAAACCGCGAATACCTCGCCCGCAGAGAGTGGACGATTCCAGATCGCGGTGAGGTAAATGTCGCCATTCCATGGACCAGTAACCGAGGCCGACGAGTAGCCGGAAACGATGATTCCGCTGCCCTGCTGAAGCGCGACCGTCTCTGCCGCAGAGGCTACCTGCGCGCCGTTCTGGTAAAGCCGAAGGTTGACTTGGTCGTAGGTTCCGACAGCTATAAACGGCGTCGTTGTCCCTGGGCTAAATACGTGGCCGACCGAATAAAGCGAACCGGCGCTTCGGATCATCAACTTGATGTTGTTGATGCCCGCCCCGCCATAATTCGCGCACATCCCGAACGTCGGCGCGAGAGCGTTGCCGTACGGCTTCGCAAGCAGCGTCGCATACGACGCCTGCGTTGCGTTCCCGCGCGCATACGCTAGGATCGTGAATAGCGACGGCGAGAGCAGCGCGTTTTGGGTCGGAAACGCAAGCGATGATGCGCCGGCCCAATTCGCAGTCACTCCCTCCGGGCCTGCGGTGAGTGGCGTATTGGCGCCGACCGCGCTCGCCGTGATTCCCTGGACAGCATCACGTCCGAGGCTTTGCGGCTGATAAGCGAAAATGAGCCCGCGCGTGAGCGCGTTCGCCCAGTCAATCCCGGCTACGGCAGGCGGCTGCTTCTCCCACCGTTGGTACCGTCGTCGGCGCAGGGACATGGCCTACGCCACTGATTCATTGAGTCCGACGATAGTGCCAGCCAAACTCGTGAACGCCGCACCGCTGCCGTTGTACACGACGATTTTGAGATAGGCGGGGAGTTCCCCGCTGAAAAGAGCTGCGATTGCAGTGAGCGGCATCACTAGCGTCTGCGCGGCCGCGCTCGGCACGTTCATCACGTCGAGGAGCTGCATGTTCGTGTCGTGGGTTGTGTCTGTACTTCCATCGGCGGGCGCGTCAGAAAAAGTCGTGCCGTCCACGGACGAAATCACGAACACCTTGACGAGATCGTTCGCAACCGCCGTCGCAGCAATACCCGCGCTCACGGTGACAACAGCGTCGTCCGCCGCGATGCCCGCGCTGCCGAGCGTGGTCGTGTTGACGCTGCTCGATACCGCGTAAGCACCGGAAGCGAGCGTCGAATCGCCCGCAGCGAACGTGAGCGCGGTTGCTGCGCCGCGAAGCGGTTGGGTCGTGGCCATGCGTTACGCTCCCATCGCCGCGATCAGGGTCGGCACGTCGATCTGGTCGCCGTAGTGCGACGAGACGCCGTTCGAGAGGAAGATCGCTTCGAGCCGCGTCGCGGCGCGCTGCGCGACCGCCATGAGGTTCTTGTAGGTCTGCGTCGTCGGCGGGAAGATCGACACCAGGCCTGCGGCGATGCTCGCGTTCGTGAAGTCGATCGGTGCGGCGGCCGAGGTCAGTTGCAGGATCGTCTGCTGCCACTGCGCGAGCGTCGCGACTTCGGAAGGAACTAGGCAGGCGAACAGTTCTGCGTTGCTCACGTCCTTGCGAGTGACCATCTGCGGCGTCGCGGGCACTGCATTCAAGTACGCGCAGAGGTTCCCGCGATTGCCGGCCGTCCAATCAGCAAGGGCCGTCTGATCGGCGTTTACCGCGTTCTTGATCGCGAGGAGATCGGACGCTGAGAAGTTCACGGGGCACCCTGCACTACGAGTTGAATCCGGAAATCCCCCGGCGCTCGAGGCACCGGCATCACCGCGAACGGCGTCTCAGCCGACCACGGTGAATCCACCGGACCCACAGCGCGGACAGCGCCGACGTAATCGCCAACGACCAGTTTCAGGCTCGACAGCGCGGCAGGCGCGTCTGCCATCGTCTTGACCGTTGCCGTGAGCGGGTAGACGCCGGGGGTGTCTTGTGCAGGACGCACGCCAAGCTCGTAGCCGGTGATTTCCCCGGCCTTGATCGGGCTGCCGTCGGTATTGAGCGTCGGCGCGGTCCAAGTGATCGAGAGCGTCATCCGGTTGCACCCGTGATCTTGAGGCCAGTCGGCGCGTTCGGGGTCGCGGGCGGAATCGCCTTCGAGGCGATGTTGGACGGCGCGGACTCATTGCCAGCGGCATCCAGAGCCGTGACGTAGTAATACTCCGTCGTGCCGGCAACCGCCGTCGCATCCGTGTAGGTCGTGATCGGTGTGGCCGAGGACTCAGCCACCGAGCCGATCTTCGTCCATGGACCCGTCGCGGACGTCCCACGGTAGACGTTGATCGACGCGAGCGTGAGCGCCGAGCCGTCGGTGTAGAGGGTTGGGTTCGTCCACGAGAGCGTCGCGGTGCCAGCGAAGGCTGCCGCGCTCGCGAGCAATGCGGCGATGGCTACGAGTGTGCGATGCATGGTAAGCCTCTGGATTTGTTACGCGCGCGAGGGCCGGGAGTGAGGGATTGT
>JAJXTF010000225.1 GCA_021784125.1 Pseudomonadota bacterium | reverse complement strand
ACCGGCGAGATTCGCCATGTAGACGACGGCGCGATGGACCTCGTCGTCGGTCAGGTCGGAGTTGCCGCCCTTGGCGGGCATCACGCCGGCCTTGCCCTGGAAGCCTGCGATCGCATGCTGCAGCAGCGTCTTCTCGCCCTGCGCAATGCGCGGGCCCCAAGCAGCCTTGTCGCCGGCCTTGGGCGCACCCGCGAGACCGGCCTCGTGGCAGGTCTTGCACACCTGGGCGAACACCTGCTCGCCGGTCAGGTTGCCTTTCGGGCCGGTCGCCTCGGCCATGACGATGCTGCCGACGGGCTTGATCCGGGCGATGACCGCGTCCTCGTTCTCGTGCCCTGCCTGGCTGCCGCTGGTCACCAGCTGGGAAAGCAGGCCGATGAGCGCGACCGGGACTGCGAACGCGAGCAGGACGACGATGACGAGCTGCTTGGGGGACTTGATCGGGGAGACGTGCTGGTCGTGTTCCATGGTGGCCGCGGTCGGGAGAAGGCGCCGGGACGCCGTGCGCGCGACTGCGCGCCGGGGCGACGGCAAAACGTCGCATTATACGTGCGCGAGCCGATCCCCGCAGCGGTTGCTGCCGTGCCGCGCGTGCGGCGGGATATAATTGCCGGCACGACGCGCCCGTAGCTCAGTTGGATAGAGTATTGGTTTCCGAAGCCAAGGGTCACAGGTTCGAATCCTGTCGGGCGCGCCATCGATGCTGGGCGCACAAATCCGGGTCTGACCCGGTTTCGAGACCTGCAGATCCGGGCGGTACCCGGCAAATCATCGTGCGCATCCTCGGGCCGCTCCTGCTTTCCTTCGCGTCGCTCGCCTTCGCGCAGGCCCCGGTCGCGCCGGTTCCGGCCGAACCGCAGGCGCCGGCGCAAGCGCCGCGGGCCGCAATGCCCACCGGATCCACGTCACCGGGGGCTCCGGCGCCGGTCGACGAGGCCAAAGCCCGTCGCATCGTCGAGGAGGCCGACCGCATTCGCTTCCCGGCCGAGGGTTTCCAGGTCGACGTATCGATCGTCACCACCTCGAAGGACCGGCCCCCGGAGGAGCGCCGCTACCGCGTGCTGTCGAAAGGCAACGGCCGGACGATCGTCATGGTGACCGCGCCGGCCGACGAGCGCGGCCAGATCCTGCTCATGCGCGAGCACGACCTGTGGGTGTTCCTGCCCAATGTCTCGCAGCCGATCCGCTTGTCGCTTGCCCAGCGATTGACTGGACAGGTGGCGAATGGCGACCTGGCACGAGCGAATTTCGCGGGTGACTACAATCCAAGATTTCTGCGGACCGAGACCATCGAAGGTCAGCGGTACAACGTGCTCGAACTGACGGCCGCCGATCGCAGTGTCACCTACCAGCGTGTCGTATACTGGGTTCACGAGTCGAATTCCTCACCCTACCGTGCAGAGTTCTATTCGGCGTCGGGTCGACTGCTGAAGACCTGCACCTACGACAGATTCGAGAATCAACTCGGCAAGCTGCGCCCGACGCGCCTGGTGATGAAGGACGCGCTTCATGCGGGCGAGCAGTCGGTGCTCGAATACAGCGGCATGAAACTGCGCGACCTGCCGGACAAGGTCTTCACCAAGGATTACCTGAAGAAGCTCGAGTAGGATGACGTCGGAGCGCCCTGTGACGCATTTCGACTACGACCAAGCCTTCTCGCGCAACATCGGCTGGGTCACCGAATCCGAGCAGCAGGCGCTGCGGGGCAAACGTATCGCCATTGCGGGACTTGGCGGCGTCGGCGGCGTACATCTCCTGACCCTTGCCCGGCTCGGCATCGGCGCCTTCAGCATCGCGGATCACGACCGCTTCGACGTCGTCAATTTCAACCGGCAGGCGGGCGCGTTCGTCGACACCCTCGACCGGCCCAAGGTCGAGGTCATGGCGTCCATGTCGCGGGGAATCAACCCCGGGCTGGACATCAGGTGCTTCGGCGACGGCGTGTCGGCGGCGAACCTGGATGCGTTCCTGGACGGCGTGGATGTCTACGTCGATGGCCTCGATTTCTTCGCCTTCGACATCCGTGCAATGGTGTTCGCCGCGTGTCGCGCCAAGGGCATCCCGGCGGTGACGGCCGCTCCGATCGGGATGGGCGTGGCGCTGCTGAATTTTCTTCCCGGCCGGATGTCCTTCGAGGACTACTTCCGGTTCGAGGGCGCGAGCGACGACGAGAAGGCGCTTCGATTCCTGCTCGGGGTCTCGCCGGCGATGCTGCATCGGCGCTATCTCGTCGACGCTTCGCGCGTCAACCTCAGGCAGAAATACGGGCCCTCGACCGGCATCGCCTGCGAACTCTGCGCGGGAGTGGCCGCGACGCAGGTGCTGAAGCTCCTGCTGCGCAGGGGCAAGGTCCTCGCGGCGCCGCACGGTCTTCATTTCGACGCCTACACCCATCGGCTCGCGCATACATGGCGGCCGCGGGGCAATCGGGGGCTGATCCAGCGGCTGCTCCTCAGGATTGCGCGGCGTCAGTTCCGCCGCTGAGATCCGGCGATGCGCGTCGTCGAGCGGATCCTGGATCTCGCGCGCTGGGCGCCCAGTGGCGACAACACACAGCCCTGGCGGTTCGAGATTCTGGCCGACGATCACGTGGTGATCCACGGCTTCGACACGCGCGAGCGTTGCCTCTACGACATCGACGGACGCCCGAGCCAGATCGCGCTGGGCGCACTGATCGAGAACATCGCGATCGCGGCGCGTAGCGTCGGCTGGGAAGCCGCGACGACCCGGCGCGGCGACGCCCCCGAAACGCTGCCGCGCTTCGACGTCCGGCTTCGCGAGGCAGCGCGCCCGGAAGAGGCGCCGCTCGCGCAGTTCATCGAGGCGCGGTCGGTCCAGCGCCGGCCGCTGCGCACGCGCCCGCTCACGGCGGCCGAGAAATCCGCGATCGAGGCCGCGGCGGGGCCCGACCACAGGCTGCGCTGGTTCGAGAGTTTCCCGGCGCGCCGATCGGTCGCAACGTTGCTGTTCCACAACGCCAAGCTGCGCCTGACGGCACCGGAGGCCTACGCGGTCCACCGGGATGTCATCGCATGGCACAGCGCCTTCAGCGACGACAGGGTGCCCGACGGCGCGATCGGCCTCGACCCGATGACGACGCGGCTGATGGCGTGGGTGATGCGCAGCTGGAGCCGGGTGGCATTCTTCAACCGTTACCTTGCCGGAACGCTTGTGCCGCGCATCGAGCTGGACCTCGTCCCCGGCCTTGCCTGCGCCGCCCATTTCCTGATCGTCGCGCGAACGCCCCCTGCAACGATCGACGACTACGTATCGGCGGGCCGCGCGATGCAGCGCGCCTGGCTGACCGCGACGTCGCTCGGTCTGCAGCTGCAGCCCGAAATGACTCCGCTCATCTTTGCGATGTATGTACGTGCGGGCCGGCGCTTTTCAAGCGAGGACGCCCTGTGGGATCGCGCACGCGAGCTCGCGCAGCGCTTCGAGCAGCTGGCCGGGTCGGATATGACGGGCGCCGTATTCATGGGCCGCGTCGGCGAGGGGCCGGCGCCCCGCGCGCGATCGTTGCGACGGCCGCTTGCGGACCTGATCCTTCGCTGAACCGTCACGGCGACCGGGCACCGGGAAATCCCGGCAGGCCCTTACGCCGGACCGGCCTTTCGGCGGCATCACTCCATCGAGCGCAGCCGGCCTTCGATGCCCTTTTCCTCGTCCGGCGAGAAGAAGAACGGATAGAGCAGTCGGGTGTTCGCCGCGAGCTCGCGATGCCCACCCCATATCGCGATCTGTTCTTCGGCAAAGGCGAGCTTGAGGCGAAGCAGGAGCGCCGGGGCACTCACCCGCGGGTCCATGCGCTCTGCGCCGACGACGTCGAAGCCGAGCATCGCCTTGTAGAACTTGACGTGGCGGGGGTTGACCTCGATCAGCAGATCTGTTCCGCCGCGCAGGCGTCTGGCGTGGATGTAGGCGATGTGAAAAATCGCCGCGAGCACCGCCTTCGAGCGCACCATGTTGTCCACTGCGAGCTTGGTGAACTCGCAAAGGCGGACAGCTTCATTGCGAAGGGAGCGGATCTCCTCGGGATACAGCTTCTCGACGATCATTCCGCTCGGGGAATCCATGCCGACGGTGATCGTCGCGATCGGCAGATCCTTGTCGAATGCGGCAATGGTGATCAGGTTCGCCGCAGCCGCAGCGACTGGCGACACCTGGTAGCCCCGCCATGCGTAGCGTCGCTCGATCAGGTAGCTCGCCGTGCTTCGCCGGCCCTCGGTGTTGGCGAGGCGAATCTTGAAGCGGGATTCGGCGAGCCTTTCGCCTTCCTCGAGGTCGAGCGGATCGTGCAGCAGCGGCTGGAGATTGGGCGACCGCGGGATCGAGACGATCGTGTCGCCCGAATCATCCGGATGGGAATTGCTCGACATGGCACCCGCGTTGACACGCACTCCGGGGGCACGACCCCCATGGAAGCGCCTAGTCTAGCGCACGCAGGCGATGCACGATCCCCGTTTCTTCACGCGCGGAGAAAAAATACGGATAGAGTGAGCGCTTGGTCGCGGCGAGATCGGGTCGGCCGCCCATCACGGCAATTTCCTGCTCGGCGAACGCGAGGTCGAGCCGGAGCAGCACGGCCTCGGCGTCGACACGCTTGTCGTAGCGGGTCGACCCCCACTCATCGAAGCCGAGCATCCGCCGGTAGAACGTCACGTGCCGCGGATTGACCTCGACGAACAGGTCGGTGCAGCGCTTCAGCAGCCGCGCATAGATGTATGCGATGTGGAACAGCGCGGCAAGCACCGGCTTGGATTGCACCGAAGCGTCGATGGCGAGCTTGGTGAACTCGCAGACGCGACCGCCCGAGGCTCGCAGTCGGTCGACGTCATCGCGGTAGAGCGCATCGACGAAGAGGCCGGCCCCCGAGTCGAGCCCGACCGAAATCGTTGCGACCGTCGTTTCCTCGTGATCGCAGGCGGACAGGGTGATGCGGTTGGGGTGACGCTCATCGACGCCGTCGACTTCATAGCCGCGCCAGGCGTACCTGCGC
>JAJXTF010000224.1 GCA_021784125.1 Pseudomonadota bacterium | reverse complement strand
CGTCTGCGGGGCGAAGGCGACGGGCAGCTGCGGGAACTCGTCGCCGTAGCTCGTCAGGCACACGAAGCGCGCGAGCTTCGGCAGACGGGGCCTGGCGAATCCCGTGAATGCCGGGTCGGTCAGCGCACGGGTCATCTGCCGCGCCCGGTCGGCGCGGAAGTGCATGAAGACGACGACGTCGCCGTCGGCCATGCGCGTCGGCGCGCCGGCCGCATCGACGATCGCCGTCGGCTTGACGAATTCGTCGGTCTCCTCGCGGGCGTAGGCCGCGGCGAGACCTTGCTCCGGACTCGCCGCAACGTACTGCGCCGTCCCGTCGACCAGCAGCGCGTACGCCGGCGCGACGCGCTCCCAGCGCTGGTCGCGGTCCATCGCGTAGTAGCGGCCGCAGATCGACGCGACGCGGGCGTTCGGATGGCGCGCGCAGACCCCGTCGATGAACGCGAGCGAGGAGGCGGCGCTCTTCGGCGGCGTGTCGCGCCCGTCGAGGAAGGCGTGGACGGCAACGCGGGGCGCGCCGCCGGCAGCCGCCATCTCGACCATCGCGGCGATCTGGCGCTCGTGGCTGTGAACGCCCCCGGGCGAGAGCAGTCCGAGGACGTGCAGCGTCGAATGGGCGGCTTTCGCGGTGGCGACCGCGTCTTCGAGCGCCGGATTGCGCCGGAACTGGCCGTCGCGGATCGCGACGTCGATGCGGGTGTAGTCCTGGTAGACGACGCGCCCGGCACCGATGTTGAGGTGGCCGACTTCGGAATTGCCCATCTGGCCCTCGGGCAGTCCGACCCGGAGCTCGGAGGCATCGATCGACGCGTGCGGGCAGGTCGCGATGAGGTGGCGCCAGTGCGGAGCGTTCGCGCGCGTGATCGCGTTGTCGGGCGCGTCCTCGCGGCAGCCGAAGCCGTCGAGGATCAGCAGCACGACCGGGCGCACCGCGGGTCGGAACCCCGCGGCCTGCGGCGCGGCTCGGGTCGACGGTGTCAGGGTGTCCATCGGCGATACGTTATCATTTCGCCCCTTGCAGTCCTCCTGGACCTCCATGGAATTCCTCGTCAAGAACTGGTCGCTCGCGCTGGTGTTCGTCGTATCCGGCGCGATGCTGCTCTGGCCGCTGATCAAGGGCCGCCTGTCGTCGGCGGCGCAGATCGGCACGCTCGAGGCGACGCGCCTCATCAACAAGGAGAATCCGCTGCTGCTCGACGTGCGCGAGCCCGGCGAATACAACAGCGGACACCTGCCGGAGGCGCTGCACATCCCGCTGTCGCAGCTCAAGAGCCGCTCGGACGAGCTCGCGAAATACGCGACGCGCCCCGTGATCGTCTATTGCGAGCGGGGCGTGCGCAGCAGCAGCGCCGCATCGGCGCTCGCCAAGCTCGGCTTCCAGCGCGTGCTGGAATTGCGCGGCGGCTTGCGCGCCTGGCGCGACGCGGGTCTGCCGACGCAGAGGGACTGATGAGCAGCGCGCCTGACGGCACGAGCGCCCCGACGGTGTCGATGTACACGGCCGCCTATTGCGGCTACTGCACGCGCGCCGAGCGCCTGCTCGAATCCAGGGGTGTGCGCGAGGTCGTGAAGCTGCGCGTCGACGAGGATCCTGCGCTGCGCGCCGAGATGATGCAGCGCACCGGCCGGCGCACGATTCCGCAGATCTACATCGGCGACTTCCACGTCGGCGGCTACGACGACCTCGCCGCGCTCGATCGCGCCGGCCGCCTCGATCCGCTGCTCGCCGGCGCGCGCCCTTAGCGTAAAATCCTTCCCCTTTGCCCAAACACACCGGAGTGTGAACGCATGGCCGAATCGCAACCCGCCGCGCCCGCCACGGGCGCAGGCATGACGGCCCAGATGTCGATCGAGCGGATCTACGTCAAGGACCTTTCGCTCGAGAACCCGGGCGCCCCGCAGTCGTTCCAGATGACCGAGGCACCGCAGATCGAGGTCGGACTGCGCACGCGCGCCGAGCAGGTCGCCCCGGACGTCTACGATTGCGTGCTGACGCTGACGGTGACGGCGCGCGCGAGCGACAAGACGGTGTTCCTCGTCGAAGCGTCGCAGGCCGGGGTCTTCGGCATTCGCGGACTGACGCCCGACCAGCTGCAGCCGGTGCTCGCGATCCATTGCCCGACCGTCCTGTTCCCCTATGCGCGCGAGACGATCGCCGACGCGACGATGCGCGCGGGCTTCCCGCCGGTGCACCTCGCGCCGATCAACTTCGAGGTGCTCTCCCAGCAGCAGCTTGCCCAGGCGGGCGCGCAGCCGGGCGCCGGGGTCGTCGGGGCCAACTGACGACGGACGGCGCAGCCGCGGTTCCGGACTCCGGCTACCCCGCGTTCGCGGCTACGAGGCGATGAATCCGGTGCTGCGCATCCTCCGCCCCGCGAGCTTCGCGCTCGCGCTCGCGTTTCCGCTGGCCTGCGCGGCCGAATATCGTGCCACCAACGACCCCGCGACGATTCTCTACGACGCGCCGTCGCTTCGCGCCAGACCGTTGTTCGTCTACGGCCGCGACGTGCCCGTCGAGGTGCTGGTCGCCGTCGAAGGCTGGACCAAGGTGCGCGACGTCTCGGGGACGATCGGCTGGATCGCGGCCAGGTCCCTGTCCGACAAGCGGATGATCGAGGTGCGGGCACCGGGCGCGAACGTCCGGGCGACTCCCGACGATTCCGCGCCCGTCGTGTTTCGCGCCGACCAGGACCTGCTGCTCGAGCTCGCCGAGCCCGCGACGACCCCGGCGACGGCGTCCGCGCCGGGCTGGCTCAAGGTGCGGCATCGCGACGGCCAGGTGGGTTACCTCCGGTTGTCCCACGTGTTCGGGTTCTGACCGGAGGGGACGCGCGATGGGACGCGGAGCCCGGGGATGACTGCCAGCGTCGCCGTACTGGGCGGCGGCGCATGGGGAACCGCGCTCGCGGTGCATCTGGCGGCGCGCAGCCACGCACGACCGCGGGTTCTGCTCTACCTGCGCGCGGCCGAGCGCGCGCGCGAGTGCATCGCCGCGGGCGAGAACGCGCGCTACCTGCCCGGCATCGCACTGCCTGCCGCGATCGACGTCACCTCAGATCTCGCGAAGCTGCGTCGCGCCGACGTCCTGGTGGTCGCGACGCCGGTCGCCGAGCTGCTGCCGCTGGTCGATGCCCTGTCCGCAGCGGGAATCGCGGCGCCGCTCGCGCTCGCCTGCAAGGGTTTCGTCGCCGTGCCCCAGGCGCGCGCGGGCTGGGCGCTGGCGCCCGAGGTCGTCGCGGCGCGCTGGCCGCATCCGGTGGGCGCGATATCGGGACCGAGCTTCGCGATCGAGGTCGCGCGCGGCCTGCCGACGGCGCTGGTCGCCGCGGCGACCGATCCCGGCTTCACGCGCTCGCTCGCCGCACTGCTGCGCGGCGACGCGCTGCGCTGCTATGCGAGCGACGATCTCGCCGGAATCGAGGTCGGGGGCGCGGTCAAGAACGTGCTGGCGATCGCGGCCGGCGCGAGCGACGGGCTGGGGTTCGGCCACAACGCTCGCGCGGCGCTGATCACCCGCGGCCTCGCCGAATGCGGACGCCTGTCGGCGGCGCTCGGCGGCAGGCGCGAGACGCTGATGGGCCTGGCGGGTCTCGGCGACCTGGTGCTCACCTGCACCGGCGACCTGTCGCGCAACCGCCGCGTCGGGCTGGCGCTCGCCGCGGGCCGGCCGCTGGCGGCGATCCTCGCCGAGCTCGGTCACGTCGCGGAAGGCGTCGTCGCGACGCGCGCCGTGCGCGCACTCGCGCAGGAACACCTGCTCGACATGCCGATCTGCGATGCCGTGCACCGCGTGCTCTACGAGGGCGTGCCGCCGCGCGACGCCGTCACGGCGCTGCTCGCCCGCGAGCCGCGCAGCGAGTGACCTGGCCGGAGCGACCTACCTGAACTGCTGCTGCCGCCACGCTTCGTAGACGGCGACCGCGACGGCGTTGGACAGGTTGAGGCTGCGCTGGCCGGGGCGCATCGGGATGCGCAGGCGCCGGTCGGGCGCGAAGTGCGCGAGCACGCCGGCGGGCAGCCCCGCGGTTTCGCAGCCGAAGGTCAGCACGTCGCCCGGCGCAAACGCGACGTCGTAGGCGGAACGCTCCGCCTGGGTCGTGAACGCGAACCAGCGCCGCGGCGCCGCTGCGTCGAGGGCCGATCGGCAGGCATCGAAATCGCGATGGACGGCGACGCGCGCGTACTCGTGGTAATCGAGTCCCGCCCGTCGCAGCTCGCGATCATCCATGCGGAAGCCCAGCGGCTCGACCAGGTGCAGCTCGGTCGCGGTATTGGCAGTGAGCCTGATGACGTTGCCGGTGTTCGGCGGGATTTCGGGGTGGACGAGGACGACGGCGAACATGGGTGGCACCGGGGCGTCGGGAAGCTCTGGGCGTCAGTCGGGAAGCTCTTGGCGTCAGTTGCGCGGAGGCATGGGCGCCGGACCGGGCGGCAGGGTGCGCGCCACCACCCAGGCCTCGACGCGAAGGGCGCCGGCTGCGCGCAGCGCCTGCGCCGCGGCCGCAAGTGTAGCGCCGGACGTCATGACGTCGTCGACGATCGCGACCGACCGGCCCGCGAAGCTGCCGTGCGCATCGAATGCGCCCCGCAGGTTCGCCGCGCGTTGCGCGAGGCGCAGCGCCGCCTGCGGAGGCGTGTCCCGCGTACGCAGCAAGCCCTCCGCGAGCGGAACGCGTAGCTGCGTCGCGACGCGGCGCGCGATCTCCCGGGCGTGATTGAAGCCGCGCGCTTGCTGCCGCCGCTGCGCGAGCGGGATCGCGACCAGGCAATCGGGCAGCGGGCTGCCGCGCGTCGCAAGTGTCGCGCACAACGCCTGCGCCAGCGGCTCGGCCAGCGCAAGCCTGCCCCCGTACTTGAGCGCCTGCAGCAGGCGATCGACGGGGAAGGCGTAGATCCAGGCGGCGTAGGCGGCAGCCCAGGGCGGGGGTTTCGCGAGGCATGCGCCGCAGACCCGGGCCGCGGCCGAGGGCAGCGCGCAGCGCGGGCACGCCGCGGCGCTGCGCGGAAGCTG
>JAJXTF010000223.1 GCA_021784125.1 Pseudomonadota bacterium | reverse complement strand
AGCGCGCGGTGCGCTTCGGCGACCGAAGAGAAATCGGCGTCGCCCGAAGGATTGAAGAAACAGTCGACGACGCGCCCGGCGCCTTCGGCCGGCAGGTTGATCGGCAGGCATTCCTTCCCGAACGCGCCCTGCACCGCCGCCAGGACCCCGGGAAGGTCGACGTTCTCGGCGTCGATGCGATTGATGACGACCAGGCGGCACAGGCGCCGCGTTGCCGCCCATTCCATCATGCGCGCGGAGATCATCTGCACGCCGGCGGCGGCATTGATGACGACGGCCGCGGTCTCGACCGCGTCGAGTGCGCCGATCGCCTGTCCGATGAAATCGGGAAAGCCCGGGGTATCGACGATGTGGATGCGCGTACCGTCGGTCTCGAGATGGACCAGCGACGCGCGCAGCGAATGCTGATACGTCTTCTCGAGGGGATCGCTGTCGCTGACCGTGCTGCCGCGCTCGATGCTGCCTGCGGCCGGGATCGCGCCCGCCCTGGCAAGCAATGCCTCGGTGAGCGTCGTCTTGCCGGAAGCGCCGTCTCCCACCAGCGCCACGGTACGAATGTTCTCGGTTGCGAACTGCGCCATGTCCATTCCTCCGTCCGAATGGGAGGAATGTACCGCCGATGTGCGGCGGTGTCAGCCCGGGTGCCCGGCCGCTGCGTCGGTCAGAGGGTCGCGGCCGCTTCCAGCATCACCCGCAGGTTGCGCAGCAGCTCCTCTTCCTGGTAAGGCTTGCCGAGGAACACATCGACGCCGATCTCCATCGCGCGATTGCGGTGCTTGTCGGCGGTGCGCGACGTGATCATGATGATCGGAATGCGCGCGGTCTTCGGATCGCTCTTGGCCGTCTTCGCGAATTCGAAACCGTCCATCCTGGGCATCTCGACGTCGAGCAGGATGACGTCGGGGGCGCGCTCGGCGAGCGCCTGCAAGGCGTCGACGCCATCGCGGGCAGTGACGACATCGAAGCCTTCGCGCGACAGCAGCCGCGTCGTGATCTTGCGCACCGTCAGCGAGTCGTCGACGACCATGACGAGCTTGCGCTCGTCTTTCGCCGGAACGGTCGGTGCGACGGGCGCGCCGAGCATCTCGCCCGCGCTCGCAGGCCGGTAGGCCGGCACGTCCGCGCGCTGCGCGAGCTGCACCGGGTTGACGATCAGGACGATTTCGCCGGTGCCCAGCACCGTCGCTCCGGAGAGTCCGGGGACGCGCGCGAGCTGCGGTCCGATGTTCTTGACGACGACTTCCTGGTTGCCGACCATTTCGTCGACGTGTACCGCGATGGTTCCCTGCCCGCTCTTGACGATCAGCACGGAGTTGTAGCGGGACAGCGTCGGGATGGCTTCGGCATCGCCCAGCAGGCGCGACAGGTAATGGAACGGGTAGGCCTGGCCGCGCCAGTCGATCGAGCCCTGGGCGTACATCGACGCCGCGAGCTCGGGCTTGACCTGCTGCACCTGCTCGACCATCGAGGCCGGCAGCGCCCAGAGCCTGTCCAGCGCGCGCACGAGCACCGCCTGTGCGACCGCAAGCGTGAGCGGAAGGAACAGGTTGAAGCGCGTGCCCTTGCCGGGCTCCGAATGGACGTCGACGCGACCGCCCAGCGACACGATCTCGTTGCGGACGACGTCCATGCCGATGCCGCGGCCGGAAATCTGCGTCAGCTCGTGCGCCGTCGAGAAACCTGGCTGGAACAGGCATTCGATCAGCTGCTGCTCGGTCGGCTCGGCGTCGGCCGCGACCAGCCCGGCCGCGACTGCAAGCTCGCGCACGCGACCGAAGTCGATGCCGCGCCCGTCGTCGGAGAGCTCGATTGCGATCTCGTTGCCCGCCTGCCGCACCGTGACCTGGATCTCGCCGGTCTCCTGCTTGCCCGCGGCGAGGCGCTCGTCGCGCGATTCGATGCCGTGGTCGAGCGCATTGCGCAGGAGATGCTCGAGGGGCCCGGCGAGCTTCTCCAGCACCGAGCGATCGAGCTCGGTCTGTGCGCCGTTGATCTCTAGGTTGGCGCGCTTGCCGAGCTCGCGCGCCGTCTTGCGCAGCGTCCGGTACAGGCGCTCGGTCAGGCTGTTGAACGGGACCGTGCGAATGGCGAGCAGGCGCTGCTGGACGTCCCGCGACAGGCGTGCCTGCTGGAGCAGCGCGACATCGGCGTCGTCGAGGTTCTTGAGCAGCGACTGCTGCACCGTGGACACGTCGTTGACGCCTTCGGCAAGCGAGCGCGTCAGCTCCTGGAAGCGCGTGTAGCGGTCGAGCTCCAGCGGGTCGAATCCCTCGTGCGCGGACTGCACGGTCGACATCCGCGACTGGATCTGGGTTTCCGCCTGCAGCTCGATCTCCCGGACCTGGCTGCGCAGCCGGATGACGCTGCTGGTCAGCTCGAGGAGGTTCGCCTTGAGCGTGCGCAATTCCCCTTCCACGCGCGCCCGCGCGATCGCGACCTCGCCCGCCTCGTTCACCAGGCGATCGACGATGTCGGCACGCACCCGCAGCATCGCGCGTGCACCGATCTCGACGTCGCGCGGTCGCGGCGTGCGACGCCGTTCGACGATCGCGACGGACCCCCGCGTCGTGCCCGTCGCCGCCGCCTGCAATTCGTCCGCCGGCGCGCCGGGGATCGCGGCGGCTCCGGGTCCGGCCCGCGCCGCGGCTTCCGCTGCCGCAACCTCCGGCACCGCGGCGCCTTCCGGTGCCGGCGCGAGCCAGGGCAGCACCACGTTCGACTTGCCTTCCCGCAGCGCGTCGAGCACGAAACCGATGCGGTCGAGGTCGGTGTCGAGAGCCTCGAAGAGTTCGGGCGTGATCGCGAGCTGCGGCCCGTCGACGGACAGGCGCGACTCCATCCGGTGCGCGAGCTCGCCGAGGCGCATCGCGCCCGCCATCCGCGCACTGCCCTTCAGCGTGTGCAGCGTCCGGCGCAAGCCGGCGACGCTCGCATGGTCGCCGGGACTGTGGCGCCAGGCGCGCAACTCGTCGCCGGCACGCGGGAACAGCTCGGTCGCTTCCTCGAGGAAGATGGGTACGACCATCTCGTCGACGTCGTCGGCGACGTCGAGCAGCGTCTCGTCGGGCGGTATTGCGGGGACAGGCGGAGGCGCAGGCGGAAACACCGTGGCGGGCGTCCATGATTCGACCGACGGCTCGCCGGGCATCGACGAGGCTGCCGGCACCGCTGCGGCCTCCCCTGCAGCCTCTGCGGCCGCCCCGGTCGGCGCCTCGGCGACTGCCTCGGTTGCCACCGCAGCGGCCCCTTCAGTCGCCTCTCCGGCGCCGACATCTGCCGTGACGCCAGACTCGGATCCGGCAGCCGGTTCGATCTCCGCGGGCATCCCGTGCTCGCCGGCAATCCCGGATTCCTCGAATGCATCGCTGCCGGCGGCGATCGCCGCGTCCGGCGTCGAGGCGAGGGCAGCTGCTTCTTCGACCGGCGCTGCCGCGGGTTCGAGATCCTCGTCGCCGAGCAGCAGGTCGATGGCAGGCGCGTTCGCCGTCGCTTCCTGGCGCAGCTCCTCGAGTTCGATGCCGATGTCGGCCGCTTCACGTTCATCGCTCGTGCTGAATCCTTCGCGCGCCTTCACCCGGAGCACGAAATGCGCGAGCCCTGCGCTCGCGCGGGCGAGCACCGGATGGGCGCGGCTCGGGAACGGCGCGCCGTGCTGCTCGAGCGCGAGCAGCGCCTGCTCGAGCGCCTGCGCCGTGCCTGCGATCAGCGCCAGCCCGCCGGTACGATGGATCCCGCACAGCGTGTGACTGGCGCGAACCATCGCGGAAACGGGCAGGTGGTCGGGGTCGAACTGCATCAGCGAGACTTCGTGCTGCAGCACCGCGACGTTCTGGTCCGCTTCGTCACAGAGGATCCGCCACAGCGAGGCCGACAGCGTGACTGCGCCGACCGTGACTTCGTCGCCGTCCGCAGCCGCGACGCCTTCCCCCGACCGCGCCGCATCGGTGAGCAGCGTCAGGCCCGGTGCGTGGACGCGCGGACGCGCATCGCCGGCACCGGCATGCGCAGTGGTGTTGTCGGCGACGATGCGCAGCGTCGGCTTGTGGGCATCGCGGCCGTCGGTGGGCAAGCCGATGTCGATCGTCTCCTCATCGGGCTCGTCGGTCGTCGTGACCACCGGCGCCGCGTCGTCCGCCAGCGGTGTGCCGAAATCGGGAAGCTCGATGATCTCGAGATCGAGCGGTGACGACCCCGCAGCGGCGGACGCTGCGAGCGGGCGATCCGTGGCCGACGTGAACGGCAACGGCCGGGATTCGCCGCCGCCAGGGTGCGCAATCGCCGACGACACAGCGTACTCGTCGGTCGCCGCCTCGACTCCCGGCTCGTCCACCGGCATTGCCGGTGCGTGGGCCATCGCCTCGACCGCGATCGGCTCGGTCGTCGGTGGCGGCTGCGGCGCCGCGACGACGGCCACCGGCTCGATTTCCGCTGGCGTCAGCGGCGTGGGCGCGAAACCGGGAAGCTCGGCCTCGACGGCGCCCAGTGCGGCCTGAAGTGCGGCGGGATCGGTCGTGATGCGACCGGCTTCGCGCAATTCGCGCACCCAGTCGCGGAAACTCGCCTGGGCGGTGCGGATCAGCTCGAGCAGCGCCGGCGTGACGCGGCGATCGTCCTCGAGGATGCGGTTGTGCACGCGCTCCACCCCCCAGGCGAGCTCGCCCAGCTCGGTGAGGCCGACCATGCGCCCGCTGCCCTTGAGGGTATGGAACTGGCGCCGCACGGTGCCCAGCGCATCGCGGTCGGCACTGTTGTGCGTAAGGGCGAGGTAGCCCTCGTTGACGGTGTCGAGGACTTCGTCGGCCTCGGTCAGGTAGATGTCGAGCAGCTCGGCGTCGAGCGCGCTCGCGTCGGTGGCGAGCAGCCGCTGCGTCTCCTCCGAGATCGCGGGCGCCGGCGCAACGCCTGCGTCGACGATCTGGTCGACCCTCGCCGCCACCGCCGCGTCGGCGGCCCCGGCGTCGATTTCGCGCAATATCGCGCCGGCCTGGGATGCGAGCTCGGCATCCCCGATCAGCTCCGCGTCGTCGCGCAGACTGGCGAG
>JAJXTF010000026.1 GCA_021784125.1 Pseudomonadota bacterium | reverse complement strand
GAAGTCGGCGCCCAGCACGCGCATGAAACCCGCGAGCACGATCAGGTCCGGCTTGTCGGCGTCGATCGCGGCGGCGAGCGCGGTCTCGAAGGCTTCGCGCGACGCATGGGCCTTGTGATCGATCACGTGGGTCGCGATGCCCGCCCTGGCCGCATGGTCGAGGCCGGGTGCACCGGGGCGGTTGCTGATCACCTGCGTGATCGTGCCGGCGATCTGCCCGGAACGGACCGCATCGATCAGCGCAACGAGATTCGAGCCACGCCCCGAAATGAGGACGGTGATGCGCGCGGGCGCCATGACCGGGGTCGCGGGGCGACGGCCGCGCGTCAGGCGACGATCGCCGCCGCCGCGCCTTCGGGGCGCGCGACGACCTCGCCGATGTCGTAGGCGCGCTCACCCGCGTCGTTCAGCATCGCGATGGCCGCCGGCGCGTCTGCGGGCGCGAGCGCGATCACCATGCCGATGCCGCAGTTGAACACCCGGTGCATCTCGTCGTCGGCGACGTTGCCGTGTTCCTGCAACCAGTCGAAGACGGCGGGGCGCGGCCACCGGCTGCGCTCGAGCCGGGCCTGCAGGCCGTCGGGCAGCATGCGCGGCACGTTCTCGACCAGGCCGCCACCGGTGATGTGCGCCATGCCCTTGATGCGCAGCTTCTGCGCGAGCGCCAGCACCGGCTTGACGTAGATCCGCGTCGGCGCGATCAGGGCGTCCCCCAGCGTGCACAGGCGCGCCGGGGATCCCGCCGGTGCGTCGGTGCCTGCGGCAGCCGCCGCTGGCGCGACGCCGGCCAGGGGCGCGTGCAGGTCGGCATTGGCGACGGCGATGATCTTGCGGATCAGCGAGTAGCCGTTCGAATGCGGTCCGCTGGACGCGAGCCCGACCAGGCGGTCGCCGGGGGCGATGTCGCGGCCGTCGATGATCGCGCTCTTCTCCACGACGCCCACGGCGAAACCGGCGAGGTCGTACTCGCCTTTGGGAAAGGTGCCGGGGTGCTCGGCGGTTTCACCGCCGATCAGCGCGCATCCCGCCAACTCGCAGCCCCGCGCGATGCCTTCGACGACTTTGGCCGCGACGTCGACGTCGAGCCGCTCGCAGACGAAATAATCGAGGAAGAACAGCGGCTCCGCACCCTGGACGAGGATGTCGTTGGCGCTCATTGCGACGAGGTCGATGCCGATGGTGTCGTGGCGCCCCAGCCGCAGGGCGAGACTGAGCTTCGTCCCCACGCCGTCGGTTCCGGCGACCAGCACCGGCTCGCGGAAGCGCTTGCCGATCTCGATCAGCGCGCCGAAGCCGCCGATGCCGGCGAGGACCTCCGGCCGCATCGTCCGCTTGGCGAAAGGCTTGATGCGCTCGACCAGCGCATCTCCGGCGTCGATGTCGACGCCGGCGTCGCGGTAGGACAGGGGTTTGGAGGGGGCTGGAGTAGGAGGCATGGGGAGTCTTGCCGCACTGGTTGGCGCGCGGACAGCGTGGACGGGCCGCAATGAGGTACAGTGCAGCAATTTTGCGCCGCGATTTTACTCTGAAATGAGCGTACCCCGCCCGCCGCTGCCCGACGAGTCCGCGTCCGTGCCGCCCGAATCCGCCCGGGATGCCGGGCCGCAGCTGCACCCGCGCCCACCGGTGGCCGCCCGCCACTACCTGTGGATCGTCGGCGCGGTGCTGGTCCTGCTGGCGGCCTTGCACTGGCTCGGTCCGGTGCTGACGCCGTTCCTGATTGGCGCGATCCTCGCCTACCTGGGCACGCCGGCCGTCGATCGCGCCGCGGCCCGGGGCGTGCCGCGCGCGGTGACGACGCTGGTGGTGATCCTGTTCATCGGCGTGCTGCTCGCCGCCCTGTTCCTGGTGCTGGTCCCGCTGATCCAGGCCGAGATCGCAACCGCGATGTCGCGCCTGCCCGATCTTTTCGCCCAGTTCACCGACCGCGTCGCGCCCTGGCTGTCGCAGCGGCTCGGCATCACGCTTTCGCTGGACTTCGACTCCATTCGCGCATTCATCTCCGAAAACGCGCAGGAAGCGAAGAACCTGTCGATGACGCTGCTGTCGGGCGTCAAGACCGGCGGGCTGATCGTGGTCTCGGTCCTGCTCAACCTCGCCCTGATCCCGGTCGTCATGTTCTACCTGTTGCGCGACTGGAACATGCTGATCGCGCGCATCGACGAGCTCCTTCCGCGACGCTGGCAGGCGAAGGTCCGCACGGTTTCCCAGCAGGTCGACGGGGTGCTCGCGGAATTCCTGCACGGCCAGCTGCTGGTGATGGTCGCGCTCGCGGTGTACTACGCGATCGGGCTGTCCATCGCCGGGCTCGAGCGCGGGCTTGCGATCGGCGTCCTCACCGGCTTGCTGGTGTTCATTCCCTACGTCGGATTCGGGCTCGGCTTCATGCTGGGGCTCATTGCGGCATTGCTGGAATGGCACGGCTGGCCCGGTTTCGTGGCGGTGCTCGCGGTCTACGGCATCGGCCAGTTGCTCGAAAGCTACCTGCTGGTGCCGTTCCTCGTCGGCGACCGCATCGGCCTGCATCCGCTGGCGGTGATCTTCGCGTTGCTGGCATTCGGGCAGCTGTTCGGATTCGTCGGCGTGCTGATGGCACTGCCCGTGTCGGCGATGCTGCTGGTGGGCCTGCGCCATCTCCGGGCGGCCTACGCCGCCTCGCCGGTCTACCGCGACGACTGAGTTCCCGCAGGGCCGGATGGCAGAGCAACTGGTTCTGGATCTCGCGAGAGCCGAACCTCCCACATTCCGCAATTTCGTCGTTGGACCCAATCGCGAACCCGTCGCAGCACTCGCGCGGCTCGCCGAGGGCGCCCTGGCGGAACCGGGCATCCTGATCTGGGGCGGCGACGGCGTCGGCAAGACGCACCTGCTGCACGCCGTCGTCGCCGCAGCGGCGCCGCAGCGCTCGGCCTTCCTGTGCGCCCGTCCGGCGGACGTGCCGACCGACGCCGATCGCCTGCCTGCCGGGTCGCTGGTGGCGATCGACGACGTCGACCGGGCGGGCGTCGACGAGCAAGGCCGCCTGTTCACCCTGTACAACGCGCTGGTTGCCCACGGGGGGCAATGGGTCGCCGCGGCACACGCACCGCCGGCCCGCCTCGGGTTGCGCGACGACCTGCGCACGCGGCTCGCGCTGGGGTTGGTGTTCGAGGTCCTGCCGCTTTCCGATGCACAGAAGCCGGAGGCCCTCGCGGTCTATGCGCGCGAGCGCGGATTCCGCCTGGGCGACGACGTCATTGGCTACCTGCTCGCCCACGGGCGCCGTGACATGCCGAGCCTGGTCGCCACGCTGGCAGCGCTCGATCGGCATTCGCTGGCGACGCGCCGGACCGTGACGGTCGCGCTGCTGCGCGAGTGGCTGCAGCGCGACCTGCGGCTGGAACGCTGAGTTGGACCGGACGCCTCGGTAGTTTCCGGGGCGGTTGCCGGGGGCCGTCGCTGCGGCCCTTGTAGGCCGTTTTCGGCGGCTTTTCCGGCATTGCGTCCTACGCGCCGGATATTTCCATGCGAGTCGCAGGCAGCCCCAAGGGATGTGCGTTGCCGCAATCTTGGAAATGTCACCTCGGACTGTCGTGGCAGGGCGACAGCCGTGCGCGACCCAATCGCTTGAATGTCCCGCGCTTTTGCCGGCAGCTACGTCGACACTGCGGCACGGCCGCTGTCAACCGCCTTGGCTTTCGCTGCGTTATTGGCCTCGACGCAGGGATCCCGCGTCATTTCCGAACTCTTCACTGTCGAGAAGGACTTTGCACATGAACAAGCTGCTGATCGCCCTGGTTGCCGGCACTTTTGCCGCCACCGCGTGGGCCCAGGGCGCGGCACCCGCGCCTGCGGCCACCCCGGCCCCTGCGGCCGCCCCGGCCCCGGCGCCCGCCATGGCGCCCGCCGAGCCGATGAAGGCCCAGGGCGGTATGAAGAAGGCCGAGAAGACCATGAAGCACGAGAAGAAGAAGGTCGCGAAGCACAAGACGACCAAGAAGGCATGGTCCAAGAAGGAAGCCGAGAAGCGGGCCGCCGCGAAGAAGGCGGCGACTCCTGCGAAGGCTGCCGAAGCGCCGGCCAAGTAAGTCCCTGCAGGATCCCCGCGGCCGGTGCCATGCGCCGGTTGCGGGATTCATCCGGGGCTTCGTCCGAGGTCCCAGGGGGCAGCGTCGCGGGTCGCTTATCATTGCGCCTGCCTCGACCACCGCCCCATGATCCGAGCCAGCCCCCGACCCGCAGTCACCGTCGCCACTGTCGTCGAGCGCCAAGGGCTCTACCTGGTCGTCGAGGAGCACACCCGCGGCGGACTGCGGCTCAACCAGCCCGCAGGACACGTGGAAGCGGGCGAATCGATCGTCGCCGCTGCGGCGCGCGAGACGCTCGAGGAGTCCGCGTGGCGGGTCGATCCGGTGGCGCTGGTCGGCATCTACCAATGGCGTTCCGCCGAAAGCGGCCAGACCTTCGTGCGCTTCACGTTTGCGGCGACGGCGCGCGAGCACGAGCCTGCGCGACCCCTCGATGCCGGCATCGTGCGCGCGATGTGGCTGTCCTACGACGACCTCGCCGCCAGCACGCAGCAGCACCGCAGCCCGCTGGTGCTGCGCTCGGTCGACGATTACCGCGCCGGACTGCGCTGGCCGCTGGGCCTGATCGCGAGCCTCTGATGGGCAGGCGCGAGCGCGTTGTCGTCGGGATGTCGGGGGGCGTCGACTCCTCGGTGGCCGCGTGGCTGCTGAAGCGGCAGGGCTACGAGGTCGTCGGCGTGTTCATGAAGAATTGGGAAGACGACGACACCGACGAATACTGCACGTCGCGCGAGGACCTGGTCGACGCGGCCGCCGTCGCGGACGTCATCGGCATCGAGCTCGACGCCGTGAACTTCGCGGCGGAGTACCGCGAGCGCGTGTTCGCGCTCTTCCTCCGCGACTACGCTGCGGGCCGCACGCCCAATCCCGACGTCCTGTGCAACAGCGAGATCAAGTTCCGCGCCTTCCTCGATCACGCGCTCGAGCTCGACGCCGACTGGATCGCGACCGGGCATTACGCGCGGCTGCGCCGCGATGCATCGGGCGCGACCGAGCTCCTCAAGGCCGTCGATGCGTCGAAGGACCAGACGTATTTCCTGCACCGGCTGACGCAGGCGCAGCTCGCGCCTGCGCTGTTCCCGCTGGGCGAGATCACCAAGCGCGAGGTGCGCGCGATCGCGCAGCGCGAGGGCATCCCGACCTGGGCCAAGCGCGATTCCACCGGCATCTGTTTCATCGGCGAGCGGCCGTTCCGCGATTTCCTCGCGCGCTACCTGCCACGCACGCCCGGACCGATCGTCACCCCCGACGGCAGGCAGATCGGACGCCACGACGGCCTCGCCTATTACACGCTCGGCCAGCGCCAGGGACTGGGCATCGGAGGCCTGCGCGACGGCGCACGCGAACCCTGGTTCGTCGCCGGCAAGGACATGGCGCGCAATGCGCTGGTCGCGGTCCAGGGACACGATCACCCGCGGCTCTACCGCCGTGACGTCGACGCCTCGGACCTGCACTGGATCGCAGGCGTCGCCCCGGCGCTGCCCGGGCGCTATGCGGCGAAGACGCGCTACAGGATGCCGGATGCGTCCTGCAGCCTGAGCGCGGTCGACGCCCCGGAAGGTGGCGAGGCCGCGCGGCTGCGGGCGAGCTTCGACGCTCCGCAATGGGCGCCGACGCCGGGCCAGTACCTGGTGCTCTACGACGGGAACACGTGCCTCGGCGGGGGCGTCATCGAGGCGCAGGACGCGCGCGCCGCAGCGGCGGGGCAGGATCGCCCTGCGTCACCCGAGCGACGACAAGAGAACGAGAACCTGACCCGATGAACCTTCGCCTGCTTCCGCTGTTCGTCGCCGCCCTTTCGATCGTACCCGCGCATGCTGAAATCCCCGCCGATCGCTGGAACCTGGCGGACCTCTATTCGACGACCGCTGCGTGGAACGACGACGCGAAGAAGCTCGATGCGCAGCTCGCGTCGTTCGCGGAATGCAAGGGGCACCTGGGCGACGGTGCGCAGCGCTTCAAGACCTGCCTCGACCTGCAGGCCGACCTGACCAAGCGCTACTACCGCCTCGCCGTCTACGCCAACGAGCAGCTGGCCGAGGACACCGGCTCGGCGTCGTACCTCGAGCTCAAGCAGAAAGCCGATCTCGCGGGCAACAGGCTGGACCGGGCGATGGCTTTCGTCGACCCGGAGATCCTGCGCCTCGGCAAGGCGCGCATCGCGCAGTACATCGCACAGGAGCCGTCGCTGGCGATCTATCGCCATCCGCTGGATGAAACGCTGCGCGCGGCGCCGCACACGCTGACCGACGAGGGCGAGGCGCTGGTCGCCAGCTTCGGCATGATGGACAACGCGGGGCGCAGCTCGTATTCGATCCTCACCAACGCCGACATTCCGTGGCCGAAGGTGAAGCTTTCGGGCGGCGAGGAGGTGACGATCGATCCGTCGGCCTACACCAAGTACCGTGAGGTCCCGGTGCGCGACGACCGCAAGCGCGTGATGGACGCTTTCTTCGGCACCTTCAAGACCTACGAGCGCACGATCGGCATCGACCTGTATTCGCAGCTGAAGCAGGACGCCGTCTACGCCAGGGTGCGCAAGTACCCCGATTCGATCACACGCTCGCTCGATGCCCACCGGATTCCGGTGGCGGTGATGGACACGCTGGTCGCCCAGACCGACGCCAGCCTGCCGACGCTGTACCGCTATTTCCGGCTGCGCGCCCGGATGCTGGGCGTCCCGCAGCTGCACTACTACGACATCTACCCGCCGCTGGTGCACGGCGATTTCAAGTTTCCGTATGCCGAAGGCCGCCGCCTGGTGCTCGACGCCGTGGCGCCGCTGGGCAAGGACTACGTCGCCGCGCTGACCCACGGGCTCGACAGCCGCTGGATGGACATCTACCCGCGCCCGCACAAGCAATCGGGCGCGCACATGGCCGGTTACGCCTACGACGTGCATCCCTACGTGCTGATGAACTACAACGACGACTACGAATCGGTGACGACGATCGCCCACGAGTGGGGCCACGCGATGCATTCGTACCTGTCCAATCGCGCGCAGCCTTTCGTCACCTCGGGCTACGCGACGTTCATCGCGGAGATCGCCTCGACGTTCAACGAGGAACTGCTGCTGCGGCAGATGCTGAAGACCGCGAAGACCGACGACGAGCGGCTGTTCTATCTCGGTACGGCGCTGGAGCAGATCCGCGCCACGTTCTACCGCCAGGCGATGTTCGCGGAGTTCGAGCGTGACATCCATGCCCGCGTCGACAAGGGCGAACCGATGTCGGGCGCCGCGTTCAGCAAGGCCTACTGCGCGCTGTTGAAGCGCTATCACGGGGTCGACCAGGGTGTCGTGGCGATCGACGAATCGGACTGCGTCGAGTGGGCGTACATCCCCCACTTCTACAACGCGTTCTACGTCTACCAGTACGCGACGTCGATCGCGGCGAGCTCGATGTTCGCGAAGCTGGTCGAGGAGGGCCAGCCCGGCGCCCGCGAGCGCTACCTCGACCTGTTGAAGGCGGGCAACTCGGATTACCCCTACGACCTCGTCAAGGCCGCCGGCGTGGACCTCGCGACCCCGGCGCCCTACCAGGCGCTGGTCGCGCGGATGAACCGCATCATGGACCAGATCGAGGCGATCCTCGCCAAGCGCAGCCACTGACCCATTCCCCCTCTCCCGCTTGCGGGAGAGGGCTGGGGTGAGGGTGCGGACCGGGGTGAGGGGTGCTGCGGGGGACCCTAGAACGGGATGTCGTCGTCGAAATCCTCGGTGGTCTTCTTGCCGCCGCCCTTGGGCGCAGCGCCGCCCGAACTGCCCGACGACTCGCGCCGCCCGCCGCCGCCTGACGTGGCCCCGGCGGAGGCCCCGGCGTTGAACTCGACGTCACCGCCGCCGCCACCTTCGCGGGCGCCACCGATCAGCTGCATGCGGTCGGCGACGATTTCGGTCGAGTATTTCTCGACGCCGTCCTTGTCGGTGTACTTGCGCGTCTGCAGTCGGCCCTCGATGTAGACCGAGCGCCCTTTCTTCAGGTATTCGCCGGCGATCTCGGCCGTGCGCCCGAACAGGACGACGCGGTGCCATTCGGTGCGTTCCTGCTTCTCGCCGCTCTTGTCTTTCCACTGCTCGGACGTCGCGATGTTCAGGTTGGTGACCGCGCCGCCATCCGTCGTGTAGCGCGTCTCCGGATCGCGGCCGAGATTGCCCAGAAGAATCACTTTGTTGACCGAGGCCATTGCCTTTTCCTTGAGCGAAACGGGTGATTGACGATGCGCGCAGGCGCCCCCATCTGACACCGATGCGGGTGCCGGAAGCGGACTCGCGAAACGCAATATACTAACAGGTTGCCTACCCCGCCTTAGGCCCTACGGCCGAGGTCCGGCCCGTCGTTGCGGGCGGTCCCCGGTACGCTCGCATCGACGGCGAATTACACAGGGATCGCATGGACCAGATCCGCATCCGCGGCGCGCGCACGCACAATCTCAAGAACCTGAACCTCGACCTGCCGAGGCACCGGCTGATCGTCATCACCGGGCTGTCGGGGTCGGGCAAGAGCTCGCTCGCCTTCGACACGCTGTATGCCGAAGGGCAGCGCCGCTACGTCGAATCGCTGTCCGCCTATGCGCGGCAGTTCCTGCAGCTGATGGAGAAGCCCGACGTCGATCTGATCGAAGGCCTGTCCCCGGCAATCTCGATCGAGCAGAAGGCGACCTCGCACAATCCGCGCTCGACGGTGGGCACGGTCACCGAGATCCACGACTACCTGCGGCTGCTCTACGCCCGCGTCGGCGATCCGTACTGCGTCAACCATCCCGAGCAGAAGCTGACGTCGATGACGATCTCGCAGATGGTCGACGCGACGCTCGCCATGCAGGGTGACGCAAATGAGGACACGCGGCTGATGATCCTGTCGCCGGCCGTCGTGAACCGCAAGGGCGAGCAGCTCGATCTGTTCGCCGAGCTGCGCGCCAAGGGCTTCGTGCGCGTGCGCGTCGACGGCAAGGTCCACGAGATCGACGCGGTGCCGAAGCTCGCCAAGAATTCCAAGCATACGGTCGAGGTGGTCGTCGACCGGCTGAAGGTCCGCGCCGAATTCAAGCAGCGGCTCGCCGAATCCTACGAGACCGCGCTGCGCCACGGCGACGGGCGCGCGATCGCCGTGGAGATGGACACCGCGGCCGAGCACCTGTACTCGGCGAAGTTCGCCTGCCCGATCTGCAACTACTCGCTGTCCGAGCTCGAGCCGCGGCTGTTCTCGTTCAACAACCCGGTCGGCGCCTGCCCGCGCTGCGACGGCCTGGGCGCGATCAATTTCTTCGATCCGAAGCGCATCGTCGCGTTTCCGCAGCTGTCGCTGGCCTCGGGCACGATCCGCGGCTGGGACCGGCGCAACCAGTTCTATTTCCAGATGCTGCAGGGACTCGCGAAGCACATGGGTTTCGACGTCGACAAGCCTTTCGCGAAGCTGCCGGAGCGCGTGCAGAACGTCGTGCTCTACGGATCCGGCGAGGAGAAGATTCCCTTCACCTACCTGTCCGACCGCGGCAAGCCGACGACGCGCGAGCACGCGTTCGAAGGCATCGTTCCCAACCTCGAGCGCCGCTATCGCGAGACCGACAGCGTCATGGTGCGCGAGGAGCTCGCCAAGTACCTGAACAACAAGCCCTGCCCCGAATGCGAGGGCACCCGGCTGAAGCGCGAGGCGCGCAACGTCAAGGTCGGCGAAGGCGGCGATGCCCGCGCGATCTTCGAGATCTCGGCCTGGCCGCTGAAGGAGTCGATGCGCTATTTCGGAGGGCTCTCGCTGCCCGGGCACAAGGCCGCGATCGCCGACAAGATCGTCAAGGAGATCGTGTCGCGGCTCAACTTCCTGAACAACGTCGGCCTCGACTACCTGTCGCTGGACCGCTCGGCCGAAACCCTTTCCGGCGGCGAGGCGCAGCGCATCCGGCTCGCGTCGCAGATCGGCTCGGGGCTGACCGGCGTCATGTACGTCCTCGACGAGCCCTCGATCGGCCTGCACCAGCGCGACAACGACCGCCTGCTGGCGACGCTCAAGCACCTGCGCGACCTGGGCAACAGCGTGATCGTCGTCGAGCACGACCAGGACGCGATCCTGTCGGCCGACTACGTCGTCGACATGGGACCGGGCGCGGGCGAGCACGGCGGGCAGGTCGTCGCGCAGGGCACGCCCGAGGACATCAAGCGCGCGACGCAGTCGCTCACCGGCCAGTACCTCGCAGGCCGGCGCGAGATTCCCATTCCCGCGCGCAGGCAGGCCATGGACCGCGAGCGGATGCTGCGGATCGTCGGCGCCTCGGGCAACAACCTGCGCGACGTCACGCTCGAGCTGCCCGTCGGCCTGTTCGTCTGCGTCACCGGGGTCTCAGGCTCGGGAAAGTCGACGCTGATCAACGACACGCTCTATCACGCGGTCGCCCGGCACCTGTACGACTCGTCGGCCGAGCCCGCCCCGTACCGGGGGATCGAGGGCCTCGAGCATTTCGACAAGGTGATCAGCGTCGACCAGAGTCCGATCGGGCGCACCCCGCGCAGCAATCCCGCGACCTACACCGGGATGTTCACGCCGATCCGCGAGCTGTTCGCGCAGGTCAAGGAGTCGCGCGAGCGCGGCTACGGCCCCGGGCGCTTCTCGTTCAACGTCAAGGGCGGGCGCTGCGAGGCCTGCCAGGGGGACGGCCTGATCAAGGTCGAGATGCACTTCCTGCCCGACATCTACGTGCCCTGCGACATCTGCCACGGCCAGCGCTACAACCGCGAGACCCTCGAGATCCGCTACAAGGACCGCAACATCCACGAGGTGCTCGCGATGACGGTCGAGCAGGCCTGGGTGTTCTTCGAGCCGGTGCCGTCCGTCGCGCGCAAGCTGCGGACGCTGCTCGACGTCGGGCTGGGCTACATCACGCTGGGCCAGTCGGCGACGACGCTCTCCGGCGGCGAGGCGCAGCGCGTCAAGCTCGCGCTCGAGCTGTCGAAGCGCGACACCGGACGCACGCTCTACATCCTCGACGAGCCGACCACAGGGCTGCACTTCCACGACATCGAGCTGTTGCTGACGGTGTTGCACCGCCTGCGCGACCACGGCAACACCGTGGTCGTCATCGAGCACAACCTCGACGTCATCAAGACCGCAGACTGGATCATCGACCTCGGGCCCGAAGGCGGCGCCGGCGGCGGGCTGATCATCGCGCAGGGGACCCCGGCCGAGGTCACCGGCGTCGCGGCGAGCTACACCGGCAGGTACCTCAAGCCGGCGCTCGGGCGGGGCGCGCCTGCGCCGCGAGCCACGCGGCGAGGTCGCGCTTGAGCTTCATCATGTCGGCCTCGCGCGTGTACATCATGTGCCCGGCATCGTAGTAGTGGTGCTCGATGCGGTCGCGGACCTCCTGCGGGACGTCGAGCTGCGCGAGCGACCAGTCCGAAGCGGAATAGGGGGTTCCGAGGTCGTAGTGGCCGCTCGCGACCAGGACGCGCAGGTGCGGATTGCGCCTCAGCGCGCGTGACAGGTCGGGACTGGTGCAGGCGAAGCTGTTGCCTTTCTCCTCGCCGCGGTCCCAGTTCCAGGCCTTGTGCACGTCGGTGGACAGCACCTCGTAGCGCGCCTGGGTGTCGACGCCGAGGCTCTCGCTCATGTAGGCGTGGGCCGCCATCGTGTAGGGCGCGACGATCGCCTCGACGCCTGGGTCGAACTCCCAGGTGTGCGAACGGCTCGCGGCCATCGGCCCGGTGACGCGCGCCTCGAGGCGGCCGACGATGCGTCCGCGGTCGCGCAGCAGCTCGACGAAGAACGACTGGTCGCTGATGCGCAGGTTCTTGTCGTCGACCAGGGCCGGCGCAAGACCCGTCAGCTCGGAAATGCGCTTGACGATGCGCCGGCGCGCATCCTTCGACAGGCGCGATCCGGAATGCAGCGCCGCGAGGTACTCCTCATTGACGAAATGCTCGGCCGCTGCGCGCGCTGCCGCCGGCGATGCGGCGAGGTCGCCCTTCAGCTTGCCGTGGTACTGCGCGACGCAGGCGAACGCGGGCAGGAACAGCGCGTACGGCAGGTCGTTGCGCGGCGCGAAGACAATGCTCTGCAGGTCCATCGCGCAGGAGACGAGCACCAGCCCCGACAGCGCGACCCCGATGTCCTGCAGCTTGTCGGCCAGCGCGGCGCCGCGCGTCGTGCCGTAGCTTTCGCCAGCGACGAACACCGGCGAGCGCCAGCGCCGGTGGCGGCCGAGCCAGGTGCGGATGCACTCTGCGAGCGCGTCGACGTCCCCGTCGACCGACAACATCTTCCGCCGTGCGTCCTCGCTGGCGGTGATCGAGTAGCCGGTGTGCGGCGGATCGATGAAGACGAGGTCGAAGTGCTCGAACCACGATTCGCGGTTGTCGGTCACCGTGTACGGAGGCGGGGGCATCGTCCCGTCCTCCCGGATCACCACGCGTTTCGGCCCGAGCGCACCCAGGTGCAGCCAGATCGACGCCGATCCCGGTCCGCCGTTGAACACGAAGCACACGGGCCGGGCCGCCGGGTCGACCGAATCGAGGAGGTACGACGTGGTGAAGATGGCGGCCTCGGGCTCGCCGCGCTTGTCGTCGACGCCAGCCGCGGCGACGGGAACGAATTCGGCAAGGGCGCGGTAGCTCATCGTATGCCCGTTGAGAGCGATGCTCGACTCGCTGCTGGCGGGCTCGCGCGCGAGCAGCTTCTCCACCTTCTCGCGCAGGCGCTTTTTCGCTTCTTCGTTCGCCGCGGGCGGCGAGGCTTCGCTCATGGGACGGCCCTCTCGTTGGGAATGGCTTGCGCGCCCGGCCGCGCGATCGCGGCGAGTATGCCCTGCAGCAGTGCCGTCGGCGAAGGCGGGCAGCCGGGGACCTCGACGTCGACGGGGATGACGCTCGACACCCGGTCGAGCGTCGCGTAGTTCCCGCTGTGGATGCCGCGACCGCAGGCGCACTCGCCGATGGCGATCACCAGCTTGGGGTCCGGTGCCGCGTTCCAGGTCCGCCGCAGGGCGATCGCCATGTGCTTCGACACCGGCCCGCTGACCATCAGCGCATCGGCATGGCGGGGACTGGCGACGAAGCGGATGCCGAGTCCTTCGACGTTGTAGTACGGATTGCCGAGCGCCTGCGCCTCGAGCTCGCAGCCGTTGCAGGAGCCGGCATCGACGTAGCGGATGGTGAGCGCCCGGCCGAGGATGCGCAGGATGTCCTCGTGCAGTCTTGCGGCGACGACATCCTCCGGCGCCGGCGCGGGAGGGGCTTCGGTCCTGATTCCGGTGCGGAGGATCTGGCGCAGTACGTGGTACATGGTCGGTGGTGTCGGGGGTGTCGGTGGTGTCGGTGGTGTCGGTGGTGTCGGTGGTGTCGGTGGTGTCGGTGGTGTCGGGGCCCGGCGGCGGTGGAGTGTCGGGGTTCCGGCGGCCCTGGCGGTGTCCGCGGCTAGAGGTCGTGCCCGCTGTACGACAGGTTGAAAGACTTGTTGATCAGCGGGAAATCGGGAACGATGTTGCCGATCACCGCGTGCTCGATCGCGGGCCAGTTCGACCACGACGGATCGTGGGGGTGGCAGCGCCTTATCGTTGCGCCCGGACCTGTCTCGAGGGCGACGAGCACGGGGCCGCGCCAGCCTTCGACATAACCGATTCCCAGCCGCTGCTCGGGTGCGTCGGGCAGGGGCAGGGCCACGTCGCGGGCGAGGGCGGGGTCGAGCAGCTGCGCGGTGATCGCTTCGATCAGGCGCAGGGATTCGAGCGCTTCGTCGAAGCGGACGGCGACCCGTGCGGCGACGTCGCCGTTCGCAGCGGTCGCGATGTTCACTCCCAGCGCATCGTAGGGCGCGCAGGGGAAGTCGCAGCGCAGGTCGCGCCCGATTCCGCTCGCCCGCGCAGCGAGGCCCTGCATGCCCAGCCGGCCCGCGAGCTCGGCACCCACTGCACCGCAGTTGCGGAAGCGATCCTGCAGGCCCGCATGCTCGTCGTAGATTCCCCGCAGCTCGGCGATCTCGGCGCGCAGCCGGTTCGCGTGCTCGCGCATCGCGAGCGCCTGCACGATCTCGAGGTCGCGGGCGACGCCACCGGGCACGACCGCGTCCATCAGCAGGCGATGACCGAACGCGGCGTGATTGGCGCGCAGCAGGTCCTCGCGCAGCAGCGAAAACTGCGCGAGGCCGAAGGCAAATCCGCCGTCGTTGCCCAAGGCGCCCAGGTCGCCCAGGTGATTGGCGAGCCGCTCGCGCTCCAGGCACAGCGCGCGCAGCCACGCGGCCCGCGGCGGGACGACGATCTCCGCGATGCTCTCGACCGCCTGCGCGTACGCCCAGGCATAGGCCACCGTGCTGTCGCCCGAGATGCGTCCGGCGAGCTTCGCGCCTTCGCCGAGGGTCATCGCCTCGAAGCGCTTCTCGACGCCCTTGTGCGTGTAGCCCAGGCGTTCCTCGAGGCGCAGCACCTTCTCCCCGACGATCTGGAAACGGAAATGCCCCGGCTCGATGATGCCCGCGTGCACCGGTCCGACCGGGATCTCGTGGACGCCGTCGCCTTCGACCCTGACGAAGTCGTATTCCTCCTGGCCGGGCTCCCACAGGGGCGAGGCCTCGAAATCGCGCCGCAAGGGGAAGCGGTCGATCGGCCAACTCGCCATCCACAGCCACGGCCGCTGATCGTCGGCTTCGGCGCCGATGCCCATCAGGTCGTAGGTCGACCGCTGCATGCGGTTTGCCGCGGGAAAGATCGGCGTCAGGTCGGGGTAACGCGAGTCCTCGCCGGGCAGCCAGTGCTCGAGCACCATCAGGCCGTCGCGGTCCTCCAGCGCGACGCGCACGCAGAAGCCGCGCCGCCGATCGCGCTCGTCGGAAGCCCACAGTGCGACGAGTTGCGCACGCTGCTCCCAGGCCAGCCTGCATGCCGTGAGGAACTGGCCCGAGCTCACCTGTGCGCGCTGCGCGGGCACGCCTGCTGGCAGGCGGGCGGCGGCGAGTCCGAGCGGTGCGACGTTCATCGGCGTTCCATCATCCGATCAGCCTTGCGGCCTGGCGATACCAGTCGGCGAGGTAGGGAGGGATCCACAGCCCCAGCATCAGCACCAGGGCGAGATGGGTGAACACCGGCAGCATCGCGGGACGCAGCGGCAGCCGGCTCGCCGTCGTCTCGCCGAACACCATCGGCTGCACCTTCGAGAACACCGCGGCGAAGGCAACGCCCAGCGCGGTGAGCAGGAACGGGGTCGCCCAGGGCTGCTCGCGCATCGCGGTGGTGAGGATCAGGAACTCGCTCGCGAACACGCCGAAAGGCGGCATGCCGAGGATCGCCAGCGTGCCGAGCATCAGGCCCCAGCCGATCATCGGGCTGATGGTGACCAGGCCGCGGATGTCGTCGATGATCTGCGTGCCGGTCTTCTGCGTCGCGTGGCCGACGGCGAAGAAGATCGCCGACTTGGTCAGCGAATGCACGGTCATGTGCAAAAGGCCCGCGAAGCTCGCGATCGGCCCGCCGACGCCGAAGGCGAAGGTGACGATCCCCATGTGCTCGATCGACGAGTACGCGAACAGCCGCTTGATGTCGCGCTGCCGCGCGAGCAGGAACGCCGCGACGACGACCGACAGCAGGCCGAAGCCCATCATTAGGTTCTTCGCGAACGCGCCGGGCAGCGCACCGTCGACCAGCACCTTGCAGCGCACGACGGCGTAGAGGGCGACGTTGAGCAGCAGCCCCGACAGCACCGCCGACACCGGCGTCGGGCCCTCGGCGTGCGCGTCGGGCAGCCAGTTGTGCAGCGGGACGAAGCCGACCTTGGTGCCGTAACCCACCAGCAGGAACACGAACGCCAACGCGAGCACCGTGGGCTCGAGCTGGCCGCGCACCGCGTTCAGCTTGGTCCACAGCAGCGCCCCGCCGCCCGGGCCCAGGACCTTCTCGGCGGCGAAATACAGCAGGATCGTGCCGAACAGCGCCTGCGCGATCCCCACACCGCAGAGGATGAAGTACTTCCACGCCGCCTCGAGGCTCGCCGGCGTGCGGTACAGCGAGACCAGCAGCACCGTGGTGAGCGTCGCGGCTTCCATCGCCACCCACAAAATGCCGACGTTGTTGGTGGTGAGCGCCAGCAGCATCGTGAAGCAGAACAGCTGGTACATGCTGTGGTAGAGCCGCAGGCGGGCGGGTGTCAGCCGTCCGTGCTGCTCCTCGATGCGCATGTACGGGCGCGAGAACACCGACGTCGTGAAGCCGACGAACGCCGTCAGCGCGACCAGGAAGACGTTGAACGGATCGACGAGGAAGTTCTCGTGGAACGCGAGCAAAGGCCCGCCCTCGACGACACGCACCGTCAGTGCCGCGGCGGCCGCCAGCGTGCAGAAGCTGACGATCGCGTTGATCGTCGGGGCGACCGCGCGATGGCCGACCAGCGCCAGCAGCAGCGCGCCGGCGACGGGCAGGGCGAGGACGAAGGCGACTTCGATCACGCGGCCGGCCCCCTGCTCATTCACCCTCCTTGAGCTTCTCGAGGTGCTTGAGGTCGAGGCTGTCGAACTGCTCGCGGATCTGGAAGAAGAACACGCCGAGGATCAGCATGCCGACCAGCACGTCCAGCGCGATGCCCAGCTCGACGACCATCGGCATGCCGTAGGTCGCGCTGGTCGCGGCGAAGAACAGGCCGTTCTCCATCGCGAGGAAGCCGATGACCTGCGGGATCGCCTTGCGGCGGGTGATCATCATCAGGAACGACAGCATGACGCTCGCCATCGCGATGCCCAGCGTCGAGCGGGTGACGGTGCTGGCGAGCTGGGAGATCGGCAGTGCGAGGTTGAACGAGAACACCACCAGGACGATGCCGATCAGCATCGTCGTCGGGATGTTGATCAGGCCTTCGAACTCCCAGCGCACGTCGAGCTTCCGCACCAGCCGGTACAGCAGCCAGGGCAGCACGATCACCTTGAGCAGCAGCGTGAGCCCGGCCGATTCGTAGAGGTGGGGCTGCGACGTGCTCCAGGCGACCACCGCGGTCGACAGCGACAGCACCAGACCCTGCGTCGCGAAGAGCCCGATCAGCGACACGACACGGCGTTGCGCGAGCATCGCGAAGGCGAGCAGCAGCAGAACCGACGCGAACAGGTTGATCAGCTGGGACGACAGGGGGAGCGCCTGCATCGTCGGGCCTCAGCTTCCCAGCAGCAGGTTGACCAGCATCGCCAGCACGGCGAGCATGAACGCGGTGCCCAGGAATTCCGGCGCGCGGAACACTCGCAGCTTCGCCGACAGAGTCTCGATCAGCGCGAGCAGCGCGCCGCCGATCGCGAGCTTGCCGATGAGGGCGGGCGCCGCCGCCAGGAGCTCGGTCCAGCCGGTGCCCGACGCGATGCCGAAAGGGACGAACAGCGCGAGCCCGATGCACGAATAGTTGAAGAGCTTGAGCCACGACGCCCATTCGAGCAGTGCGAGGTGCCGGGCCGAGTACTCGAGCACCATCGCCTCGTGGATCATCGTGAGCTCGAGGTGCGTCGCCGGGTTGTCGATCGGGATGCGGGCGTTCTCGGCCAGCGACACCATCGTGAATGCGACGCCGGCGAACGCGAGACTGGGATAGATCCCGAGCTCGCGGTGCGCGAGCGTGTCGACGATCGTCGCCAGCGACGTCGAACCGGAGATCAGCGAGGCGGTGAACAGCACCATCAGCAGTGCGGGCTCGGCGAGGAAACCGATGAACATCTCGCGGCGCGCGCCCAGCGATCCGAACGAGGTGCCGATGTCCATGGCCGCCAGTGCGATGAACACGCGCGCCAGCGCGAACAGGCCGACCAGCGCGATCGCGTCGGCGGCACTGGCGAAGGGCAGCGTCGTGGCGAGCGAGGGCACGATCGCGGCGGCGCAGCACATGGCGCCGAAGACGACGTAGGGGGTGATGCGGAAGATCGGCGACGCGTTGTCGGCCACGACCGCATCCTTGGTGAAGAGCTTGCGGATGGTCCGGTAGGGCAGCGTGATCGGCGGCGCACGGCGGTTCGAGAGCCACGCGCGGCACTGGTTGACCCAGCCGATCAGCAGCGGCGCGAGCGCGAGCGCGACGACGACCTGCAGCAGCTGGGAGAAGAGGCCGGTGATCGTCACAGGACGAAGAGCAGCAGCGCCAGCAGCGTGACGAAGCTGTAGGTCAGGTAGACGGAGATGCGGCCGCGCTGGATCAGGCCGAACAGCCGCGCGACCGCCTCCGCGGCGCGCGCGATCGGCAGGTACAGCCAGTGCCACCAGTGGTCGCTCGCGACTACCGAATAGCGCGGCTTCGCGTCGAACGGCGAGGGCAGGTGGCGCTCGATGCGGAAGAAAGGCTCGAAGACCTGCCGGATCGGCTGGCCGAAACCTTCGGCAGTGTCCTGCATCCGGGGCGTCTGCAGCGGGAAGCCGCAATCCCAGGCCGGCGCGCGGCGCACCCGGCCGTGCCACATCCGGTGCACGAGCTGGATGGTGATCAGCACCGCGCCGACGATCGCGCCCAGCACGATCAGCGGACTGTAGCTCGAGCGCTCGGCGCCCAGCGGCGCCAGCAGCAGCCAGCTGGTGTCGCCGCCGCTTGCCTGCGAGCCGACGAGCAGCGACGTGACGTGGTCGATCGCGGCGAGGACCGTCGCGGGGAAGATGCCGAGCAGCACGCAGGCTGCCGCCAGCGCGACCAAGCCGGCGCGCTCGAAACCCCCGGCGTCTTGCGCGTAGGCGAGGCTCGGCTCGCGCGGGCGGCCGAGGAAGATCACGCCGTAGAACTTGACCATGACGTAGCCCGCCAGCGCGACGGCGAGCACCAGCGCCGCCGCAGCCAGCGGCACCAGCATGTTGATGAACGACTGCGGCAGGGTCGGCGTGAACAGGAATGCCTGCAGCAGCAGCCATTCGGACACGAAGCCGTTGAGCGGCGGCAGTCCGGCGCTGGCGAGCGTTCCGGCGAGCGCCAGCCAGGCGACCCAGGGCATCCGATGGATCAGTCCGCCCAGCTTGCCGAGGCTGCGCTCCTTGGTCGCATGCAGCACCGAGCCGGTCGCGAGGAAGAGCAGGCTCTTGAACATCGCGTGGTTCAGCGCGTGGTAGAGCAGCGCAGCCAGCGCGATCGCCGCGAGCAGCGGCTTGGCATTGGTCTTGAACAGGATGACGAGCCCCATCGCTGCGACGAGGATGCCGATGTTCTCGATCGACGAGTACGCGAGCAGCCGCTTCATGTCGGTCTGCGCGGCGGCGAAGATGACGCCGAACAAGGCGCTCACCAGGCCCAGGGCCAGCGCGATGGCGCCCCACCACCAGAGCTGCGCACCGAGCAGGTCGAAGGTCACGCGCAGCAGGCCGTAGATCGCCGTCTTGAGCATCACGCCGCTCATCAGCGCCGACACCGGCGAGGGCGCGGCCGGGTGCGCTTCGGGCAGCCAGACGTGCAGCGGCAGCACGCCGGCCTTGGCGCCGAAACCCGTCAGCGCAAGGAAGAACGCCGCGCTTCCCCACCAGCCGGGCAGCGTGATCGACCGCATCGCCGCGAACGTGTAATCGCCGTGGCCGCCCTGCAGCACGCCGAAGCACAGCAGGATCGCGATCGCGCCGACGTGCGCGATCAGCAGGTAGAGGAAGCCGGCGCGCCTGATCTCGGGGATCCGGTGGTCGGTCGTGACCAGGAAATAGGAGGCGAGCGCCATCGTCTCCCACGCCACCATGAACACATAGGCGTCGTCGGCGATCAGCACCAGCACCATCGCAGCGACGAACGCGTGGTACTGGAAGCAGATCAGCCCCGGCGCCGTTCCCGATCCGCTGCGGAAATACCCTGCCGAGAACAGCGAGATCGCGGCGGTGGCGCTGCCCAGCAGCAGCAGGAAGAACGCCGACAGCGCGTCGACGCGCAGATGGAAGGGCAGGTCCGGCAGGCCCAGCGGCAGCACGGCCGACTCCGGGCTGCCCGCGAGGGCGACGCAGGCAACGACGGCGATCGCCACGCCGAGCACGGACCCCAGCGAAAACAGCGTCCGCACGGCGCGCAGGCTGCGCGGCCTGATGAGCCCCGCCGCTCCGATCGCAAGCCACGCCGCGGCTGCGAAGCCGATCAGTGCGAGCGGGGCAGGAGACACCGTCGCTCCCTCAGCCCTGACCCTCTCCCGCAGCCAGGAGAGGGGAGGTCCGGGAAGGCTCGCCGTCGCTCATTTGACGCGCATGCCGGGTGCGGCGCCCGAATCGGGGGCCAGCAGGTAGATGCCGGGGCCGTCGCCGGAAGCGGCCAGGACCATGCCTTCCGAGAGGCCGAAACGCATCTTCCGCGGCGCGAGGTTCGCGACCATCGGCGTGAGCCGCCCGACCAGCGTCTCGGGAGCGTAGGCCGACTTGATGCCGGCGAACACCGTCCTCGGCTTCGCTTCGCCGACGTCCAGCGTCAGGCGGACGAGCTTGTCTGCGCCTTCGACCGCTTCCGCGGCGACGATGCGCGCGATCCGCAGGTCGACCTTCGCGAAATCGTCGATGCCGATCTGCGGGCTGCCCTCGCCCGCCGCGCCCTCACCCCCGGCCCCCTCGCCCCCGGCAACTCTTCCCTTGGGAGGGGGGGTGAGGGTGAGGGTCGCGGCGGGAGGCTCGGCCCCCAGCAGCGCATCGACCTGCTTCGGATCGACGCGCGTCATCAGGTGGCGATAGGTCCCGATGCGTGCTGGCTCGGACCACGCGTCCTTCCAGACGAAATCGCGCGGGAGGCCGAACAGCTCGCGCGCGACTCGCGACGCGACCTGCGGCAGCACGGGAGAGAGCATGACCGAGAGCAGCTGGAAGCCCTGCAGCGCCTGCGCGCAAACGGTCTGCAGCCGGTCGCGCTGCGCGGGATCCTTGGCCAGCACCCAGGGCTGGGCGGCGTCGAATGCCTCATTGATGCGGTCGGCGATCTTCATCGCGTCGCGCAGCACCTTCCCGAACTCGCGCGCCTCGTAGTTCGCCCGGGCGGCCTCGGCGTCCATCTGCGCAATCGTCAGCCGGTTGGCGCGGTCGTTCGCCGACTCGGCGAGTGTGGCCAGCGCGCCGTCGAAGTGGCGCGAGATGAACGTCGCAGCGCGGCTCGCGATGTTGACGTACTTGCCGATCAGGTCGCTGTTGACGCGCGCGACGAAATCGTCGGGCCCGAAGTCGATGTCCTCGACGTGCGAGTTGAGCTTGGCAGCGATGTAGTAGCGCAGCCACTCCGGATCGAGCCCGAGCTCGGCGTAGCGCTGCGGGGAGATCCCCGTGCCGCGCGACTTCGACATCTTCTCGCCCGACGCCGTGATGAAGCCGTGGACGAAGACGTTGTTCGGCGTCTTGCGTCCGGCGAAGTGCAGCATCGCCGGCCAGAACAGCGTGTGGAAATAGACGATGTCCTTGCCGATGAAATGGTATTGCTCGACCGCGGGGTCGGCGAGGAACGCATCGAAGCCGCGGGTCTCGCCCAGTGCCCGCGCGGCGCCCGAGTCGAAATGCTTCTTCAGCGCCGCAAGGTAGCCGATCGGCGCGTCGAGCCAGACGTAGAAATACTTGGGCGGTGCGCCCGCGGGCTGGTCGGGAATCTCGATCCCGAAATACGGC
>JAJXTF010000222.1 GCA_021784125.1 Pseudomonadota bacterium | reverse complement strand
TCGACGGTGGCACGACCTGCGTGGTGGCGCCGCGCGCGCGCCCAGTTCGGCATCCGCGCCCCCCGGATGGCGGTGCGGAGCCGGCTCCCCTGGTGGGGCCGCGCCCTGATCGTGGCTGCGCTGGTCGGCGTCGTCGCGGGCATGTGGTGGTGGGGCTTCGACTTCGGCCAGATCTTCGGCGGCTTTCGCCACAACGATCTCGAGCGACGCCTGGCGAGTCTCGATGCCGAAGCCGTCGAACTGCGCAGCACGACGGCGCATTTGCGCGAGCGCAATGCCCAGCTCGAGAGCGATCGGGCAATCGCCCGGGGCAACCTGCAGGCTTTGGAGAGGCAAATTGCGACGTTGACCGCAGATAGTGCACAATTGAAAGAAGAAAACGCGTTTTTACGAGAACTTGTCGCAAACTCCGACACGCCACCCGGTCTGAGCATGCCGCGGCTGGCGTTGGAACGGGATGGCGACGACCTCTGGCGCTTTCGCCTGCTGGTCGTGCGCGGTGGCAATCCCAAGGACGATTTCGCCGGCCACGTCGTGCTGCAGGCGACCCTGGCTCCGGCGGGGCCCGACGCCCCGCCGACGCGCACGCTGACGCTTCCGGACGACCAGCCCGAGACCGCGCCCAGCCTGAAGCTCGCGTTCAAGTATTATCAGCGGGTCGAAGGCAGCTTCCGCGTGCCTGCGGGCAGCCGCGTGACGACGCTGGTTGCCCGCGCGTTCGACGGGGCAGCCGGCAACTCCGGCGTCCCGCGCGCCAGCCGGACGGTCACGACTGCATTGCCGAACCCCTGAGGAGACCCCATGTTCGACAGGAAGAAACGGCATGCGCCGCCGCAGAAGCGGATCGACAGCCTGATCGGGGCCGGAACGGTGGTGCGCGGCAATGTCGAATTCCGCGGCGGCCTGCGCATCGACGGGCAGGTCGAGGGCAATGTCAGCACCGTCGGCGGCGAATCCGGGACGCTGGTGATCAGCGAGGAAGCCCGCGTGGACGGGGAAGTCGCCGCTTCGCACGCGGTCATCAACGGCACGGTCAACGGCACGGTGCGCGCCGACGATTACCTGGAGTTGCAGGCCAAGGCCCGGATCGTCGGCGACCTGCAGTACAGAACGCTGGAGATGCAGCTGGGCGCCGTGGTCAAGGGTCGGCTGATCCACGCCGAACCGGAATCGGCGCCCGTGGTCGAACTGCGGCGCGCCCCTGCCGACTGAACCGGATGCGGGTCTTTTGACTCGCGGCGCCGGGGGCGGGATAATGATTCATATCGAGGGACAGGAATCGGAGCAACCATGAATGCAATGAACGAGATGCCGAGCCCGCTGGTGTTCACGGACGCCGCAGCGGCCAAGGTGAAGTCGCTGATCGAGGAAGAAGGCAACGCCGACCTGAAGCTGCGCGTATTCGTGTCGGGCGGCGGCTGCTCGGGCTTCCAGTACGGATTCACGTTCGACGAGGTCACCAACGAGGACGACACGGCGATGCAGAAGGACGGCGTGACGCTGCTGATCGACCCGATGAGCTATCAGTACCTGGTCGGCGCCGAGATCGACTACCAGGAAGGTCTCGAAGGCGCACAGTTCGTGATCAAGAATCCGAACGCCACGACGACCTGCGGCTGCGGATCGAGCTTCTCGGCCTGAGCCGGACGCTCGCCCAACGAGAAAGGGCCCTGCGGGGCCCTTTTCCGTTGCCCTCACCCGAACCCTCACCCGCCTCGCTGACGCTCGGCACCCTCTCCCACTTCGTGGGAGAGGGGCGGGATGACGGCGGCTTCAGCGCGGATAGATCGCGCCCAGCACGCGCGGCCCTTTCGCCCCGGTGACCGCGGGCAGATTGCCCGGGCGCCCCGCCAGCGCCTCGCGCGCCAGCCAGGCGAAAGCGAGCGCCTCGACCTGCTCGACGGGCACGCCTTCGTCGGCGGTCGTCGCCACGCGGCGCGGCGCGAGCTCCTGCGCAAGCTCGCGCATCAGCGCATGGTTGTTCGCCCCGCCCCCGCACACCAGGATCTCGTCGGCCCCGGGCGCCGTGGCGCGGATCGCGTCCGCAATGCTGCGCGCGGTCAGCGCAACCAGCGTCGCCTGCACGTCCTCGGCCTCGCCATGGCTGCCGGCCCGGGCGAGCCGCTCCTCGAGCCAGGCGAGGTTGAACTTGTCCCGATGCGTGCTCTTGGGCGCCGGCGCCGCGAAGTAAGGATCGTCCAGCAACACGTCAAGCAGCACGGCATCGACCTTGCCGGTCGCGGCCCAGGCACCTTCGGCATCGAAGGTGGTTCCCCGATTGCGCGCGCACCAGAAATCGGAAAGCACGTTGCCGGGTCCGGTATCGAATCCGCGAATCGTGCCGTCGGGAGGCAGGTCGGTGATGTTGGCGATCCCGCCGACGTTGACGATGACGCGATGGCGCTCCGCGCGTCCGAACAGCGCCGCATGGAACGCGGGCACCAGCGGCGCACCCTGTCCGCCCGCAGCGACGTCGCGGCTCCTGAAGTCGGCGACCACGGCGATGCCGCTGCGCTCGACGACGCGCGCAGGGTTGTTGAGCTGGAACGTGAATCCGCGGTCGGGACGATGGCGCAGCGTCTGGCCGTGCACCCCGGCCGCGCGTATGCGCTCCGCCGCCAGCCCCGCAGCGTCGAGCGCCTTGGCGATCGCCTCGGCGTAGAGCTCGGCGAGCATGTTCGCGGCAGCCCCCGCTCGCGCAAGCTCGTTGCTGCCCGGCAGCTGCAGGGCCAGCAATTCGTCGCGCAGCATCGTCGGATAGGCGACGTGGGCTGCGCCCAGCGTCCTGCAGGCGGCGGAGTCGGCGGGCGTGAAATCGGCGACGACGGCATCGACGCCGTCGAGGCTCGTGCCGGACATCACGCCGGCGAAAAGCTCGCCGTCCATCGGGGATCCGGGGCGTCGCCGACGACTATTCGGCGGCCACCATCTGCATCGCGGGGAACTGGCCGACGACGGCGAGCTCGTCCACGTACGGCGCGACGTCGGCGAGGAATTCGGGCTTCTCGTCGGGCGTGATGGGTGCCGCGGCCGGCAGCGCGACCTTCATCGGATCCCGCGCAACGCCGGCCACCCGCATCTCGTAGTGCAGATGCGGTCCGGTCGCCCAGCCGGTCATCCCGACGAAGCCGATGGTGTCGCCCTGGTGGACGCGTTCGCCATCGTGCAGGCCGGGCTCGAAGCGCGACAGGTGGGCATAGACGCTGGTGTATTTCGCGTCGTGCCGCAGCATGATCACGTTGCCGTAGCCGTTCTGCTTGCCGACGAACTTGACGACGCCATCGGCCGTCGCGTGCACCGGCGTCCCGATCGGTGCGGCGAAATCAGTGCCGGTGTGGGCGCGCCACATGTGCAGGAACGGATGGAAGCGGGAGAGCGTGAACCCCGAGGTGATCCGCGAGAAAGGCACCGGCGAGCGCAGGAAGGCGCGGCGCAGGCTGCGGCCGTCGTCGGTGTAATAAGACTCGCTGCCGTCGGGCGCGCGCCACAGGAAAGCGCGGTGCGCCACACCCTGGTTGTCGAATTCGGCCGCGAGGATGCGCCCGGTGGCGACAGGCTCGCCGTCGACGTAGCGCGTCTCGTAGATGACGGTGAAGCGGTCGCCGCGTCGGATGTCGTGATAGAAGTCGATGTCGCCCGCGAATACGTCGACCAGCTCGAGGGTAATCGCGTCCGGGATTCCGGCCGCGTCGGCGGCGCCGAACAGCGACGACTGGATCTCGCCGCTACGCATCGTCACCCGCAGGTCCGAAGGCTCGCCCTCGCTCTGCGCGTGGAATCCGGCCGCATCGCGGGTGACCGCGAACATCTCGCCGTTGGAAGCGAGGAAGCGCAGGCCGACGAGCTTCCCGTCCTCGTCGGTCGCCACGCGCAGCGCGCGCCCGGGACGGAGTTGGTAGAGCGGACGCGCGGCGGGATTGGTCCGGAGGAAATCCATCGCCGCCGCATCATCGACGTCGGCGCGCGCCAACAGGCTGCCGATCGTGTCGCCGCGACGCACGCGCTCCTCGTGCCAGTATCGATCGTCCGTCGCGGCGCCGGATGCGAGCGGCGGCAGCTCCAGCGCCCGAGTGATGTCGCGCGTCGGGGTCGTGTCGAGCGTCGTCCCGGGCGTGATGCCGAAGGCGGCGACCCCGGACAGGCACAGGATGGCGACGGCGAATGCCTGTCCCGGCGACAGCGCGCGGGGGAGCTTGCGCATCGTCTGCGCTAGAATTCGGAGTTTGTGCGTAATCAACGGAATCTGCTGCGCGCGAACCACGACTGCGCGCCTTCAACATGAGCTTCGAACGATTTGCAGCGAAAAGGCGGCCCCGCGAGGCGCGCCCCGGGGGGGATTGTAGCAGGCAATCCCCGTATGCCAAGCGGGTAAAACGGCCGCCCGTCCGGTGGCGATGATGGGAATCGACGTCGACCGGCAGCTCGGCGTGTTCCGGCGCGGGGCCGACGAGCTCCTCGTCGAGGCCGAACTGCGGGCCAAGCTCGCCCGCGGCGCCCCCTTGCGAATCAAGGAAGGCTTCGACCCGACCCGACCCGACCTGCACCTCGGCCATACGGTCCAGTTCAACAAGCTGCGCCAGCTGCAGGACCTCGGCCATCACATCATCTTCCTGATCGGCGACTTCACCGGCCTGATCGGCGACCCGACCGGGCGCAACGTCACGCGGCCGCCGTTGTCGCGCGAGGAGATCGACGCCAATGCCAGGACCTACACCGACCAGGTGTTCCTGATCCTGGACCGCGAGAAGACGGAGGTCGCGTTCAACTCGCAATGGCTGTCCGCGCTGGGCGCGGACGGCATGATCCGGCTCGCGGCGAAATACACGGTGGCGCGGATGCTCGAGCGCGACGATTTCGCCAAGCGCTACAAGTCCGAGCAGCCGATCGCGATCCACGAGTTCCTCTACCCGCTGGCGCAGGGCTACGACTCGGTGGCACTCAAGGCCGACGTCGAGGTCGGCGGCACCGACCAGAAATTCAACCTGCTGGTCGGCCGCGAACTGCAGCGGCACTACGGCCAGGAGCCGCAGTGCATCCTCACGCTGCCGCTGCTGGAAGGCCTCGAC
>JAJXTF010000221.1 GCA_021784125.1 Pseudomonadota bacterium | reverse complement strand
CTGACCTCGCCCCGATCCTCCGGGCGGTACAACGGTGGTGCGATAAGCGATCCGCGCGCCCACCGCCGAGGACCTCTGCGTGATCGACGAGTGGCGCGCCGCGCACCGCGCCGTGCTGAACACGTTCAAGGCGATCCTGCGCAATCGCACCCGCGGCACCAAGGTCACGGTCGCGCAGCGGCACAAGCGCAAGCGCACGATCTTCGACAAGCTGCGCCGGCTTCCCGGGATGCGGCTGTCCCGCATGGACGACAGCGCGGGCTGCCGGCTGATATTCAGGAACGTCCGCGACCTGAACGCCTTCCGCGCCGACTTCGACCGGGCGAAGTTCAACCACAGGCGGCGCAACGCCCCCGGCAAATACGACTACATCGCGCATCCCAAGCCGACCGGTTACCGGGGCATCCACGACATCTACGAGTACGACGTCAAGTCCGAGGTGGGCAGGCGGCTGGCCGGGCTGTACGTGGAGATCCAGTACCGCAGCCTCGTGCAGCACGTCTGGGCCACGGCGGTCGAGGTGATCGGCTTCATCACCAAGAGCCAGCCGAAGTTCCGCGAGGGCGACCAGCCCTACGAACGCGCGATGGCCCTGGCGAGCGAGATGCTGGCGAGGGCCTTCGAGGGCTCCGAGGGGCGGTCCCCCGAACTCGGGGACCGCGAGCTCCTGCGCGAGTTCGTGGCGCTGGATCATGAAGCGGAACTCGCCGCTCCGCTGGCTGCGGGGTGGCTGACCGAGCGGGGTCCGCCGCCGGTCGGCGCGCCCGGCGATGCCTCGTGATGCGATGCTTCGCTTCGGGTAGGCTCCGCGCATCGCGCCCGGAGGATGCCCGCCATGCCGCGCTTACGCAAGTTCGAACGCGAACCGACGAGACGTAACTTCTATCTCGTCGACGCGAACCTCTTGGCCAACCGGTTCATCACCGTCGCGCGGGTCACCGGTGCCAATGAGCGCATTCGCGTGCAGCGTTCGCTCGATTGGTGTGAGGAGATCGACGCGCAGCTTGCGACAGGTCGCGCGTTCGTCTATGGCCCCGATCTCTGCATCGCCGAGGCATTCAAGGTACTTGCCAAGAAGTACTAGGTCGACAAGTACTTCAAGCGGTCCGTGGACCACAAAAACGCGGGCGACAGGCTCGTGCAGTTCATGCACGTAAGCCCAAGGACGCTACGTGCATCGAAGCGAGCGGTCAAGGTCCATGATATCGCGACGTCGCGGGACATCATCATCTCCATCGACCGGTTCAACGAGGTCTTCCTGAAGCACAGGATGTCGGCCAGCGTTGTGGACGCGCTGATCCTCGCCACCGCGAAATACCTCATCGACTTCTTCCACATCCCTCCGAAGTACCTGCACATCGTCACGCTCGACAATCACCTCTGGCGAGGCTCGAAGAAGATCGCCGAGATTCCCAGCGCGTTCAACCCGAACGCCCAGTCGGAGCTCGCCGCGAAGGTGTTTGTATGATCGTTCGTCACGGGAACCAGCCATGGCTCGACGACTCGGCGGCTGGTGGCGGTTGCGGATCGTTGCGTCGGTCTGTTATGCGCTCGTCGTCGCTATGTTCACCGCAACAAAGCTGTGGCCGGACATGTCGGCGCTGAGCGATCAGCAGGTGCTGCGCGGCGTGCCGGGGGACCTATTCACCGACGCCTTGCCGAACGCGCAACCGGGCAGTCACGATCCCACGTCTCCAATGGCGCTGCCCAATGGAAATCACCTGGACGTGCGGGTCGGCCTCGGCGAGGCGAAGCGCCGGGTCCTGGAACGGGATATCGACATTGCGGCGCATCGCTCATTGGCCGAATGGAGGCGCAGCATCGCGTTCGTTGCAGCGCTGGCATGGGCACTTCCTTGTGCCGCGCTTCTGCTGCTCGGATTCGTCGTAGGTTGGGTACGCCTCGGTTTCAAGCGAGCCTAGGTTCAGCGGGTAGGTCGTCCGCAGCGACGCGACGTGGCTCGCGGAGCACTTGGGCGCAGGTCGAGGACGCGCGCCTTAAAATCGATTCCAAAGCGGCCCTGCACCATCTGGTCGCGACCCGCGCAATGACGCCGCCGAACTGCTCGCCGAATGCGCGTTGTGTGGCGCGATCGCGACGCAGCCGCTCGACGCGGCGTGGAGGGTCGGCTACGTCAGGTGTCCCGAGTGCAGGGTGCAGGCGTAGCTCGACGCAGCGACGCTCGATGCGCTGGGGAGGCAGGCGGTCGGCGCGCAGTCGATGACCGTGCGACTGCTGGCGGACAGCCGACGAGTCTCTTTTCGAGTTTGGTGTCGACGCGCTTTACATTCCGCTGCGATCCAGTGCTGCAAGTCTTTGATCCCTCTGCACTGTATCGTTGGGTTCGCTTCTTGCTTTTGTCCCCCCGACCTAAAACGGGAGGCCGCAATGAGGCGTTTGCTTGCTCTTTTCTTGTCGATGATGGCGGGTAGCGCTAGCGCCTCAGTCATCTACAACGTCTCGATCTCCTCAAGCGCGCCGACGGGCGAGACGATTACCGGCACGATCACGACAAATGGAGCGACCGGCGTGCTCGCCGCATCCGACTTCCTTTCTTGGAATCTCACAGCGAGCGGTGCGATCAGTACGACGGTAGTCGGAACGGGACCGGCAATATGTGACAGCGTTGCTGGCTGCGGTCTTCAAGTTGCAGGAGATGTGCTCAGCTTCGCCCCCACGTATACGCAGCCGTCTGGGTCGACGAATTCCCCGTATACGACATTAGATCCCGCGGTGTCGACTATAACGTTCAGATCGCCTTATCAGGATTGCCCAGGACTCCTGTGCGACACTTTCCCTGCGTCGATGCAGGTGTTCGATGGTCAGGATTTCCACGGCTACGTCTTGACGTCCCAAGTGGGAACGACGGTCCCAGAACCCGCCTCGCTCGCGCTGCTCGGCGTCGGACTCGCTGGGATTGGGTTCGCGCGGCGTCGCAAGCTGAACTGAATCGCGCGACCGCACCGCAGCCCCGCCACTCGGCGGGGTTTGCTTTTGCGGGTCCGGCATCCTCACGACGGAAGGAGTTGTGAACGCCGCGCCCGCCGCCGGTTCCCCCTCTCGCCTGTCTGGGTTGGGGGCGGTGCATCCCCAACTCTGCCTCGGCCTCGCGGTCCCGCGCCGAGCCTATGTCTAGGCGGACCGCCTGCGGTAGCCCACGCGATTCCTTTGATTGCGTCAGCACCCGGATTACCCGCTTGGCCGGCAGGCTCGTATCCACTTCAATGGCCAATCCTTCGCGCACGCCGCAATACACGCGATACACCCGCTTGTGGTTCCAGCCGTGACCCGGCAGACGCAGCCGATCCAGTCAGGACCAAGATCTCCGTCATTGCCGCGGTCGCGGTCCCCATCGGGGTCTGGGGGACGATAGAGGTCGCATATCTCACCCTGCGCTGGGTCGTCCGGGCGATTCGCGGCGACGCTCCGTAATCCCTTTCATCGGCTTGGTGCAGGCAAGGTCGGCGCCAGCCCGTCGCTCAACGCGCTGAAGGGCTCCTCACGACCTTCGCCGATGCGTGCCGCAGCTCGGCGAGCACGCGGTCGGCATGCGGGTTGCGCACGTTCGCGCGCACCAGGATATCCGGCGGCAGCACCGCCTTGCCGTAATAATCCCGGTTCCAGTCGTCGGACACCCCGATGACGCTGCCCTCGAGGTTCAGCCCGCCATAGATGCCCTTGGAGCGGCTGAACGCGACGAAGTCGGCTGTCACGTCGCTTTTCGCACCGGCGCCGACCGGTCCCGCGGCGATACTCGCATCTCCGCCCAGCTTGACCGAATTCGCGAGCAGCGAATTCATCGCCTTGTCGGTCATCGCCAGCATCACGCTCTCGGACACTTCGACGCCGGCCTGGAACCCGACGCTTGCGGCGCCGAGGTTGTAGAACGCAGGACCGACCCAGCGACCGGTGCTCGCGTTGCGCACGAACGCGACAGCGCGCCCGCCCGAGCCGCCGAAAATGTAGCCGGCCTTGACGATCTTCGGTGCGATCAGCACGGCCTTCGCGTTGCCAAGGTGCCGCTGCAGCCAGGTCATGTCGGGATCCCGCATGAAATGCGACAGTGTGGTCGCTGAATCGTCGACGAGTTGCTGCGGGCCGGCCTGTGCACGGGCGGGTCCGACCGCGACGGCCAGCCAGATGACCGGGATCAGTCCTGTCCACCATCGCGGGATACGGTGTGGCATTCGCTTCGCGAGCATGGGTACTCCTTTCGGTGTCGAAGGCGATTGCACCGCCGCCGGAGGCTTCACCTGCCGGGTCCACGGCGATGGCGCAGACGCAGCATCGCGCAGCTGCGTGCCGCCTGCAGTCCGTGAAACGACCATCTGCGTGTAGGACGACACCGGCATTGACAGCGGGCCATGGTTGCGTGGCGTCGGCACGGGACAGGCCCCGTGCCGCGCGTGGCATATACGATCTCTGCGCCGGTCCGCCGCGAGCGCGGGCGGATCCCGAGCGCCCGCGTTAGACTGCGATGCTGCCCGACATGCGTGCAACGTCGCCCTTCGCGCGACCCGACCCGACGCCACCGGAATGACCGCCCCATGAATCCCAACGAGGACAAGAGCCTCGATCGGCCGCTGTCGCCGACCCTGCTGGGCAGGATGGACGCCTACTGGCGCGCAGCCAATTACCTTTCCGTCGGTCAGATCTACCTGTACGACAATCCGCTGCTGAAGCAGCCGCTGCGTCTGGATCACATCAAACCGCGATTGCTGGGACACTGGGGCACGACGCCGGGCCTCAACTTCATCTATGTTCACCTCAACCGGATCATCAACGAGTACGCGCTGAACATGATCTACGTCACCGGTCCGGGTCATGGCGGCCCGGGCCTGGTGGCGAACACCTACCTGGAGGGAACGTACAGCGAGCTCTACCCGGAGATTTCCCGGGACGAGCAAGGCCTCAGGAAGCTGTTCACCCAGTTTTCCTTTCCCGGGGGCATCCCCAGCCACGCAGCGCCGGAAACGCCGGGCTCGATCAACGAGGGCGGCGAACTCGGTTACAGCCTCGCGCACGCGTACGGCGCCGTGTTCGACAATCCCGACCTGATTGCCGCCTGCGTGATCGGCGATGGCGAAGCCGAGAC
>JAJXTF010000220.1 GCA_021784125.1 Pseudomonadota bacterium | reverse complement strand
GTCTTCCTGCGTCAGCGGGCGCGGAGGAGGATGCAGCACGCCCCAGCCGTAGAGCATCGCCGCCGCGACCAGCGCGCCGGCGGCGATCGACAGCAGCCAGTCGTGGCGCCGCAGCCAGGCGCCGCAGCGCCCGACGGTGTCCGGGACGAGGCGGAGCAGGGTTCGTGAACGCCGCGTCGCTAAACCCGGGTCAGACCCGGTTTCGGGTAAACCCGGGTCAGACCCGGTTTCCGGAGTCGGCGCGCCGCCCGCGCTCACCCGCGCCGGGCTCGAGCTGCTGTAGATCGGAGTTCGCCGCATGGGACCACTGGCCACCGTTCACCGCGTCAGGCGCGGCGCCGGCGATGCGGACGGCGGCCCTGGAGGACGCCGAAGATCGTCAGCACGGTCGCGGCCGAGAACGCGATCACCAAGGGGGCAACGAGGAAACCCGCGAGCGCATTCCACGTCCCGCCGGGATCGAGGAATTCGAGGCAGGCGTAGACGGCAGCCGACGACAGGAGGGTTGCCGCGAGCGACGCGCGCGTCGTGTCGCGAAACGCGAGCTCCGCGGCGAGGCCGACGACGATCGGCAGCACGACCAGGACAACCAGCGGTTCCATGGCTCGGGCGCCCTGCACCTCCTGCACCTGCACGTTCGCGAAGTGCCGTCGCGAAACCGCCGGACCCGTTGCAATACCCATGAGCCCGACAGACCGAATTCATGTTACTCCTTTGCCGCCGTCGATGATCCGCCCTGCAGGTTCAGGGCTTGCGCGCGCGCCGTCCGCGGGGTCCTGCTGCGGCGGGCTGCGGGTCGGGCGGCGCGCCGGCGTCGCACTTCCTGCATTCGAGCAACCGGCCGATCCTCGATGCGCGTCCTTCGGGCGTCATCACCCAGAGCCGGTTGATCCACGGCGGGACGTGGCGCACGTGCTGGTTGTGACCGCAGGCCAGCCGGGCGACCCAATGGCGCTCGTCGTCCTGGTGATATCCGGCGATGGGCTGTTTCATCTGTCGAAGATCAGCATCAGGTACGCGAGGAACAGCAGCAGGTGGACCGCGCCGAGCAGCACGTTGGTCCGCTGCAGCGCGAAGGTCAGCATGCTGACGACGAGGGTCAGCAGCAGCAGCAGCGTATCGACGGCGCCCAGGCCGAGGATGATCGTGCGCCCGGTGATGAACCCGATCACCAGCACGGCGGGGATCGTCAGGCTGATCGACGACAGCGCGGTGCCCAGCGCCAGATTGATCGACCGCTGCAACTGGTTCGCGAGCGCGGCCCGCACCGCCGCCAGCGACTCGGGCGACAGGATCAGCACGGCAACCAGCAATCCGCCCAGCGCAGGCGGCGCGCCGAGCACCCGGATGCCGTGGTCGATCGGCGTCGCGATCTGCTTGGCCAGCAGCACGATGGGCACCGCATAGGCGAATAGGAGGGCGACGTGAGAGCGCAGCGACAACGCGCCCGCCTTCGCCGGGGCAGGATCCCCGGGGGCTGTCGCTTTTGCCCCGGGCGAGACGAAATAGTCGCGGTGGCGCAGCGTCTGGATCGCCAGGAACACGCCGTAGAGCGCGACCGACATGACGACCATGAAGGCCGACTGCAGCGGGGAAAGCATCGGGCCGGGCGTCGACACGGTGAATTCGGGGAGCACCAGGCCGAACACCGACAGCGGAATGATCAGCGCCAGGAAGGCATTGGCCCCGTAGAGATTGTAGGTCTGCTCGTGATAGCGCAGGCCGCCCGCCAGCAGGCAGGTTCCGACCAGCCCGTTGAGGACGATCATGACGATCGCCATCATCGTGTCCCGGGCCAGCGACGCGCCGCCCTGGCCCGTGTACATGACGGCGGCGATCATCATCATTTCCATGCCGCTCATCGTCAGCGTCAGCACCAGCGTGCCCAGGGGTTCGCCGAGGCGCTCGGCGATCGCGTCGGCATGCCGCACGACCGCGAACGCGCAGGTCATGATGGCGGCGAACAGCCAGGCGAGCATCAGCACGAACCAGCCATGGCTGGAGAAATTGGCGAGCCAGCCCTTGCCGAACGCGAGGAACGCGACGGTCGTCGCGACCCCGACCAGCAGCGCCCGTTCGCGGCGCCAGGCGGGCATCAGAAGTCGATCAGGAACGGCGCCGCGAGCAACGCGATGCCGACGATCGCGAGCCAGAGCATGCTGCTGACGAAGTACGGGTAGACGCAGAGCAGCATGCCCGCGATCAGCGGCACGAAGCGCTCCTGGCGCTTGCCGTAGATGAAATACGCGGTGCCGAAGGCGCCCGAGATGATGCCAAAGACGAGGTTGTTCATGGGTTCGTGGTCGATCGCGTCGCTGCCGTCCTGCCGGCAATCCTACCCCGAGGCGGCCGCAACGCGCTCCTCCCACCACGGCTCGAGCGCGTCGGCGATCGACGACGGCATCCGCATCCCCGACTGCCGCACTGCCCAGCGGAAGCGACCGAAAGGCGGCCGCGCGAGCTCGTCGAGGGCGATCAGCGGCAGCTCGCTCAGGACCTCGAGCCGCAGCTTCAGGTAGTGGGTCGTCGTGCCCTGCGCTGCCTTCTCGGCGATCCAGTGCGCATCGGACCAGGGTTCGGACAGCGTGTATCCCGAGGCGATCAGGCCCTTCGGCCGCACGCCCAGGCGAACGAAGAACGCGCGCGAGCCGGCTTCGATTGCGCGGGTCCGACCGCAGGCCCATTCGATGTCCACGTGGCCGCGTGCGGCGATCCTCCGGCGCTCGCGGCGCAGCTCCGGCCAGTTCCAGAGCTTCGGATTCCACGCGAACACGTACGTTCCCAAGCGCTTGCCTCCCGTTCGTCGAACCCGTCGCGGCGCCGAGGTTGGCCTCACCGCGCTGCAATGGTAGATTCTGCCGGGCATTTCCGCGAACCCGATGCAACGGTACCGTTATCCGACGCTGCTGGCCGTCCTGGCGCTCGCTGCCTGCTCGAGCGTCCCGACGCGCGGGCCTTCGCGGCCGGCGCCGGGTGTCGCCGCCCCCTCGACGGGCGGGTATTACCTCGATGACGGACCCGGGGCGAACCCGCCGCCGAATCTCGCTGCGATCCCCGACGCGGTGCCGCGTCTCGAGCCGCTGCGCGCCGCGTCGAACCGGCCCTACGTGGTGCTCGGCCGCGAGTACGTTCCGGCCACGACGCTCAAGCCCTACCACGAGGTCGGCATCGCGTCGTGGTACGGCCGAAGGTACAACGGCCAGCACACTTCGACCGGCGAGATCTACGACATGTACGCGATGACGGCGGCGCACCCGACGCTCCCCTTGCCTTCGTATGCGCGGGTCACCAACGTTGCGACCGGCACGAGCGTCGTCGTGCGAGTCAACGACCGCGGTCCGTTCCTGCGCGGGCGCATCATCGATCTCTCCTATGCCGCGGCGTACCGGCTCGGCATCGCGCAGAACGGCAGCGGGGAGGTGGCCGTCGACGCGATCCTGCCGGGCCGGGGCGCAGCGTCGGCAGCGGCGCCGGCGCAGGCCAGCGCCGCGCCGTTGGCAGCGGCCGCAGCGTCCCCCGTCGCTTCCGCGGGGGTGGTCACGGCGCCGCTCGCGCCCGCGGCAGTGGTCGCGGCACCGCTCGCGCCCGCCGCTGCGATGGCGTCGCCGGCCGCGAACCCCGACACCCCCCCGGTCGCCGTCACTCCCGCCGGCTACGCCGTCCAGCTCGGGGCCTTTGCAAATTATTCAAACGCCAGGGCGTTTCTTGCACACGTGCAGAACCAGCTCGCGCAGACCGAGGTCGAAGCGAAGATCAGGCAGGCCAGGGGCCTCTATCGCGTCTACGTCGGCCCGTACCCCGCCCGCGACGACGCCCTGCGCATGGGAGAGCGAATCAGCCAGGTGTTTGGTTTCCCGACGACGGTCGCGCCGAATTGAGCGCGATCGTCATCCATTGCGCGGCTTCGATCGTTATAATGCGCGAGCGTCGTGATCGCGTGCTTTCACGCATTCGCGGTGTGCACCCTGCATGACGCCGATGCCGCCTTCGTCCCTCACCGCCTTTCCCGGATTCCGCGTCTCGATGATCCGTCTGCTTGGTCGCTGGCTTGCCCTATGCGTGCTGGCGCTGGTTCCGCTGTCGGCCGCGCGCGCGCAGCTGACGATCGAGATCGTCGGCGGTGCCGCGACGATGATCCCGATCGCGATCGTCCCTTTCGACGCCGAGGCGACGTGGCCGCTGGGAATCTCCGGCATCGTCGGCGCCGACCTCTCCCGCTCGGGCCTGTTCCGCCTCGTCAACACCGACGGCGTCGTGCCGCGCCCGGCGCGCGCCGAGGACGTCCAGCCCGCGGTTTGGCGCGCGCGCAACGCCGATGCGGTGGTCGTGGGCTCGATGCGGCCGCTGCCCGACGGACGCGTCGACGTGCGCTTCGCGCTGGTCGACGTCGTCAAGCAGGCCACGCTGGTCTCGATGGCGTTCACGGTGAGCCAGGCGCAGTTCCGCGCCACGGCGCACAAGATCGCCGACGTCATCTACGAGAAGCTGACCGGCGATCCCGGCGTGTTCTCGACCCGCATCGCCTACATCGCCAAGCAGGGCGCGCGCTACCAGCTGATGGTGGCCGACGCCGACGGCTTCAACCCGCAGTCGATCGTGGCCTCGAACCAGCCGCTGTTGTCGCCGCGCTGGTCGCCCGACGGCACACGGCTCGCCTACGTGTCCTTCGAGAGCCGCAAGCCGGTCGTCTACGTGCAATCGCTCACCACCGGCCAGCGCCGCGCGGTCGCCGACTTTCGGGGCAGCAACAGCTCGCCCGCATGGTCGCCCGACGGCCGCAAGCTGGTCGTCACCCTCAGCAAGGACGGCGGCTCACAGGTGTTCCTGATGAACCCCGACGGCACCGGAGTCACGCGCGTGCTCACGTCGCAGTCGATCGACACCGAGGCGATGTTCACGCCCGACGGCCAGTCGCTGGTGTTCACCTCCGATCGCGGCGGCACGCCGCAGATCTATCGCGCGAACCTGCTGACGCGCCAGGTCGAGCGGCTCACCTTCGACGGCAATTACAACGTGTCGCCGCGGCCGTTCCCCGACGGCAAGGGCATCGCCTTCGTGCACCGCGAGAACGGGCGCTTCGAGATCGCATCGCTCGAT
>JAJXTF010000219.1 GCA_021784125.1 Pseudomonadota bacterium | reverse complement strand
AAGGGAGGCGAGCTCGCAGCTGCGACGCAGTCGCGAAGCCGGCAGGAGCAGCGCGTCGGAGGTCGTCAAGGGCGTGCCGCGCCCGGGCGGCCACGTGAATGCGGGATCGGGGGCAGCATCGACCCATGCTAGCGATCGCGTACGGGCCGGGATTGACCGAGGTCAAACCGCCTGACGATGCCCCTGTGTGCCGCCGCTGCGGATTCAGGTGCGCCGGCCGACCTCGTCGGCCAGCGCACGCAGCGCCGCGGACACTTCGAGCTCGTAGGGCGCAGTCGGGTCGAGCTCGCGCAGGGCGGCCGGCAGCGCCGCGACCTGCGCCTGCGCGTGGGCGCGCGACGCGGCCAGCGTCGGCAGTGCCGCAACCTCCCGGCCGGCCCGCATCACCGGCGCCAGCATCGGGATTCCGTCACCGGGCTCGTCGGCGAGCCGCAGCGTGTCCTGCGCGAAGCTGCCGTCGGGCCCGAGCCGGCGCCAAGGCTGCTTGCGCACCGGCCACGTCGCCTTGCCTTCGGAGCGCTTGCGCCGGGGCGGGCCTCCGCATTCCTGCAGCTTGTACGCGCAGTCGAGACAGGGCGCGTCCGCCGAGGTGTTCATCCGCGTACCGACGCCGAAGCCGTCGATGGGGGCGCCTTGCCCGACCAGGTCGCGCAGCCGGTGTTCGTCGAGGCTGCCGCTGGCGAAGATCGTGACCGATGCGAATCCGGCGGCGTCGAGGATCGCGTCGTCGGGTTGGGCGAGCGCGAATCGCTCGAAGGCCTCGGGTTCGCCGGCGTGCACCTGCACGTGGGAATGCGCCATCGTGCCGTAGATCGCAATGCCGAAGGTGCGGCCCGCTTCGGTCGTCGCCGTGCCCCCGAATCCGGCGAGATGGCAGGCCCGGGCCGACAGCAGGGCGGGCTCGGCGCCGTGCGAACGGCGTTGCTCGCGACCAGCACGCCTTCGTCCTTGCACATCCGGCACCAGGTGTCGGTGAGGTCCAGCCGCTCGGGATGCGCATTGAGCTCGAGCTGCGCGCCCATGGCCTTGGCCTTGCGCAGGACCTGCAGCATGTCGACGTCGTAGGCTTCGCGCTCGCCGATCAGTCGGCCGCTCGGATGTGCGAGCATGGTCACGCGCGGATTGGCGAGGGCGTTCAGGATGCGCCGGGTCTGCTCGGCGCGGCTCAGGTTGAAGCGGCTGCGCACGGCTGCGACGACGATGCCGAGGGGTGCCAGGGCCTCGTCCGGCAGGTCGAGCGCACTATCGTCGAGGATGTCGACCTCGATGCCGCGCAGCAGCCGGATGCCGCGCAGCGTGGCGTTGATGCGGTCGATCGCGGCGCCCTGGCGGCTTCGGCCATCTCCCCGAGGCTGTTCCGACCGTCGGTGGCATCGGTATGCACGTGGAGGTCGCCCTTGAGGTCGCCGAACGCGATCAGCTCCGGCAGGCGTCCGTGGCGAATAGCTTCTATCTCACCGCGAACTGCTCCCAACTCCGGCGAAATATACGGTAAACCGACGGCAGCGTACACCGCTTCCTCGGTGGCGCCGGCGATCGGCTTCGCGCAGCGGAATACCCCATATTCATTGATCTTCAGGTCGCGCGCCGCACGCAGAAGCTGCGCGGGAGTCTGCACGCCCAGGTCGTGCCACAGTGCGCGCGCGCGCCTGGGACCGAGGCCCGGGACCTTCAGCAACTCGGTGATCGAGGCCGGCATCGCCGTACGCAGGTGGTCGAGCAGGGCGCAGTGGCCCGTCAGCGCAAGCTCGCCGATCTTGCCCGCGAGGACCGCACCGATGCCCGGCAGCCGCGGCAGCGCTTCGAAGCCTTCGAGCATCGACATCAGGTCGCGCTGGAATTCACCGACCGTCCGCGCAGCGTTGCGGTGGGCGCGGACGCGAAACGGATTGGCGTCCTGGATCTCGAGTCGATCCGCGATCTCCTTGAGTGCGGCGGCGATCGGCAGGTTCTGGAACGGCATGTCCTCGACCTCCATTCGCGATGCGCGCAACGCAGCTGCTACGGGGCGCCTGATTGCATCGTCTGTTCGCGGGTCTGCCGGTGCACGGGATTCGCATTGGCGAGGTCGCTGACGATGCGTCCATCGACAAGCTCGACGATGCGGTCGCAGCGATTGGCGAGCCGGGGGTCGTGGGTCACGATCAGGAACGTCGTGCCGCGGCGCTCGTTGACCGATCGCAGCAGGTCGAAGACCGCATCCGCGGACTGCGTGTCGAGGTTGCCGCTGGGCTCGTCGGCCAGCACCAGCATCGGCTGCATCGCGAGTGCGCGCGCGATCGCGACCCGCTGCTGCTGCCCGCCCGAGAGATCGTTGGACTTGTGGTGCTGCCACGGCCCGAGCCCCACCTGCGCAAGCAGCTCCGCCGCGGTTTCGCGCATCTGCACATCCGGCCGCCCGCGCGCCGCAAGCAGGGGCATCATGACGTTCTCCAGCGCGGTGAACTCCGGCAACAGGTAGTGATACTGGAACACGAAGCCGATCGCGCGTCCACGCAGCCGCGTCAGGTGTCCGTCGTCGAGGCTGCCGGTCTCCGCCCCGGCGATCCGGACCGCCCCGGCCGTGGGTCGATCGAGCAGGCCGATCAGGTTGAGCAGCGTGCTCTTGCCTGACCCCGAGGGTCCGATGAGCGCCGCGAATTCGCCCGGGCCGAGATCGAGGTCGATGCCGTGCAGAACCTCGATCTCGGCGGCGGTGCCCGATCCGTAGGACTTCCGGACGCCGGAGAGGCGCAGGACGGGGTCGTCACGGCCTGCGGTTTCAGCCACGGATCGCGACCACCGGATCGAGCCTCGCGGCGCGGCGCGCCGGTACCATGGCGGCGAGGACGCCGACCAGCGTCGCACCACCTGCCGCATACAGGAAGAGCTGCGGCTCGAAGTTGACGGCGAACATCGGCGTGCCATCCGGATTGCGGGCGATGCCGCGCCAGAAGTTGAGGAAGACGAAGCCGAGCAGCGATCCGCAGACCGAGCCGGCGAGGCCCATCAAGGCGCCCTGGATCAGGAACAGCCGCAGGATCTGTCCGCGGCTCGTTCCCATGGCGCGCAGGATGCCGATCTCGCGCGACTTCTGCACGACCGAGACGACCAGCACGCTGGCGATGCCCAGTGCCGCGGTCAGCGCCACGAAGAACCGGATGAAGTTGTTGGAAAGCGTCTGCGCGGAGATCGCCGAGAAGAACTGCTCGTTGGTCCTGATCCAGCTGTCCGCCTGCAGACCCGTGCGCGCATGGATGGTCTGCGCGACGCGCTCGGCAATGAACGGATCGCTGACATTGATCTCGAGACTCGTGACCCCGCCTGCGACGTCGAGCAGGCTCTGCGCGACGCGCAGCGTGACGTAGACGTTGCGCGCGTTGACGCCCTTGTTGCCGAAGTCGAACAATCCCGCAATCTGGAGGGTCTGCGCGGCCCCCGTAGCCGTCGTGATGCGCAGCTTGTCGCCGAGCCTGGCGCCGAGGTCGTCGGCGAGGTCGGTGCCGATCAGGATGTCGGACGCGGTCAGGTTGGCGGTCCCCGCGACGACCTTGTCGCCCAGCGCGATGACACGCAGGTAGCTTTCCGGTTCGAAGCCCGTGATCGAAATCGCCTTGTTGGCGTCGCCGCGGATTGCAAGCCCCGGACCCGACACCACCGGGGCGATCGCGACCACGTCGGGCAGCCCGGCGATCTGGCCGCGCAGCTTCTGCCACTGGTCGATCGAATGCAGGCGCTGCGTGCGCGGCTGCACCACGGCGGCCGAACGCGCCGCCCCGGTGTCGCGCAGCGACCGCGCGACGTCCTCGGGCGGCAGCACGACGATCTGCGCCTGGTAGTTGAGGGTGCGCCGGAAGAGGTTCGCCTGCAGGCCGGAGAGGAGCGCCGACATGAACGTGATCACCGCGACGCCCAGCGTGACGCCGGCGATGATCAGCAGTGTCTGCGCGAGCCCTTCGCGCATGAAGCGCACGGCGGCGATCCATTCGAAGGTCAGGAGCCGGCTCACTGCGCCTGTCCCCCGAGCGGCACGGCCCGCACGCGCTGTCCCGCGGCGACGATGCCGTTGGTGACGGGAACCAGCTTGTCGCCGGCAGACACACCGGTCATGATCTCGATGGCGTTGTCACCGCGCATCCCCAGCGTCACCGGCTGGCGGATGGTGCGCCCGTTGCGCACCGCCAGCACCCAGGGGCCCGAGCTGCCCGCGTCCCGCACCGCGTCCGCAGGGGCGACGAGCACGTTCCTGCGCATGCCCACCTCGATGTCCACCGACACCGTCATGTCCTGGCGCAGGTAGGCCGGCGGGTCGGGCACGCGCAGTTTTGCCTCGATCGCGCCGCGCACCGCGTCGACGCCCGGGTTCAGGTAGAAGAGCTCGGCGGGGAAGCGCTCGTGCGGGAAGGCGTCCGCCGACACCAGCGCCTTCTGCCCGATCGCGAGCTTGGCAAGGTTCTTCTCGTCGATGTTGACGACGATCTGCGTCTCCCCGGCGGGGGCGAGGACCATCAGCGCCTTGCCGGCCTGGGCAACGTCGCCGGGCTCGACGCTGCGGCCGATCAGCACGCCGTCGGCGGGTGAGCGTATCACCGTTGCATCGAGCTTCGCCTGCGCCGCGACGATCGCGGTTTCCGCGGCGCGGCGAGCCGTCTGGGCGACGACGAAGTCGCTGCCGCCGGGACGCGCGCTCGCCACCTGCAGCTCGGCTGCGCGCAGCTGGCTTTCGGCGACGTCGAGGTTGCGCTGCGCGTCGTCGAGTTGTGCGTGCGAGACGAAGTTCTGCGCCACCAGGTCACGGCTGCGTTGCCAGGCGCGCTGCGCCTGGGTCAGGTTCGCCTGTGCCTGGCGCAGCGCCTGCTCGGCCGCGGGCAGCGCAAGTTGCTGGATCTGCCGCAGCTTCGCATCCGCCTGTGCCAGCGCAGCCCGTGCCTGGTCGACGGCGGCGCGCTCGTCGGATTGGTCGAGCTCGACCAGCACCTGGTCGCGCCGGACCGCATCGCCTTCGGCGACGGGCACGCGGGCGACCCGTCCGGTGATCTCCGCGGCGATGGACGCGCGCTGCGGCGTCATCACCTGGCCGCTTGCGACTACGCTCTGCAGCAGGTCTCCGCGCACCACGGTGTA
>JAJXTF010000025.1 GCA_021784125.1 Pseudomonadota bacterium | reverse complement strand
CGCGCGCGTTGCCAGCTCATTCAGTTCTGAAGCAGTGATTTTCGGCATCTCGATGGGTCCGGAATTTGCGGTGTGAAGGGCGCCTGCCGCGGCCCCGCGGCACCGGGCGAGCGCGGCGGCCACCCGGTCGGCGATCATCGTCGACACGCGCAGGTTGGATTCGCGGCTGAGGCCCCCGACGTGCGGCGTCAGGACCAGCCGCGGGCAACCCGCCAGCGGCGATCCTGCGGCGAGCGGCTCGCGCTCGAATACGTCGAGCGCGGCGCCGCCCAGCGTACCGCCGGCAAGGGCCGCGGCGACGGCAGCCTCGTCGACCACGCCTCCGCGCGAAGTATTGATCAGGATCGCATCGGGCCGCATCGTCGCGATCCTCGCCGCATCGATCAGCTTGCGAGTCGCAGCCGTCAACGGCACGTGCAACGAAAGCACGTCGCACTGCGCGACGACCTCCGCGAGGCTGCGCGGCGAGGTCCGGTGCTCGCTCCAGAGCGGAGAATCCGATGCGATCTGCGGATCGAAAGCGATCGCCTGCATGCCGACTGCACGGGCGAGCCTGCCGGTCTCGCGGCCGATGCCGCCGAAGCCCACCAGCCCGATCGTCCTGCCGGCGGTCTCGCGGCCGTTCGACAGCGCGGCGCGCGGCCAGCTGCCGGCGGCGACATCCGCGCTCGACTGGTACGCACCGCGCAGCAGCAGCATGGCCGTCGCGATCACGTACTCGGCCACGGCGAGCGCGTTCGCGCCGGTGGCCGGGATCACCTCGACGCTTCGGGCCGCGCAGGTGTCGGTATCGATGTTGTCCAGACCCACGCCGAGCCGGCCGACGACGCGCAGCCTCGGCGCCGCCGCCAGCAGCGCGGCGTTCACCTGCGTGCGGTTGCGCACGATCAGCGCGTCGGCGTCGGCGATCCGGGACCGCAGCTCGGCATCGCGGTCGACGAGGTCGCGGTCGTAGACGACGTCGAAGCGCCGGGAAAGACCGACGACGGCCGCGTCGTCCATGAATTCGCTGATCACGATGCGCATGGGCATGTGTCCGATGGGTGCTCGATGGGTCGTCGAATTGCGCTCGGCCCGCGGCCACCGCATGCGCGGGGCCGGGTCGCGATGCGCGGGCTCAGGTCGCGAACAGCTGGTCGATGTCCGCGAAGGCCTTGAACTCGAGGGCGTTGCCGAAAGGGTCGAGGAAGAACATGGTCGCCTGCTCCCCCGGCTCGCCGCGAAAGCGCACGTAGGGCTCGATGACGAACTCGACGCCTGCATCGCGGAACCTCGCGGCGAGGCCATCCCAGGTCGCGCGGTCGGTCACGACGCCGAAATGGCGCACCGGAACCGCCTTGCCGTCGACCAGACTGGTCGCGTCCGTCATCTGCGCGGCGCCGACCCTGTGCGCGACGATCTGGTGGCCGAAGAAATCGAAATCGACCCAGTCGTCGCTGCTGCGCCCCTCGGCACAGCCGAGGAACTCGCCGTAGAAACGGCGCGCCTCCGCGAGGTCCGTGACCGGAAACGCGAGATGGAAGCGCGGGTAGCTCGGTGTCGGAAGATGGCGTGTCACGGCAGTCGGGTCGGCAGGCGGGTCCGGGTCAGTTCTGCTGGCCCCATTTTCTCACGGTGCGCATCTCGATCGTCCGGAAGATGACGTTTTCCACGATCAGGCCGATCACGATCACCGTGAACAGCCCCGCGAAGACCGCAGGGATCTCGAGCTCGTTCTTGTTCTCGTAGATGTACCAGCCGAGGCCGCCGGACCCCGACGAGACGCCGAACACGAGCTCGGCCGCGATCAGTGTCCGCCATGCGAAGGCCCAGCCGATCTTGAGGCCGGTGAGGATGGAGGGAAACGCCGCCGGGATCAGGATGCGCACGACGTACGGCAGGCCGCGCAGGCCGTAGTTGCGTCCGACCATCCGCAGGGTGTTCGACACCGACAGGAAGCCCGAATGCGTGTTGAGGGCCACCGCCCACAGCACCGAGTGGATGATGACGAAGATGATGCTGCCCTCGCCCAGCCCGAACCAGATCAGCGACAGCGGCAGCAGCGCGATCGCCGGCAGCGGATTGAACATCGACGTCAGCAGCTCGAGCAGGTCGGTGCCGATTCGCGTCGTGATCGCGACCATCGTGAGCACGGCCGCACAGGCGATGCCCGCAGCGTAGCCTTTCACCAAAACCTGCAGCGAGGTCACCGACTTGGCGAACAGCGTGCCGTCGACGAAGCCGTGGACGAACGCGCGGATCGTCGACCCGAAGGTCGGGAACAGCAGCGGGTTGTTGAGCTGCCGCGCATAGACCTCCCAGATCACGGCGAGGACGACGAGCAATGCGAGCTTGCGCAGCGCGCCGACGTTGGTGATCCTCTCCCAAGTCGACAGCGGCTTCTGCACGATGCCGAAGGCCTCGGAAGCGATCGGCTCGCGCAGGATCTCGGGTCTCCCCGACGGAACGATGGCCGAGCGTGTCATTCGGTACCCCCTTCGATCGTATCGGCGAACAGCATCGAATGGATGCGCTTCTCGAGCGCACTGACGGTCGCGCCGTCGGCGCTCGCGGGGAGGCTCTCGATCTCGGCCTTGACCTGCCCGGGATGCGGCGACAGCAGGAGGATGCGGCTCCCGATCTTGATCGCCTCGGGGATCGAGTGCGTGACGAACAGCACGGTGAAGCGCGTGCCTTCCCAGAGCGACAGGAGCTCGTCCTGCATCTTGCGCCGGGTCAGCGCGTCGAGGGCGGCGAAAGGCTCGTCCATCAGCAGGATCGCAGGCTCCATCGCCATGCCGCGCGCGATCGCGACGCGCTGCTTCATCCCGCCCGAGAGCGTATGCGGATAGCTGTCGGCGAACTTGGACAGATTCACCTTGGCGATGTACTCCATGGCCTTGGCCTCGGCCGCCCTGCGCGACAGACGTCCGCCGGTCCGGAGGGGGAACATCACGTTCTCCTTGACCGTCCGCCAGGGAAGCAGCTGGTCGAATTCCTGGAACACCATCATCCGGTCGGGCCCGGGGCGCCGCACGACCTCACCCTTCAGGCGGATCTCGCCCTCGACCGGCGGCATGTAGCCACCCACCGCCTTCAGCAGCGTCGACTTGCCGCAGCCCGACGGGCCGAGCAGCACGAAGCGGTCGGAGTTGTAGACATCGAAATCGACGCGGTAGGTCGCCGTGACGAGGTGGTCCTTCGTCTTGTATTGCAGCGTCACGCCGCGTACCTCGAGCAGCGGCCCGTCGTGCGTCGCGGTCTTCAGTGTGGAAGCCATGGCAGCCTGTCGAGGTCGACGTTGCCCCCGGAGAGGATCACTCCGACGCGCAACCCCCTGACCGCGGCGGGATCTTCGAGGAGAGCCGCCAGTGGAACGGCGGCCGAAGGCTCGACGACCTGCTTCATGCGCTCGAAGGTCATCCGCATCGCGCGCACGATGCCTTCTTCGCTGCAGGTTCGTATCGCGGCGACGTGTGCCCTGATGGCCGCCAGCGTGCGCGGCGAAAGCGACGTGCGCAGGCCGTCCGCGATGGTCGTCGTGCCGGCGAGCGGCTCAAGCCGGCCGCTGGCGAAGCTGCGCGCGGCGTCATCGGCATTGGCGGGCTCCGCCCCCATCACCCGCGTCCGCGCCGAGGCGGCACCGATGGCGATCGAGGTGCCCGAAAGCAGGCCGCCGCCGCCGCAGGGCGCGACGACGACGTCCAGGTCGGGCACCGCCTCGATGAGCTCCAGCGCGGCGGTGCCCTGGCCGGCGATGACCGATGGATCGTCGAAGGGATGGACCAGCTTCGCGCCGGTCTCGCGCTCGACTTCGGCGCAGGCCGCCTCGCGCGCCGCCACCGTCGGTGCGCAAAGCCGGATGCGGGCGCCGAAGCGGCGGACGTTGTCCTGCTTCACTTGCGGCGCATTCTCGGGCATGACCACCCATGCGGGAATGCGGCGCCGGGCGGCGGCCCAGGCGAGCGCCGCACCGTGATTTCCGGACGAATGCGTGACCACGCCCCGCTGCGCGACGTCATCGGGCAGCGAGAACACCGCGTTGCACGCGCCCCGTGCCTTGAAAGCGCCGACCTTCTGCAGGTGCTCGCACTTGAAGTGCAGCGACGCCCCGACCTCGGCGTCGATCGACGCGCAGGTGATCACCGGCGTGCGATGCACGAAATCCGCGATGCGCGCGTGCGCAGCGCGGATTTCGGCGAGGCCCGGCAGGTCGAGCGCGCCGACCCCGGTGGGCATCAGCTCCCCGGCAGACTGTGGGCGTTCGGGAAGAACAGGTCCTTCCACGACTGCGGCTTGACCTTGATCGAACCGACCTTGTACATGAAGTCGGCGTACTTGATGACGTTGTTGGGCGTCGTCGTGAACACGATCTTCGGGTCGTCCAGCATCTTCTCGACGCTCTCCAGCGAGAGCTTGCTCTTGGCGAGCCGCAGGTAGGTCTCGGCGGCGGCCTTCCTGTTGCCGTTGATGATCTTCATCGACTCGTCCAGCGCCGCGACGAAAGCCGCATAGATCTTCGGATTCTCGCTGCGGAACTTCGCCGTCGTCCACACGGTGTTGAACGTCGCCGCACCGCCGAGAACGTCGTAGGAATCGAGCACGAGGTGGACACCCGGGTGGTCGAGCTCCTGGTACTGGAACGGCGGCGACCCGAAGTGCGCGTTGATCTCCGACCTGCCCGACAGCAGCGCCGTCATTGCGTCCGGATGCGACAGGGACACGGTCAGGTGGTCGAGCTTGTGCTCCTGCCCTGCCCCAAAGGCTTTCTCGGCCGCCATCTGCAGCGTCACCGCCTGGATCGAGACCTTCACCGCCGGCAGGGCGATCCGGTCCTTGGCGGTGAAGTCCTTGACGGTCTTGACGGCGGGATTGCTGCTGACGAGGTAGAGCGGCATCGAATTGATCGCCGACACCGCCTTGACGTCGAGGTTGCCGTGGGTCTTTGCCCACAGCGTGATCAGCGGGCCGACGCCGCCCGAGGCGAACTGCAGGCTGCCCGACAGCAGTGCGTCGTTCATCACGTTGCCGCCCGCGAACTTCGACCACGCCACCTTGACGTCGATGCCCTCGGCCTTGGCGTGCTTCTCGATCAGCTTCTGGTCCTGCATGACCATCAGCGGCAGGTAGCTTATCCCGTACTGCTCGGCGACGTGGATCTCGGCGAGCTCGGCGCGCGCCGGCAGCGCGGCGACGGAAAGCGCGAGCGCGCAGGCGAACGCAAAGGCGCCCCTGGTTGAACGGTGCATGGCTTCTCCTCCTCTGTTGTAGTCGTTGCGCGAGTGCGTCAGGCGCTCTCGTAGAGCCGGGTCAGGACGAACTCGCGGTGGCCGAGCGCCTCGGCGGCCGTCAGCCGGCCGTTCGCCGTGCGGAACATCATGTCGAGCAGACTGTCGCCGGCCTGGTCCATCGTGATCTCCCGCTGCAGCAGGCCCGAGGTGTCGACGTCGATGTGCTCGCTCATCGTGCGCACGGTGCGCGGATTGGCGCAAAGCTTGATCACGGGAAGGATCGGGTTGCCGATGACGTTGCCCTGCCCGGTGGGGAAGAAATGCACGGCGAAACCGGAGGCCGCGCACAGCGTGACCATCTCGGCCGCCGCCGACGAGCTGTCCATGAACCACAGGCCCGGATGCGTCGGCGCCTCGGCCTTGTCGAGCACGCCGTCGACCGTGCAGACCTTCCCGATCTTCTGGATGTTGCCCAGCGCCTTCTCCTCGATCGTCGTCAGGCCGCCGGCGATGTTGCCCTTGGTCGGCTGGGAATCGGAGAGATCGCTCGTCTTGTGGCCTTCGATCACGCCCTGGTAGCGATCGAACATCTTCATGAAGTCGGCGCGGACCTTGTCGTCGCGGCAGCGCGCGGCGACGATCTGCTCGCCGCCCGTCAGCTCCGTCGTCTCGCCGAAGACCAGCGTGCAGCCCGCCGCGTAGAGCTTGTCGAAGGCATTGCCGACGGTCGGGTTCGAACCGCAGCCCGATGTGGTGTCCGACTCGCCGCACTTGGTCGACACCCACAGGTCCGCCAGCGGGCACTCGCTGCGCTGCCGCTCGCTCGCCCACTGGACGTATTCGCGTGCGGCCTTCGAGGCGCGCATGATCGTGTCGTGGTCGCCGTGCAGCTCGATGCCGAAACCCTGCACCGGCTTGCCGGTGACCGCGATGCCGTCGACGACCTTCTTCGTCCACTGCTCCTCGATGCCGATGACGACGACCGCGGCGACGTTGGGATTGCTGCCGGTGCCGATCAGCGTGCGGAAGTGCAGGTCGAGGTCGGCGCCGAACTGCAGGCGCCCGTAGGGGTGCGGGATGGCCAGGGCGCCCTTGATGTTGTTGGCGACGGCTTCCGCCGCGGCGTTGGACAGGTCGTCGACCGGAAGGATGATCACGTGGTTGCGTACGCCGACGCGGCCGTTCTCGCGTCGATAGCCCTGGAAAGTCGTCTTCATCGTTACCACCGCTTCGTCTTGATGTTGTGCACGTGCGCGTGCGTTCCCTTGCGGATCGGCTGCACGACCTTGCCAATGTCGATCCCGTACTTGATGACCGTATCGCCAACGGCCATGTCCTTCAATGCCACCTTGTGCCCGATCGGAATGTCCTGCAGGCAATCGAGCTCGATCGTCCGGTTCTCGTCGAGGATCAGCCCGGTCATCTTGGTGCCCGCCTTCATGCCTTCGATGACGACGACGGCGACCGAATCGTTGGGGTCGTGCAATACACAGTGAATCATCGCTAACTCCGGGGAATGCTGCCGGCCGGACGGCCGGCGCGAGGAGCCTGAATCGTAGTGGCGAGCCCGCTCGCAGTCAACCGAAACGACCGCTTCGGCGCCTCGATGACGGCTCCCGCGACGTCTTCAGGCGCGTGTCGCTGCGCCTTTTCTCAGAATCCGAAAGAGACCTGCGCCACCGGCGCGAAGCTGCGGCGGTGTTCGGGACAGGGGCCGTGCAGGCCGAGTGCGGCGAGGTGTTCGGGTGTTCCGTAGCCCTTGTGGCGTGCGAATCCGTACATCGGGTACACGCGATCGAGCTCGACCAGCATCGCATCGCGCGCAGTCTTCGCCAGAATCGACGCGGCCGAGATCTCCGCGACGTCGCGATCGCCCTTGACGATCGCCTGCGCCGGACAAGCGAGCCGAGGGCAGCGGTCACCGTCGACCAGCGCCTGCGCCGGCTTCACCCGCAGCGCATCGAAAGCGCGCCGCATCGCCAGCAGCGTCGCCTGCAGGATGTTCAGGGCGTCGATTTCCGCCACGCTGCATTCGGCGACCGCCCAGGCGAGCGAGCGCGCGCGTATCTCGATGGCGAGGCATTCGCGGCGCTGCGGCGACAGCAGCTTCGAGTCGCGCAGGCCCGCCACCGGGCGCGCGTGATCCAGGATCACTGCGGCTGCGACGACGGGTCCGGCGAGCGGCCCGCGTCCCGCCTCGTCGATGCCCGCGACCAGCACGCCGGCGCCGAATGCCGGCAACCTGCCGCCGACGTGCGCGCCCCGGGTCACGAACCTGCCGGCGCGACGGGCGGGCTGCGCAGCTGCGCGCGACGGCCGCCCTGCACGCTTTCGAGCTCGGCGATCACCGCCTCGGCGGCCAGCGCGCCCGTATCGGCCGCGAGCCGCTGCCCGAACGCGCCGAACAGTGTTTCGAGCCGCCGCCGCGTCACCGTGTCGTCGAACAGGTTCAATGCGGCTTGTGCGAGATTGCCCGGCGTTGCAGCCTCCTGCAGGAATTCCGGGACGACGAAGCGGCCGGCGAGCACGTTGGGCAACCCGACGTAGGGCAGGATCAGCTTGCGGCGGACGATCCAGGCGGTGAGCGAGCTCACGCGGTAGAAGATGACGTGCGGGCAGCGCGCGAGCGCCGCCTCCAGCGTCGCCGTCCCCGATGCGACGAGCGCGACGTCCGCCGCGCGCAGCGCATCGTCCGCATGACCGTAGAGCAGCGTCAGGGGCAGGGTGTCGCGCCCGCTCCGGTGCTGCACCTCGACGAAGGCGTCGCGCGTGGTGCGCGACACCAGCGGCACGATGAAGCGTGCATCGGGCCGGGACTCCAGGATGCGGGCCGCCGCATCGAGGACGAGACCTGCGTGCATCTCGATCTCCGAAAGCCGGCTGCCCGGAAGCAATGCGAACAGCGGTGTCGCCGCCCTGCAATTCAGCAGCTCGCGCGCCGCGCGCCGGGTCTCGGGGCCGGCGGCTTCCGCCGCCATCGGATGCCCCACGTAGGTGACCGGGATGGCGGCGGCCTCGTACAGCGGAGGCTCGAACGGAAACAGCGCGAGCATCCGGTCGACCGCGCGACCGATGCTGCGCAGGCGCTCCTCGCGCCATGCCCACACCGAGGGACTTACGAAGTGGACGGTGCGGATGCTCCGCCGCTTGAGGCGTCGCTCGAGACCCAGGTTGAAATCGGGCGCGTCGACGCCGACGAAGAGGGGAATCCCTGCGCCGATGAAGCGCCTCGCGATTCCGCGCCGGAGCGCGAGCAGCGAAGGCAGATGTGCGAGGACCTCGACGAAACCGCGAACGGCGAGCCGCTCCATCGGCGCCCACGCCTCGCAGCCTTCGGCCTGCATCCGGGGACCGGCGATTCCCGCGAAGCGGACGTCGCTGCGGCGCTCCCGCACGGCGCGGATCAGCGTCGCCGCGAGCGCGTCACCCGACGCCTCGCCGGCGACGATGCCAATCGTGATTGGCGCCGCCCCCCCCGATGCGTCGCGCATTCCACCCCCGCGAAAAGCCGTGATCTTAGCGCACGCCGGTTCGGACGCGATTCCACCGAATACATCCCCGCTGGATCGGCATCCCGTCGTCGTGAAGCGGGTGGGGCGGCAAGCGAGCCCGGCCGCCCCGTCAGGTTCCGGATGTCCTCGAGCGCCGCCGCACCGGGACCCGCGCGACGACGCGGGCCGCGACGCCGAAGCCTTGGGCGAGATCCCGACGCCGCGCGCCACGGAATCGAGCGCGCCGCACCCCGCGCGCGGCCGGAGCGAACGCCCTCAGCGCACGATCCCGCGGCCGGGCTCGGCGAGGAAATCGAGCAGCGGTTTCAGCAGCGGCGCGTCGGCCGCCGCCTTGCCGAGCTCGCCGCGCGCATCCTCCAGCGACAGGCCGGCGCGATAGATCGTGCGGTACGCGCGGCGCACTGCGCTGATGTCGGCAGGCGAATAGCCGCGCCGGCGCAAGCCCTCGTTGTTGGTCCCGGCCGGCTTCGCCGGATAGCCCGCGACCGTCACGAACGGCGGAACGTCCTGCAGGACGATCGCGCCGGCCGCGAGCATCGCATGCGCACCCACGCGGCAGAACTGGTGCACGCCTGCATACGCGCCCAGGACGGCGAAATCGCCGACGCTGACGTGGCCCGCGATCTGCGCATTGTTCGAGAACGTCGTCTGGTTGCCGACGATGCAGTCGTGCGCTACGTGGGTGTAGGCGAGAAACCAGTTGCCGTTGCCGATCGTCGTCGTGCCCCGGTCCTGGGCGGTGCCCGCATGGATCGACACGTATTCGCGGACGACGTTGTCGTCGCCGAGGGTCGTCGTCGTCGCCTCGCCGCCGTACTTGCGATCCTGCGGGATGTCGCCGATCGAGGCGAACTGGAAGATGCGGTTGCGCGCCCCTATCGACGTGCGGCCGGCGATGACGACGTGCGGCCCGATGCGCGTTCCCGCGCCGATGCGGACATTGCTGCCGACGATGGAATACGCACCGACGTCGACGTCGTCGGCGAGCTCCGCGCCGGGTTCGATCAGGGCGGTGGGATGGATCGCCGGCACGTCGCTACACCGGCAGCGGCGGCACCGGTGGAACGTCGCGGATCGCCGCCAGCAGCGTCGCCTCGCAGACGACGTTTTCGCCGACCGTCGCGCGGGTGCGAAAGCGCCCGATGCCGCGGACCGCGCGCTCGAGGTTGGCCTCGAGGGTCAGCGTGTCGCCGGGCACGACCTGGCGCTTGAACCGCGCCTCGTCGATGCCGGCGAAGAGCACGAGCTGGCTGCCGTCGCGACGCGCGAACTCGGACAGCATCGTCAGCAGTCCCGCGACCTGCGCCATCGCCTCGACGACGAGCACCCCGGGCATCACCTTGTACTCCGGAAAGTGCCCCTGGAAGAACGGCTCGTTGGCGGTCACGTTCTTCAGGCCGCGGATGAACTTCCCCGCCTCCCAGTCCAGCACGCGATCGACCAGCAGCATCGGGTACCGATGCGGCAGCAACCGCTGGATCATGCCGATGTCGAGCTCCGCCAAGCTATTCTCCCCTAGACCGCATTGTCGTCCGTTTTCGCATGCGCGAGCGCGCGCTCCAGCGCCTTGACGCGCTCCGCCAGCTCGCGCAGCCTGCGGGTCTGCGATGCGGCCTGCTTCCATTCTCGATGCGGCAGCGCGGGAAAGACCCCGGTGTACACGCCGGGCTCGCGAATCGAATCGTGGATCAGCGTCGCCGCCGATATTACCGTGCCGTCGGCGATCTCGAGATGCCCCGAGAACATTGCGGCCCCCCCGATCCGGCATCCCCGCCCGATCCGTGTCGACCCCGCGATGCCGACGCAGCCGGCGATCGCCGTATGCGCTCCAATGACGCAGTTATGACCGATCTGAATCTGGTTGTCGAGCTTGACGTCGTCCTCGATGCGCGTATCGTCGATCGCCCCGCGGTCGATCGTCGTGTTGGCGCCGATCTCGACGTCGTCCCCGATGACGACGCGGCCGACTTGCGGGATCTTGAGCCAGGTGTCGTCGGCCCGGGCGAGCCCGAAGCCGTCCGCGCCGATCACCGCGCCGCTGTGGACCAGCGCCCGTGCGCCGATCACGCAGCGCGGATAGATGCTGACCCGGGCGTCGAGCACCGTGGCTTCGCCGATCGAGGCATCGTCCCCGATCGTGCAGTGCGACCCGATCGCGGCCCGCTCGCCGATCACCGCGCGCGCGCCGATCACCGCGAAGGCTCCGATCGCAGCCGTCGCCGCGACCCGCGCCGACGGATCGACGACCGCGGTCGGATGAACGCCGGGCACGGCGGCCTCGGGCGGGTGCAGGATGCCCGCCACGCGTGCATAGGCCACGTAGGGATCGGCGGCGACGAGCTTGGGCAGCGACGTCGCCGCGGCGTCGCCCGGCGCGACGATCACCGCGGAGGCGCGGGTCGACGCGAGCTGCGCGCGATAGCGGGGATTCGCGAGGAATGTGATGTCGCCGGGACCGGCCTGCTCGAGGGTGCCGACGCGCGCGATCATCGTCGAGCCGTCACCTTCGACCGCCGCCCCGCAGCGCCGCGCAAGCTCATCCAGGCGGTGTCCGGCAGCCGGCATGGAGGAAGGCATGGCGCAGGGTCCGTGACGCGATCGCGCGGATCGCGAACGCAGCGCTACTTGTCGGCGAGCGCCTTGATCACCTTGTCGGTGATGTCGATGCGCTGGCTCGCGTAGACGACGGGATCCTGCAGGATCAGGTCGTACTTCTCGCTCTCCGCGATCTGCTGGATCACCTTGTTGGCGCGCTCCTGGATTCCAGCGAGCTCCTCGTTGCGCCGCAGGTTCAGATCCTCGCGGAACTCGCGCTGCATCCGCTGCAGGTCGCGCGACTGGTTGGCGAGATCGCGCTCCTTGTTGCGCCGGTCGGTGTCGGGCATCGTCGCGCCGTCGCGATCGAGCGCGGCCTGCATGTCGCGGACCTGCTTCGCGAGCTTCTGGATCTCGGCGTCGCGCGCCGCGAATTCCTTCTCGATCTTCGCCTGCGCCCGCTTGGCCGGTGCCGCGTCGCGGAACAGCCGCTCGGTATTGACGAAACCGATCTTGTATTCGGCGCCTGCCGCTGCGCCCGCAGAGAGCAGCAGCGCCAGCGCCATCGTTGCATTCAACAGGAGCTTGAACACTTGATTCCCTCCGGATCTCCCTGCGTCTCCCGCCATGTCAGAACGCCGTGCCTGCCTGGAACTGGAAGCGCTGCTGGCGATCGCCTGGCTTTGCGTTCAACGGGATGCCGTAGCTGAACTTCAGCGGACCCACCGGGGAATTCCACTGCACGCCCACGCCCGCCGCATAGCGGAATTTCTCGAGATCTCCCTGGCTGCCGTCGGTGTAGATCTGTCCGGCGTCGACGAAGACGCTCGCGCGCACCGCCTTGTCGCCCTTGAGGATCGGGTAGAACATCTCCAGGTTGCCGACGATCTTCCGTCTGCCGCCCAGCGCATTCCCGAAGACGTCGCGGGGTCCGAGGGATGCGGTGTCGTAGCCGCGCACCGAATTGCCGCCCCCCGCGAAGAAAGCCTTGAAGAACGGCAGCGGCTTGCCGGCAAAGCCGTTGCCGTAGCCCAGGTCGGCGCGCGCCATCAGGATCAGGTCGCCGTAGAGGGGCTGGTAATACGACTGCGTGTACTGGAGCTTGTAGTAGGCGAGGTCGCCGAACGGCATCCCCGCCTCGAGCAGCACGCTCTGCAGCCGCCCGCGGCTCGGGTAGAGGATGTCGTCGCGGGTGTCGCGCGACCACCCCGCAGAGAGGATGTACGCATTGGTCGTGCTGCCGAACTCGTTGACGAAGTCCTGGTACACGGGCGGGCTGTCGCTGAACAGCGTGATGCTCGTGTGCTCGATGCGCCCGCCGAAATTGATCGTGTCGTTCTCGGTGATCGGGACGCCGAATCCCAGCGCGGTGCCCAGCGTGTGCGACGAGTACTGGGAGATCGCGAGACCGGTCGGATCGAGGTTCTTCTGGTACGCCTCGATGGTCCGCGACACCCCGTCGACCGTGTAGTAGGGCTCGGTGTACACCATCGAGTACGTGCGGTCGTAGCGCCCCGTGTTGATGCCGACGGTCAGCGCGTTGCCCGAGCCGAAGATGTTCTGCTGCGAGATCGAGGCATTGACCACGATGCCTTCGGCGCTGGAATAGCCGACGCCCGCGAGCAGGTTGCCGGTCTGCCGCTCGGTGACCGAAACGTCGACGTCGACCTGGTCGGAGGTGCCGGGAACCGGCGGCGTCTCGATGTTGACGTCCTCGAAATAGCCGAGGCGCTTGGCGCGCTCCTTCGACCGCTCGATCCTCGGGCCGTCGTACCAGGCGTCCTCGAGCTGCCGGAATTCGCGGCGGATCACGACGTCGCGGGTCTTCGCGTTGCCGCTGATGTTGATCCGGCGCACGTAGGCCCGGCGGCCGGGATCGACGTAGAAGGTGAACGACGCCTTGGCATCCTTGAGATCGAGCTCCGGCACCGCGTTCACGTTGGCGAAGGCGTAGCCCTCCGCGCCCAGCCGATCGCTGATGTCCTTGGCCGACTCCTGCAGCTTCGCGCGCGAGAACACGTCGCCGCTCTTGATCCGCACGAGCTTCTCGAGATCGGCCGCCGGCACGACGAGGTCGCCGGCGATCCGCACGTCGCCGACGGTGAAGCGTCGACCCTCGGTGACGTTGACCGTGATGTAGATCTGCTGCTTGTCCGGGGTGATCGACACCTGGGTGGAGTCGACGTTCATCTCCAGGTAGCCGCGGTTCTGGTACCAGCTGCGCAGTGTCTCGAGGTCGCCTGCGAGCTTCTGCTTCGAATACTGGTCGTTCTTCGTGTACCAGGTGAGCCAGCCGGGCGTGGTCAGCGTCATCTGGTCGAGCAGCTGCTTCTCGGTGTACGCCTTCGTCCCGACGATGTTGATGCGGGCGATCTTCGCCGACTCGCCTTCCTTGATCGTGAAGTTGATGGCGACGCGGTTGCGCTGCTGCGGCGTGACGGTGGTCTGCACGTCGGCCGCATACTTGCCTCGCGTGATGTACTGCCGCTTGAGCTCCTGCTCCGCACGGTCGAGCACCGAACGGTCGAAGATCCGCGCCTCCGCGAGGCCGATGTCCTTCATCGCCTTCGTGATGGTCTGGGTGTCGAACTCCTTGTTGCCGACGAAGGTGATCGAGCTGATCGTCGGCCGCTCCTCGACGGCGACGATCAGCACGTCGCCCTGCGCCTCCAGGCGGACGTCGCGGAAGAATCCCGTCGCGTAGAGCGCCTTGACGGCATCGGAGATGCTCTTGTCGGTGACGCGGTCGCCGATCTTGATCGGAAGGTAGTTGAACACCGTGCCCGGCTCCGTGCGCTGCACCCCCTCGACGCGGATGTCGCGGACGACGAAAGGCTCTATCGCCCATGCAGCGAGCGAAAGCGCGGACAGCAGCACTCCGACGCACAGCGCGGGCAGCGAAAGGCCGGCGCGCTTGCGTCGGTTGCGGTCAGAACAGGCGGGAAACGTCATTGAAGAGCGCCAAGGCCATCAGGACGGCGAGCATCGCCATGCCGATGCGCTGGCCGACCTCGAACACACGGTCGGAAACGGGACTGCCTTTGATGAGTTCGGCGAGATAATACAGCAAATGCCCCCCATCCAATAGCGGAATGGGGAGCAGGTTCAGCACCCCCAGGCTAATGCTGATCAGCGCGAGATAGCTGACGAAAACCAGCGCGCCGGCCTGCGCCGATTGTCCCGCGATGTCGGCCATCGTCAGCGGGCCGCTGATGTTCTTCAGCGACGCGTCGCCCACCAGGATCCGGCCCAGCATCCGCACGGTGAACACCGACAGCTCCCAGGTCTTGCGCACGCCGGCGTCGAGCGCATCGACCACGCCGTAGCGCACGGTGACGGCGAGGCGTTCCGCTGCCGCCGGGTCGATGCGCAGGCGCACGCCGGCGAGCCCGATCCGGCGCCCGTCCTGCTCGACCGACTCCACGGTGACGGGGATGTCGAGCCGCCTGCCGTCGCGCTGCACGCCGTAGACGAGCCGCTCGCCGGGGCGGGCGTTGGTCGCCGCGGAGACGTCGCCGGGCGAATGCATCGGCTGGCCGTCGATCGCGACGATACGGTCGCCCGGCTCGAGCCCCGCGATTGCTGCGGGCTTGCCCGGAAGGACGCCGTCGATCACCGGTGGCCCCAGGTCGGGGCGAAGTCCCAGGACCGCCAGCGGATCGCCGTCCCAGTCGCGCTCCTTCAGGCCGGTGAGCGAGAGCCGGCGCCGGACCGGTTCGCCCGCGACATCGGTGCGGGACATCGTCAGCGAAACCGTGGCGTCGCCCTGCGCGCGGACGATTCTCCAGCGCAATTCCTGCCAGCTGCGCACCGGCTCGCCGTCGACGGCCTTGACCTCGTCGCCGGCAAGGATGTCCGCAGCAGCAGCCGCGCTCGCCGCCGGCGGGTCGGCCAGCAGCGGCCGCTGTCCGGGCACGCCCGCGACGTAGGTGGCGCCGAACAGCAGCGCGGCGAGCAGCAGGTTGGCGATCGGGCCCGCGGCCACGATCGCGATGCGCCGGAACACCGATTGCCGGTTGAATGCGCGCGGAAGGTCCCGCGCGCCGACGTAGCCCTCGCGCTCGTCCGCGAACTTCACGTAGCCGCCCAGCGGAATCGCCGACAGCGCCCACTCGGTGCGATCGCGCCCGACGGCGCGGGACCAGACCACCCTGCCGAAGCCGACGGAAAAGCGCAACACCTTGACGCCGGCGAGTCGCGCGACGACGTAGTGGCCGAGCTCGTGGAACACCACCAGCACGCCGAGGGTCACGGCGAACGCGGCGATCTTGTAGAGAGCGGCGCTCATTGCAGTGCACTCATCGGGCGGCGGTCATGCCGCCAGCGAAACGCCGGGGTGCAGCGGAACGCCGAGCTCGGCGCAGGCGATCCCCCGCGCCTCGGCATCGGCGGCGAGCGCATCGTCGAGGCCCGCGATGCGCGTGACGCCGCGCCTCGCGAGCACCACGCTGCAGGCACGCGCGATGTCGCTGAAGCGCGCGCGGCCGGAGAGGAATGCGGCCACCGCGACCTCGTTCGCGGCATTGAGCGCGATCGGTGCGCCGGCGTCGGCGCGCAGCGCCTCGTAGGCGAGATCGAGGCAGGGGAAGCGTTCCCGATCGGGTTTGGCGAAGGTCAGCTGCGCCAGCTGCGCGAGCTCGAGCCCCGGCACGCCGCTGGCGATGCGCTCGGGCGCGGCCAGCGCCTGCGCGATCGGGGTGCGCATGTCGGGGTGGCCGAGTTGCGCCAGCACCGATCCGTCGACGTACTCGACCAGCGAATGCACGATGCTCTGCGGATGGATGACGACCTCGATCCGCTGCGCATCGGCGCCGAAAAGCCAGTGCGCCTCGATGACCTCGAGGCCCTTGTTCATCATCGTTGCGGAGTCGACCGAGATCTTGCGGCCCATCGACCAGTTGGGGTGCGCACAGGCCTCGTCCGGCGTAACGCGGTCGAAATCGACGTCACTGCGCGCGAAGAACGGGCCGCCGGATGCGGTGAGGAGGATGCGCCGTATGCCCGCCGCGCCGGGATCGCGCGCGTAGGGCGACGGCAGGCACTGGTAGACGGCATTGTGCTCGCTGTCGATGGGCAGCAGCGTCGCGCCGCCGGCCTCGACCGCCTCGATGAACAGTGCACCGCCGATCACCAGCGCCTCCTTGTTCGCGAGCAGGATCCGCTTTCCGGACCGGGCGGCGGCAAGCGTCGACGGCAGTCCGGCCGCGCCGACGATCGCCGCCAGCACGGTGTCGACCTCGGGGAGCGATGCGACTTCGCACAGCCCGGCCTGCCCCGCGACGACCCGCGTCGCGATGCTTTCGGCCGCGAGCGCGCGAGCGAGTTCCCCGGCGCGCTCGGCATCGTAGAGCGCCGCGACCTGCGGCCGGTGCCTGCGGCAGAGATCGAGCAGCTTGGCGGCGTTGCGGTGGGCAGCGAGCGCGATGACCTCGAAGCGATCGGGATGGCGCGCGACGACGTCGAGCGTGGAGTCGCCGATCGACCCCGTTGCGCCCAGCAGCGTCAGCCGGCGGCGCGTCACGGTCGTCCCAGGAAGAACAGCACGGCGATCGACACGGGCGGCATTGCCGCGAGCAGCGCGTCGGTGCGATCGAGGATGCCGCCGTGGCCCGGCAGCAGACTTCCGCTGTCCTTGACGCCCGCATGGCGCTTGAGCAGCGATTCGTAGAGGTCGCCGACGACCGACAGCAGCGCGAGCGCGACGGCGAATGCGACCCAGAGCAGCAGCGCGCCGGCGCCTTGCGGACCGCGGTATCCGGCCGCGGGCGCGAACGGCGCGAGCGCGGCCGCGTAGACGGCCACCGCCACCACCGCGCCGCCGACGCCCTCCCAAGTCTTGCCGGGACTGATCGCGGGCGCCAGCTTGTGCCGGCCGAAGCGGCGGCCGGTGAAATAGGCGGCTGTGTCGGCGATCCAGACGATCGCCATCGCCGCCAGCACCAGCCAGGGCGAGCGTGCCTGGAGATCGACGATCGCGACGAAAGCGCCGATCAGCACGATCCATCCGGCGATCGCCAGCAGCAGCGGGGACGCGGGCTGCCACCGGAACAGCACCCACGGCGTGGCGACGAACAGCCAGAACAGCGTCGCGGTGCCGCACACGGCGAGCGCGACGCCCGCCGGCCAGCCCCGGTCGAATCCGACGGCCGGATTGAACAGCAGGTTGAGTCCGAGGACCAGCGTTCCGCCGACGAACACCAGCCAGCGGCCGCGCGCGAACCCGGCGAGTCTCGCCCATTCGTGCGCCGCGGCGAGGACCACAAGCAGCGCGAGAACGCCCCACGCCAGCGGCCCCGACGCGAACAGGGCGACGAGCACCCCGGCGATCAACGCCAGCGCGGTGCCGATGCGGGTGGCGAGCGCGGAAGCCAAGCTGCGGTCCGTGTACGCGGCTGCGCTCACGCGCCCCCGGGGTGGACCTGGTCGCCGGTCTGGCCGAAGCGGCGCTCGCGCCCGCCGAAGGACGCGATCGCGGCACGCAGCGCCGCGGCGTCGAAGTCCGGCCACAGCATGTCGGTGAAGTAGAGCTCGGTGTAGGCGAGCTGCCAGAGCAGGAAGTTCGAGATCCGCTGCTCGCCGCCGGTGCGGATGAACAGGTCGGGCTCGGGCGCGTAGGCCGTCGCGAGGTACGGCTCGAGCAATTCGGGATTCACGGGCGCATCGGCTGCAAGGCTCTCGGGATGCGCCGCGAAATACGCGCGGGCGGCCTGCGCGAGGTCCCATCGTCCCCCGTAGTTGGCGGCAATGGTCAAAGTGAGGCGCGAATTGCCGGCGGTCAGCGCCTCGCCGGCGGCGACGAGCTCGCCGATGCGGCGATCGAAGCGCGACGTGTCGCCGATCACCTTCAGCCGGATCTCGTTGGCGTGCAGCTTCGCGACCTCCTGCTCGAGGGCGCGGCCGAACAGCTCCATCAGCAGCGAGACCTCCTCGGCGGGCCGCCTCCAGTTCTCGCTGGAGAAGGCGAACAACGTCAGGAACTCGACACCCTCGTCGATGGCGGCCTTCACCGTCGCGCGCACCGCTTCGACGCCCTTGCGATGGCCGGCGACGCGGGGCAGCAAGCGCTTCTTCGCCCAGCGCCCGTTGCCGTCCATGATGACCGCGATGTGCCGCGGAACCTTCTTCGGTTCCGGGACGACGCGCGTGGAGCTCGTGAACACGTGCCGGGGCGCAGGAGGGACCGTTCGATGGCCTCAGATGGCCATCAGATCGGCTTCCTTCTGCTGCAGCAGCCGGTCGGCTTCGGCGATGAACCGGTCGGTGAGCTTCTGCAGGTCGTCGTGCGCCCGTCGCTCGTCGTCCTCCGAGCACTCCTTGTCCTTCAGGAGCTTCTTCAGGTGGTCGTTGGCATCGCGCCGGACGTTGCGCACGGCGATCTTGGCGGCCTCGGCTTCCTTGTGGACGACCTTGATCAGGTCGCGACGGCGCTCCTCGGTCAGCGCCGGCATGGGCACCCGGATCATGTCGCCGGAGGTTGCGGGATTCAGGCCCAGGTCGGAATCGCGGATCGCCTTCTCGACCACCGGGATCATCTTCTTCTCCCAGGGTTGGACGCCGATCGTCCGCGGATCGGCCAGCGTGACGTTGGCGACCTGCGACAGCGGCATCTGGGTCCCGTAGTAATCGACGTGGATGTGGTCCAGCAGGCCGGTGTGCGCGCGACCGGTGCGCACCTTCGCGAGATCGGCCTTCAGCGTCTCGATCGACTTCGCCATCTTCTGTTCGGCGGTTTGCTTCACATCGCTGATCATGATCGCGTCATCCCGTTCGTTCCCCTCGCCGCCTCGACGCCTCCGCGTCCCGCCCCTGCGCCCGGCGGGCGGAGAGAGGGCCGGGCCGAGGGGGAATTCAACAATGCACCAGCGTCCCCTCGCCCTCGCCGAGGACGGCACGTTTCAGCGCCCCCGGAACGAAGATCGAGAACACCTTGAGCAACATGTTCTGGTCGCGACACAGCGCGAGCGCGGTCGCATCCATCACCTTGAGGTTCTTGACGATCGCCTCGTCGAAAGTCAGCGATTCGTAGCGCCGCGCGCTGGAATCCTTCAGCGGATCCGCCGTGTACACGCCGTCGACCTTGGTCGCCTTCAGCACGATGTCGACGCCCATCTCGCGGCCGCGCAGGGCCGCCGCCGTGTCGGTGGTGAAGAACGGGTTGCCCGTCCCGGCGGCGAAGATGACGACGCGGTTGAGCTCGAGGTGGCGCAGCGCCCTGCCCCGGATGTACGGTTCGGCCACCTGGTCGATGCGCAGCGCCGACTGCACACGCGACTCGACGCCCGCGCGGCGAAACGCGTCCTGCAGCGCCAGCGCGTTCATCAGCGTCGCCAGCATGCCCATGTAGTCGGCCGTCGCACGGTCCATTCCCGCCGCGCCGGGTGCGACGCCGCGGAAGATGTTGCCACCGCCGATGACGATCGCCACCTGGATGCCGAGCCGCGCCACCTCGGCCACCTCGGCGACGATGCGGTCGATCGTCTCGCGCTCGATGCCGTAGCTGTCGCTGCCCATCAGCGCCTCGCCCGAGAGCTTGAGCAGGATGCGCCGATACGTCGCCTTGGCGCTGCCGGCCGCTGCGCCGGCCGGGGGAACCGCTGCCGCGGTGGCGGCGCTGTCGGGAGGACTCATCGCTTGGGCTCCGGCAAGGGTTGGCCTGGAACGAGCGCCGCTGGCTTCGGGATCAGGTGCGGCTCATCGCCGCGACTTCGGCAGCGAAATCGTCCTTGCGCTTCTCGATGCCTTCGCCGACGACGTAGAGCACGAAACCGTTGATCGTCGCGCCCTGTGCCTTGGCGATGTTGGCGACGGTTTCCTTGTCGCTCTTGACGAAAACCTGTGCGAGCAGCGTGACCTCGGCCAGGAACTTGGCCACCGCGCCCTCGACCATCTTCTCGACGATGTTGGCGGGCTTGCCGGACTCGGCCGCACGCGCCTCGGCGATCGAGCGCTCCTTCGCGACGACGTCGGCAGGCACCTGCTCGCGGCTCACGGCCATCGGCTTGGTCGCCGCGATGTGCATCGCTACGTCCTTGCCGAACGCGGCGTCGCCGCCCGTGACGTCGACGAGCACGCCGATCCTCGATCCGTGCACGTACGACGCGATGCGGCCTTTCGCCTCGAGTCGCGCAAAGCGACGCAGCGTGATGTTCTCGCCGATCTTCTGCACCAGCGCGACGCGCCGGGCCTCGACGGTCTCGCCGGACGCGAGCTTCAGTGCCGCCAGCGCGGCCGCGTCGGCGGGCCGATCGCGGTTCGCGAGTTGCGCGACCTCGTTGGCGAACGCCTTGAAGTCGTCGTTCCTGGACACGAAGTCGGTTTCGCAGTTGACCTCGACCATCACGGCGCTCTTGCCGTCGCCGGCGACCGACACGCCGATGACGCCTTCGGCGGCGACGCGGTCGGCAGCCTTGCTGGCCTTGGCGCCGCTCTTGATCCGCAGCAGTTCCTCGGCCTTGGCGATGTCGCCGTCGGCCTCCGTGAGCGCCTTCTTGCATTCCATCATGCCCAGCCCCGTGCGCTGGCGCAGTTGCATCACCGTGCTTGCGGAGATATCCGCCATCTCATGCTCCGTTCATCGAATGCGGCCGGGACGATCGGCTCGCCCCGGCGTGGTCTCCGGGGCAGGCTCGTGGCGCGCCCCGACATGCGGCAAGGGGGCCTTCGCCCCCCTCGGTCGACCCACGCGCGGTCAGGCCGACGCTTCGTCGGCGACCTCGACGAACTCGTCGCCGGTGGCGGCGATCTCCTGGATCGAGCTCGACTTGCCTTCGAGCACGGCATCGGCGGCTCCACGCGCATACAGGCGGATCGCACGGCTCGAATCGTCGTTGCCCGGGATCACCCAGGCGATCGGGTCGGGATTGTGGTTGGTGTCGACGACGGCGACAATCGGGATGCCGAGCTTCTTGGCCTCGGTCACCGCGATCTTGTGGTAGCCGACGTCGATGACGAAGATCGCATCGGGCAGCGCATTCATGTCCTTGATGCCGCCGAGGCTCTTCTCGAGCTTGTCGAGCTCGCGCTTGTGCGACAGCGCTTCGCGCTTGGTCATCCGTTCGAGGGTGCCGTCCTGGGCCATCGTCTCGAGGTCCTTCAGGCGCTTGATCGACTGCTTGACCGTCTTGAAGTTCGACAGCATGCCGCCCAGCCAGCGATGGTCGACGTAGGGCATGCCTGCGCGCTTCGCCTCCTCGGCGACGATCTCGCGCGCCTGGCGCTTGGTGCCGACGAAGAGCACCGTGCCCCGGTTGGCGGCGAGCTGACGCACGTACTTCATCGCGTCGTTGTACATCGCCAGCGTCTTTTCGAGGTTGACGATGTGGATCTTGTTGCGCTGGCCGAAGATATAGTCGGCCATCTTCGGATTCCAGTACCGCGTCTGGTGTCCGAAATGGACGCCGGCTTCCAGCATTTGACGCATCGTTACGGACATGCTGCACTCCTTCTGCTCAGGGTTTGGGCCTCCATCGGCGCTTTGCGTTCCCGACGCCTTCGCGTCCGGGCACCCTGAAACCGCCGATGTGCGTAATGCCGGGCGCCATCCGGACCGCGCGTCGGTTCCCGCG
>JAJXTF010000024.1 GCA_021784125.1 Pseudomonadota bacterium | reverse complement strand
TCGAGCAGCGCGCCCAGCAACAATGGATCGAGAAGCACGTCCAGGAACTGCGGGCCAAGCACGGCATCTGATTTCCTGACGCAGGGCCGACAACGAGGGCAGGCCGTACGCGGCCTGCCCCATTTTCAGCAGGGAGCGGCGCATGGTCAGGATTCGGCATCCGAGGGATTTCTGGGCCGGTGCGATGTTCACGGCCGTCGGGGTCGCGGCCATCGTCCTGGGGTCGAAGTACACGCTGGGTTCCGCAGCGCGGATGGGTCCCGGGTATTTCCCGCGCATGCTCGGGATCCTGCTGGTCGTGCTGGGCGGCCTGGTCGCCCTGCGGGCGCTTGCCGTCGACGGGCCGAAGGTCGAGCGGTTTCGCTGGTGGCCCACCCTCCTGGTGCTGGGCAGCGTCGTCGTCTTCGGGCAGATCGTGCAGACGGTCGGGCTCGCACTGTCGACCGTGCTGCTGATCGTCATGGCGAGTGCGGCGACCCGCGAGTTCCGGTGGAAGGAGGCGCTGCTCGCCGGTGTCGCGCTCGCGACGCTCGCGACCGGGGTGTTCATCGTCGGCCTCAGCCTGACGCTGCCCATCTGGCCGCGCTTCTCCTGAGGACGCAGCCGTGGACGTCTTCACCCACCTCGCCCTGGGCTTCGGCGTCGCGCTGACGCCCATCAACCTGATCTACGCGCTGGTCGGCGCGCTGCTCGGAACGCTGATCGGCGTCCTGCCCGGCATCGGCCCGGTCGCGACGATCGCGATGCTGCTGCCCACCACCTATGCACTGGAGCCGGTCTCGGCGCTGATCATGCTGGCCGGGATCTACTACGGCGCGCAGTACGGCGGCTCGACGACGTCGATCCTGATCAACATGCCCGGCGAGGTCGCCTCGGCCGTCACCTGCCTCGACGGCTACCAGATGGCGCGCAAGGGCGAGGCCGGCGCAGCGCTGACGGTCGCCGCGCTCGGGTCGTTCATCGCAGGATGCGTTTCGACGGTTCTGGTCGCGGCATTCTCGCCGCCGCTTTCGTCCCTGGCGCTCAAGTTCGGGCCCGCCGAATATTTCTCGCTGATGGTGCTGGGCCTGATCGGTTCGGTCGTGCTCGCGCAGGGCTCGCTGGTCAAGGCGATCGCGATGGTCGTGCTCGGCCTGCTGCTGGGCATGGTCGGGACCGACGTCAATTCCGGCGTGGCGCGCTTCGATTTCGGACTCCCGGAACTGACCGACGGCCTCGGTCTCGTCAGCATTGCCATGGGCCTGTTCGGCTTCGCCGAGATCATCGGCAATCTCGAGCTCGGGGAGAAGCGCGAAGTGCTGTCGCGCAAGATCAAGGGCTTCGGCCTGTCGCGCAAGCAGATCCGCGACGCGGCGCCCGCGGTCGCCCGCGGAACCGCGATCGGCTCGGTGCTCGGCATCCTCCCCGGCGGCGGGGCCATGCTCGCGTCGTTCGCGGCCTATTCGCTCGAGAAGAAGCTCGCCGCCGATCCTTCGCAGTTCGGGAAGGGCGCGATCCAGGGCGTCGCCGCCCCCGAGTCCGCGAACAACGCAGGCGCGCAGGTCGGGTTCATCCCGCTGCTGACGCTGGGCATCCCCGAGAACGCGGTGATGGCGATGATGGTCGGCGCAATGACCATCCACAACATCCAGCCGGGGCCGCAGGTGATGACGTCGAATCCCGAGCTCTTCTGGGGCCTGATCGCGTCGATGTGGGTCGGCAACCTGATGCTGATCGTGCTGAACCTGCCGATGATCGGGATCTGGATCCGGCTGCTGACGGTGCCGTACCGGATGCTCTATCCCGCGATCCTGCTGTTCTGCGGCATCGGCGTCTACTCGATCAGCAACACCAGCTTCGACGTCTCGCAGACCGCGTTCTTCGGCCTGATCGGCGTCATCTTCGTCAAGCTCGCCTGCGAGCCGGCGCCGTTGCTGCTGGGTTTCGTGCTCGGCCCGATGATGGAGGAGAACCTGCGGCGCACGCTGCTGCTGTCGCGCGGCGATGCCACGGTGTTCCTGACCCGACCGCTGTCCGCCGTACTCCTCGCCGCAGCCGTCTTGCTGGTGGTCGTCATCGCCCTGCCCAACGTTCGCAGGCGCGTGGGCGTCCAGGCATGACGGCATTGCCCCTGCCCCGTTCTCCCGACTCCGTTTCCTCAGCGTGACATACGACATGGACTGGTCCCTCCCCTACGCATCGCACCGACAGCCAATCTTCGCCCCCAACGCCGTCGCCACGTCGCAGCCCCTGGCGACGCAGGCGGGCATTGCCATGCTCGCGCGTGGAGGCAATGCCGTCGACGCGGCGCTCGCCACCGCGATCGCGCTGACCGTCGTCGAGCCCTGCAGCAACGGCATCGGCTCCGACCTCTTCGCAATCCTGTGGGACGGCGAACGCCTCGTGGGCATCAACGCTTCCGGGCGCGCACCTGCCGCGTGGTCGCCGGAGCGTTTCGCCGGCGGGCCGGCGATGCCGCAGCGTGGCTGGGAAACGGTCACGATTCCCGGTGCGGTTTCGGGCTGGGTCGCCCTGTCCAGGCGCTACGGCAAGCTCCCTTTCGGTGACCTGTTCGAGCCGGCGATCCGCTATGCGCGCGATGGCTACGCGGTCTCTCCTGTCGTGGCGGACAAGTGGCAGCTCGCGGCGCCCCTGATGCCGCAGGGCCTGGGCTGGCAGGAGCATTTCCTGATCGAGGGCCGCCCGCCGCGGACAGGCGAGCGCTGGGCTTCGCCAGCGATGGCGCGAACGCTCGCATCGATTGCCGCGACGGCCGGCGAGGCCTTCTACCACGGCGCGCTTGCCGATGCGATGGCCGCGCATTCGCGGGCCCACGGCGGCGCGCACACCCGCGCCGATTTCGAGGCGCATGCAGCCGACTGGGTGACGCCGGTCTCGGTCGACTATCGCGGCACGACCATCCACGAAATTCCTCCGAATGGCCAGGGCATCTCGGCACTGATGGCGCTCGGCATGCTCGAAGCCTTCGACCTCGGCTCGATGCCGGCCGATTCGATCGCGAGCCAGCACCTGCAGATCGAGGCGATGAAGCTCGCCTTCGCCGACGCCTATCGCTACGTCGCCGACCCGGCGGCGATGACGGTGACGCCGGCCGCAATGCTCGACCGCGGCTACCTGCGCGAGCGTTCGAAGCTGATCGACCCGAAGCGCGCGCAGACCTTCGGCCCCGGCGAGCCTCCGAAAGGCGGCACCGTCTACCTGTGCGCGGCCGATGCGGGCGGCATGATGGTGTCGCTGATCCAGTCGAACTACATGGGTTTCGGCTCTGGCGTCGTCGTCCCCGGCACCGGCATCAGCCTGCAGAACCGCGGCGCGGGCTTCTCGCTGCAGCCCGGCCACCCGAACCTCGTTGCCGGCGGCAAGCGTCCGTATCACACGATCATTCCCGGGTTTGCGACGCGCGACGGCAAGCCGCTGATGGCCTTCGGCGTCATGGGCGGACCCATCCAGCCGCCGGGCCACGTGCAGACGCTGGTGCGGATGATCGACTACGGGATGAACCCCCAGGCGGCGCTCGATGCGCCGCGCTGGAAAGTCAACGCCGGACGCTCGATCGATCTCGAAGGCGCAGCCTCGGCCGAATTGCGCCAGGGGTTGATCGCGCTGGGCCACGAGATGGAATCCATTCCGGATTCCTACATGGATTTCGGCGCAGGCCAGGTGATCATGAAGACGGACGTCGGCCACGTCGCAGCGTCCGACCCGCGACGCGACGGGCAGGCAGCGGGCTACTGATTCAGCCGTGGCGCTGCTTCAGCGTCGACAGCGGCAGCAACTCCGGCAGGTCGAGGCGCTTGCGGTCGGGCTCGACCGCGGCGAGCGGGCGCGTGCGCAGCATCGTCGCGCGGCTGCGCTGCGCGAGCTCCTGGTAGCTCTTCGTGCCGTCCACCTTCCACGCCATCTCCTGCGCGCTCAGCTCGCGCAGGATGCGCGCCGGGATCCCCGCCGCCAGCGTGCGCGGCGGCACCACCATCCCCGCCTTGACGAATGCCATCGCGGCGACGATCGACGACTCCCCGACCTCGGCGTTGTCGTTGACCACCGCGTTCATCCCGACCAGCGCGTTGCGCCTGACGATGCATCCGTGCAGGATCGCGCCGTGGCCGATGTGGCCGTCCTCCTCGACAAGCGTGTCCGTCCCGGGGAAGCCGTGCATGACGCAGACGTCCTGCAGGTTGGCGCCGGCACGCAGTTCGATGCGGCCGAAATCGCCGCGCAGCGACGCGCAGGGGCCGACGTAGCAGTTCGCGCCGACGATCACGTCGCCGATCAGCACCGCGCTCGGGTGCACGAACGCCGTCGGATCTACGACCGGCGTCACGCCGTTGATCGAATACACGTCCAGTTCCATGAGGCCTCCGGCCTGCGGGTGCGAGGTAGGCACTGCGGGAGCGCGAGCCGTCCGGCGCGGCCGCGCGTCAGCCGACCCAGCGGCGGGCATTGGCGAACATCCGGTACCACGGCGACAGCTCGGCCCAGCTGTGCGGATGCCACGACAACTGCGCGCTGCGGAAGACGCGCTCCGGATGCGGCATCAGGATGGTGAAGCGGCCATCGGCCGTCGTGAGCCCGGTGATCCCCTCGGGCGATCCGTTGGGATTGTACGGATAGGTTTCGGTTGCGCGCCCCCGATGGTCGACGAAGCGCAGTGCGACTTGCGGCCTTGCCGCAGCGAGCTGGTCCGCGTCGCGAAACTCCGCGTAACCCTCGCCGTGTGCAAGCGCCACCGGCAGCAGGCTGCCCTCCATGCCGCGGAAGAACAGCGACGGCGTGGCAAGCACTTCGAGCAGGACGAGCCTCGCCTCGAACTGCTCCGAAGCGTTGCGCACGAAATGCGGCCAATGGGCCGTTCCCGGGACGATCTCGTGCAGGTTGCTCATCATCTGGCAACCGTTGCAGACGCCCAGCGCGAAGGTGTCGGGGCGCGAGAAGAAGCCGGCGAAGGCGTCGCGCAGCCTCGCGTTGAACAGGATCGACTTCGCCCAGCCTTCGCCCGCGCCCAGTACGTCGCCATAGGAAAATCCGCCGCAGGCGACGACGCCGCGAAACTCTGCCAGCGAGCTGCGGCCTTCCGCGAGGTCGCTCATGTGGACGTCGAAGGCATCGAAACCTGCGCGCGTGAACGCCGCCGCCATCTCGACGTGGCCGTTGACGCCCTGCTCGCGGACGATCGCCACCCGCGGTCGTGCGTTCCTGCCGACGAAGGGCGCCGCAGGATCCTCGCCCGTGTCGAAGCTCAGGTGCGGCGCGAGCCCCGGATCGTCCCGGTCCAGGATGCGCGCGAATTCCTCGTCGGCTGCCTGCGGGTTGTCGCGCAGCCGCTGCATCGCATGCGTCGTCGCCGACCACGCGCGATGCAGGTCGACGCGCGACTCGTCGAGGACCCGTGCACCGCCGTGGCGGATGATCACGCGGTCGCCCCCGCGGACGGGCTTGCCGATGATCCGCGTAGCGATGCCCGCATGCGATCCACGGGCCACCACCTCCGCTGCATCCGCGGCGGCGACCTGGACCACCGCGCCGAGCTCCTCGGCGAACAGCGCCGCCAGGCTGCCGGCTCCGCCGCCGTCGCGATCGAGATCGACGTCGAGGCCGCAGCGCGAGGCGAACGCCATCTCCGCCAGCGTGACGAAGATGCCGCCGTCGCTGATGTCGTGATAGGCGAGCAGGCGTCCCTCGCCGTGCAGCGCCTGCACCAGCGCGAAGAACGCCGAAAGGCGCACCGGCGCGTCGAGATCGGGGCACTCGTCGCCGAGCTGCCCGTGCACCTGCGCCAGCGCCGAGGCGCCGAGCCGCCGCCTGCCGGCGGCGAGATCGAGCTGCACGAGCACCGTGTCGCCGCCATCTAGGCCGAGCAGCGGAGTCAGGCACGCGCGCGCGTCGGCCACCGGCGCGAACGCCGAGACGATCAGGGACACCGGCGAGGTCACCGCCCTGTCGGCCTGCCCATCGTGCCAGGTCGTGCGCATCGACAGCGAATCCTTGCCGACGGGTATCGACAGCCCCAGCGGGACGCAGAGGTCGATCGCGACCGCGCGCACGGTGTCGTAGAGCGCGGCGTCCTCTCCCGGCTGTCCCGCAGCCGCCATCCAGTTGGCCGACAGCTTGACCTCGCCGAGGTTGCGGATGCGCGCTGCCGCGAGATTGGTGATCGCCTCGGCGACCGCCATCCGCCCCGAAGCCGGCGCGTCGATCAGCGCGACCGGGCTGCGCTCGCCGATGGCCATCGCTTCGCCTGCGTAGCCGGTGAAGTCCGCGAGCGTCACCGCGACGTCGGCCACCGGTACCTGCCAGGGACCGACCATCGGATCGCGCGCGCAGAGTCCGCCGACGCTGCGATCGCCGATCGTGACCAGGAAAGTCTTGTCGGCCACCGCCGGCAACTGCAGCACACGATAGGCCGCCTCGCGGACATCGACGGCATCGAGATTCAGCGCAGGCAACCGGCGCGCGAGACGCGCGACGTCGCGCTGCATCTTCGGTGGCTGGCCGAGAATCACCTCGAGCGGAACGTCGACCGGCGCGTTGCCGAAATGCGGATCGTCGACGACCAGGCGCCCCTCCCTGTTCGCGTGCCCGACGACGGCATATGGGCAGCGCTCGCGGGCGCAGATGGCGTCGAAGCGCGCGAGATCTCCGGCGGCGATGGCCAGGACGTAGCGCTCCTGCGCCTCGTTGCACCAGATCTCGCGCGGCGCCATTCCCGGCTCTTCGGAGGGCACCGCGCGCAGGTCGAAGCTCCCGCCGACACCTCCGCCGTGCACGAGCTCGGGAAGCGCATTCGACAGCCCGCCGGCGCCCACGTCGTGGATCGACACCACCGGATTGGCCTCGCCCAGCTGCCAGCAGCGGTCGATCACCTCCTGCGCACGGCGCTCCATTTCGGCGTTGCCGCGCTGCACCGAATCGAAATCGAGGTCGGCGGTGTTGGCGCCCGTCGTCATCGACGACGCCGCGCCGCCACCCAAGCCGATCAGCATGCCGGGGCCGCCGAGCTGGATCAGCAGCATGCCCTCGGCCAGCACGCCCTTCTTCACCTGCGCGTCGGCGATGTTGCCCACGCCGCCCGCAATCATGATCGGCTTGTGATAGCCGCGCCACTGCCCGTCGACCTCGAGTTCGAAGGTCCGGAAGTAGCCGGCGAGATTGGGCCGTCCGAACTCGTTGTTGTACGACGCCGCGCCGATCGGGCCCTCGGTCATGATCGCAAGCGCCGACGCGATGCGCTCCGGCTTGCCGATCCACAACCCCGGCGCGCCGGCGCCGCACTCCATTTCCCCTCTCCGCCCGGGAGAGGGGGTAGGGGTGCGCGGCAGCTCCCACGGTTGCGGCAGCTCCGGGATTCGCAGGTCCGACACCGTGTAACCGACCAGCCCCGCCTTCGGCTTCGCGCCCCTGCCAGTCGCGCCCTCGTCGCGGATCTCGCCGCCGGCACCCGTCGCGGCGCCCGGAAACGGCGCGATCGCGGTCGGGTGGTTGTGCGTCTCGACCTTCATCAGGATCTGCGCGGGTCCGCGATGCGCCGCGTAACGGCCGTCTGCGCCCGGATGGAAACGCTCGACGGTCGCGCCCTCGATCACCGAGGCGTTGTCCTCGTACGCGACGAGCGTGCCTTGCGGATGCGCCGCGTGCGTCGCGCGGATCATCGCGAACAGGCTTTGCGGCGCCTCGACGCCATCGATGCGCCAGGCGGCATTGAAGATCTTGTGCCGGCAATGCTCGGAGTTCGCCTGCGCGAACATCATCAGCTCGACGTCGGTGGGATCGCGGCCGATGCGCCCGAAAGCCTGCGCCAGGTAGTCGATCTCGTCGGCGGTGAGCGCGAGCCCGAGTTCGCCATTCGCCGCGTCGAGCGCGGCAGGGCCGCGCGCAGCGAGCGGCACCGTCGTCATCGCGCGCGGCGCGACGTGCGCGAACAGGCTCCCGGCGGTCTTCAGGCCGTCAAGGACCGCCTCGGTCATCCTGTCGTGGACCAGCGGCAGCAGCGCGGCGCGGTCCGCCGCAGCCAGCGGCGCAGCGCCGATGCTGCCCACGTCGAAGGAGATGCCGCGCTCGATGCGCGCGACGCCGTCGAGGCCGCAGTTCCTCGCGATGTCGGTGGCCTTGGACGACCACGGCGAGATCGTCCCCGGCCGCGGAACGACGAACAGCCGGCCGCCGCTCGCAGCGTCGTCGTGATCGGCCGGCCCGTAGGTCAGCAGGCGATCGAGCGTCGAATGCTCGTCGTCGCGCAACGGACGGAGGATCTCGACGAAATGCCAGTAGCGCGCGGACAGCGTCGCGATCCGGTGCTCCGGACGTGCGGCGTCGAGGGCGGCCCGAAGCTTGGCGATGCGGAACGGGGACAGGGCTGCACGTCCGCGCAGCGCGAGGATTTCGGGCATTGGCGACTTCGCAGCGGGCGAAATCGGGATTATATCCGCCCGCCTCGCGGCGCCCCTGCGCAGACCTCAGTGATGCAGGATCTTGGCCAGGAACTGCTGCGCGCGCTCGGAGCGCGGCTTGCCGAAGAAGTCGGCCTTGGTCGCGTCCTCGACGATGCGTCCCGCGTCCATGAAGATGACCCGGTTCGCGACCCGGTTCGCGAATCCCATCTCGTGGGTGACGACCATCATCGTCATCCCGTCCTTCGCGAGCTGCACCATGACGTCGAGCACCTCGTTGATCATCTCCGGGTCGAGCGCCGAAGTGGGCTCGTCGAACAGCATGCAGATCGGGTCCATCGACAGTGCGCGGGCGATCGCGACGCGCTGCTGCTGTCCGCCCGACAGCTGCCCCGGGAACTTGTCCTTGTGCGCCGAGAGCCCGACCCGCTCCAGGTACTTGAGGCCGCGCGCATCGGCCTCGTCCTGCGTGCGTCCGAGCACCTTCACCTGCGCGAGCGACAGGTTCTTCCGGACCGTGAGGTGCGGGAAGAGCTCGAAGTGCTGGAACACCATGCCGACGCGCGCCCGCAGCTTGGGAAGATTGGTCCCGGGATCGTTGACCTTGATGCCGTCGACGACGATCTCGCCCTGCTGGACCGGCTCGAGCGCGTTAACGGCCTTGATCAGCGTCGACTTTCCCGAACCCGAAGGGCCGCAAACGACGATGACCTCGCCTTTCTCGACGCTGGTCGTGCAGTCGGTCAGCACCTGGAAGCTGCCGTACCACTTGGAGACGTTCCTGATCTCGATCATCGGCATTGCGTGGGATCCCGGGTCTGAGGCTGTTGGAGGCGGGCCGGTCGCAGGCGCTGCTGCTCAGCGCACAATCGCGATCCTGCGTTGCAGGCGTCGCACCAGGAACGAGCCTGCGATGCAGACGACGAAATAGACCAGCGCCGCGAACACGTACATCTCGACGAAGCGCCCGTCGCGCTCGGCGATCTTCGAGGCCGCGCCGAGGAAGTCGGTGACCGACAGCACGTAGACGAGCGACGTGTCCTGGAACATGATGATCGTCTGTGTCAGCAGGATCGGCAGCATGTTCCGGAACGCCTGCGGCAGCACGATCTTCGCCATCGTCTGCCAGTAGTTGAGGCCCAGCGCGTAGCCCGCCCATACCTGACCGCGGGGAACCGACTGGATGCCGGCGCGCATGATCTCGGCGTAGTACGCCGCCTCGAACATCGAGAACGTGATCACCGACGACATGAACGCCCCGACCTGGACCGGCTGGCTCGCCCCGATGATCCAGGCGCCGATGTAGGGCACCAGGAAATAGAACCAGAAGATCACCAGGACCAGCGGCACCGAGCGCATCAGGTTGATGTACCCGGTGGCGAACAGCGACAGCGCCTTGAAGCTCGACAGCCGCATCATCGCGAGCAGCGTGCCGAAGAAGACGCCGAGTACGATCGCCAGCGCGGTCAGCGTCAGCGTGAACGTCATCCCCACCTTGAACAGGTAGGGCAGGTTGTGGATGATGACGCCGAAATCGAATGGTCCGAACATCGGCGCTCCCCTCTCCTTCGCCCGATCCGCTCAGTGCCCGCCGCCCTGCACCGCAGGGCCGATGAATCCGGGGACGGCGACGCGCTTCTCCAGCCAGCGCATGGCGAACACGACGCCGACGTTGACGACGACGTAGATGATCGTCGCCGCGGTGAACGCCTCGAAGACCTGGAAGCTGAACTCCTGCATCGCCCGCGCCGCCGCCGTCAATTCGATGACGCCGATGGTGAGCGCCACTGACGAGTTCTTGATGATGTTCAGAAATTCGGAGGTCAGCGGCGGAAGGATGATCCGGAACGCCACCGGCAGCAGCACGTACCGGTAGGTCTGCGGCAGCGTCAGCCCGAGCGCGGTCCCGGCCATCTGCTGCCCGCGGGGCAATGCCTGGATTCCCGCGCGAACCTGCTCGGCGACCCGGGCTGCGGTGAACGTGCCGAGGCACAGCACGGCCGGGACGAACGAGGCCCAGGGCGGGGGCATCTGCTTGATCGCGTCGCCCATCGCTTTCGGGAGGAACTCGGGGAACACGAAATACCACAGGAACATCTGGACCAGCAGCGGGATGTTGCGGAACAGCTCGACGTAGCCGTTGCCGAGCCTCGCCGCCCACTTGCTCGGCGTCGTGCGGATCACGCCTACGATCGCGCCGAGGACCAGGGCGATGATCCAGGCCGCAAGCGCGGTGGCGAGCGTCCACATCAGGCCGACCAGCAGCGTGTGCAGGTAGGTGCCCGTGCCCTCCGGCGTGAGCTGCCAGAAGATCTTCCAGTTCCAGTGGTAGTTCACGCTTGACTGCGCACGCTGGCAGGCGATCGGTCAGTCGATGGATGGCAGGCGGGGGGCACCGAGCCCCCCGCCGTTCCTCGTCAGGACCGCTGCGACCGCGTCACTTGTAGACGTTCGGATCGGGCGAATCGGTCGGGTTCGCGAACACCCGCTTCAGCGAATCGCTGATCGGGAAGTCGAGATTGATGCCCTTCGGCGGAATCTTGCTCAGGAACCACTTGTGGTAGATCGTCTCGATCTCGCCGCTCTTGTAGAGCTTCGTCATCGCGTCGTCGACGACCTTCTTGAACTCCGGATCATCCTTGCGCAGCATCAGGCTGTACGGCTCTACGCCGAGGCTCGCCGACGAGATGTGGAAATCGGCCGGGTTCTTCGAGTTCGCGACCAGCCCGTAGAGCAGGATGTCGTCCATCAGGAAGGCCTTCGCGCGACCGGTCTCGACCATCAGGAAGGCGGCGGCGTGGTCGTTCGCCGACAGGATGTTGATCCCCATCTTGTCCGCCGTATTGAGCTCGTTGAGCGCCTTGATGTCGGTGGTGCCCGCCGTCGACACGACGGTCTGACCCTTCAGGTCGGCGATCGTGTCCAGCTTCGAGGCCTTTTTGGCGACGAAGCGGTACTTGATCACGAAATAGGTCATGCCGAAATCGACCTGCTGCTTGCGCTCGGCGTTGTTGGTCGTCGAGCCACACTCGAGGTCGATGGTGCCGTTCGCCATCAGCGGAATCCGCGTCGACGGCGTCACTGCCGTGAGCGCCACCTTGAGGTTCGGCATGTTCAGCTTCTGCTTGACCGCATCGACGACCTTGTAGCAGATGTCCATCGCGTAGCCGACGGGCTTCTGGTTCTGGTCGAGGTACGAGAACGGGATCGACGCCTCGCGGTAACCGATGGTGATCGTGCCAGTGTCCTTCACCTTCTTCAGCGTGCCGGTGTCCTGCGCGAGGGCGGGTGCCGCGATGAACGCCAGCGCGGCGAGCAATAGCGGAATCCTGAACTTTTTCATGGATAAACTCCCGATTCGATTCGAATGGTTCGGCCAGCCCCCGAACCGGAGGCGCGCCGTTGCCCGGGCGATTCTACGGGGCCTCGCCGCGAATGTCCAAGCCGGGGCTGGCGTACCATTGCTGCCCAATCCTCGGGCAGGGCCCCGGCCGCGAGCCGCAACGCGATGCGCCTCTCACCCCTCCTTCCGATCCCCTCGTTGCGCAGCATCGAGATCCGCCACGCGGACGAGCCGCTGATGGAGCGCGCCGGTGCCGCAGCCGCCGACATCGCCGCGGCGATGCTCGGTCCGGACCGGGGTGGCGTCGTCGTCCTCGCGGGCCCCGGCAACAACGGCGGCGACGCCTTCGTCGTCGCCCGCAGGTTGCGCGCGCGCGGCGTCGAGGTCGCAGTGGTCGCTGCCACCGACGTCTCGCGCCTCCCTCCCGATGCCTCGGCGGCATACCTAGCGCTGCGTGCCACGGGCCAGCCGTTTCTCGGCGAGCCCCCGTCGTCACGACCGGCGCTGATCGTCGACGGGCTTTTCGGCATCGGCCTCGCGCGCCCGATCGGTGCGCCCTGGGCGCAGTGGATCGAATGGGCGAATGCCAGCGGCGCGCCGATCCTGGCGCTGGATCTGCCGAGCGGGCTCGACGCCGCGACCGGCGTCGCGCACGGGCCGACGATCGCCGCAAGTGCGACGGCGACGTTCATCGCCCTGAAGCCGGGCCTGATCACCGCCGATGGCCCCGATCACTGCGGCGAAATCTCGGTGCATGCGCTCGGCCTCGACGCGGACGTCGACGCCTCCTCGGGACTGCGGCTGGAGTGGCCGGGGCTCGCGGTCGAGCTGCCCACCGTGCTCGCGCGCCGCAAGCGGGCAACCCACAAGGGCACGTTCGGAACCGTGTGCATCGTGGGCGGCGCGGAAGGCATGGTCGGCGCGGCACTGCTCGCCGGCCGCGCGGCGCTGCGAACCGGCGCAGGCCGCGTCATCGTCGCCTTGCTCGCCGACGGCGCGCCCCGCGTCGACACCACGGCGCCGGAACTGATGCTGCGCGGCGCGCAGCAGATCGAGCCCGACGCGGACGCCTGGGTCGTCGGCCCCGGACTCTCGCGCAGCGATCGCGCGCAGACGCTGACCGCCGACGCCATCGCGCGCGACCAGCCATTGGTGCTCGACGCGGATGCGCTCAACATCGTCGCCGCCGACGACGCGCTGCGGCATGCGGTCGCGCTGCGCCGCGCGCCGACACTGCTGACGCCGCACCCTGCCGAGGCTGCGCGCCTCCTGAAATGCGACACCCTGGCGGTCCAGGCCGACCGTGTAGCCGCAGCGCTGCGGCTCGCCACGACGCTGCGCGCGCAGGTCGTCCTCAAGGGCAATGGCAGCATCGTCGCGCGCCCCGACGGGACCTTCGACATCAATGCCAGCGGCAACCCCGCGCTGGCGACGGCGGGCTCGGGCGATGTTCTCGCCGGAATCCTCGCTGCGCTGCTCGCGCAGGGCATCGAGCCGACGACCGTGATGCGCATCGGCGTCTGCCTGCACGGCGCCGCTGCCGACGCCCTGGTTGCGCAGGGCATCGGCCCGCTGGGCGTGGGGGCGTCGGAGCTGATCGGCGCGGCGCGCGCGCTGGTAAACGACGCGACGCGCATACCTGCGCAGCGCTGAGGCCGCGCAGCTTCGGCGACGCGCAGCCGCCCCCGATCAGGGCAGCAGCAGCGTCGCCCCGGCCGTCTGGCGGGCCTGCAATGCGCGATGCGCCTCGGCCGCATCCTTCAGCGCGAAGGTCTGGCCGATGTCGGCGCGCAGCTTGCCGGCCGCCATCATCGCGAACATCTCGCCCGCCATCGCGGAAAGCGAGGCGCGATCCTTCGCATGGTGGGCCAGGGTCGGTCGCGTCGCGTACAACGAGCCTTTCTGCGACAGAAGCAGGAGGTTGAACGGAGGAACCGCGCCCGACGCGTTGCCGAAGTTCACGTACATGCCGCGCGGCATCAGGCAGTCGAGCGAGTCGGGAAACACGTCCTTGCCGACGCCGTCGTAGACGACCGGCACGCCCTTGCCCCCGGTGATCTCCCTGACGCGGTCGACGAAGTTCTCGCGCGTGTAGACGATCGTGTGCGCGCAGCCGTGATCGCGCGCCAGCGCCGCCTTCGCATCCGAGCCGACGGTGCCGATCATCGTCACCCCGAGCGCGCGCGCCCACTGGCAGGCGATCAATCCGACACCGCCCGCGGCGGCGTGGAACAGGATCGTCTCGCCGCCTTTCAGCGGGAACGTCTGCCCGAACAGGTACTGCACGGTTAGGCCCTTCAGCATCAGGGCCGCCGCGCTGCGGTCGTCGACGGCTGCGGGCAGCTTGACGAGCTTGTCCGCGGGCATCACCCGCTCGGTGCTGTAGGCGCCGAGCGGGCCCGTGCAGTAGGCGACGCGATCGCCGGGCGCGACCCAGTCCACGCCTGCGCCTACCGCCTCGACGACGCCCGCGGCCTCGGTGCCGAGGCCCGACGGGAGCGTCAGCGGGTACAACCCGCTGCGATGGTAGGTCTCGATGTAGTTGACGCCGATCGCCGTGTGGCGCACGCGCGCCTCCCCGGGACCCGGCGCGCCGACGGCGACCGCATCGAAGGACAGGACTTCGGGACCGCCGGTGGCGCTGAATCGAATTGCATGCGGCATGTGGTGCTCCGTTCGAATTTGAGTGAGACTCCGGTTGCAACGTACAGTCTGCATTCGAACATGAGCGTCCGCAACCTCGAGAAACTGTTCCGTCCGTCGTCGGTGGCGCTGATCGGCGCCTCCGACCGTCCCGGCAGCATCGGCGCCGTCGTCATGCGCAACCTGCTGGGGTCGGGTTTCGTCGGGCCGGTCTACCCGGTGAATCCCGCGCACGCGACAGTCGCGGGCATGCGCGCCTGGGCCTCGGTCGCCGATCTCGAACGTGCCCCGGACCTGGCGCTTATCGCGACGCCGCCCGACACCATCCCCGGCATCGTCTCGCAGCTGGGCGAGTGCGGGACCAGGGCGGCCATCGTCCTGACCGCCGGGCTTTCCGCGCGCCGTGACGCCGGCGGAAAGACGGTCCAGCAGGCGATGCTCGACGCGGCGCGGCCGTACCTGCTCCGGATCCTCGGTCCGAACTGCCTCGGCCTGCTCGTCCCGCCGCTGCGGCTGAACGCGAGCTTCGCGCACGTCGATGCGCGACCCGGCAGCCTCGCGTTCGTCTCGCAGTCGGGCGCGCTGACGACCGCGCTGCTCGACTGGGCGCATTCGACGGGCATCGGCTTTTCGCATTTCATCTCGCTGGGCGAGGCGGCCGACGTCGATTTCGGGGATATCCTCGACTACCTTTCGTCGGATCCCGCGACCTCGGCGATCCTGCTGTACATCGAGTCGATCCGCGAGGCGCGCAAGTTCATGAGCGCCGCACGCGCAGCCTCGCGCAACATGCCGGTGATCGCCGTCAAGGCGGGGCGCGTTGCCGAGGGCGCGAAAGCCGCGGCTTCGCATACCGGGGCCCTCGCCGGCGCCGACGACGTCTACGACGCGGCGCTCGCGCGCGCCGGCGTGCTGCGCGTCGATACCACGCTCGACCTGTTCGGGGCGGCAGAGACCCTCGCGCACGCGGCACGCTACGCTGGCGAGCGCGTCGTCATCGTCACCAACGGCGGCGGCCCGGGAGTGATGGCCACCGACGCCCTCGTCGGAAGGGGCGGCAGGCTCGCCACGCTGTCGTCCGACGCAATCGCGCGCCTCGACGCATGCCTGCCGTCGACCTGGTCGCGCGCGAATCCGGTCGACATCATCGGCGACGCGCCGGTCGAGCGCTACGTCGCGGCGCTCGAAGTGCTGCTCGCCGACCCCTGCGCGGACGCCTTGCTGTTCATCCACGCGCCGACTGCCGTCGTTCCGGCCCAGTCGATCGCCCGGGCCTGCGCGCCGCTGATCGCCGCGTCGAAGCGGCTGCTGCTGGCGTGCTGGCTGGGCGGCAGCGGGCTCGACGCCGCACGCGCCGAATTCACCGCCGCGGGAATCCCCGATTACGTGACGCCGGAGGCTGCCGTCGGCGCTTTCCTCGACGTCGCCAAGTTCTTCCGCATCCAGCGCCTGTCGGCCGAGACGCCGCCCTCGATCCCCGAGCAGTTCGACCCCGACGTCGCCGCGGTGCGCGGCATCGTCGCCGCGGCACTGGCCCGGGGCACTGCGCTGCTCTCCGAGCCGGAGGCCAAACAGGTGCTGGCGGCCTACCGCATCCCCGTCGTCCCGACGCGGATCGTCGCATCGGTCGCGGAACTGCGTGACGCTGCGGCGGGCATGGGACTGCCCGCTGCGCTGAAGATCCTGTCGCCGGACATCAGCCACAAATCCGACGTCGGAGGCGTGGCCCTGAACCTGGAGACCGCAGAGGACGTCGAGACCGCGGGGCGCGCGATGCTCGCGCGCGTCGAGAAGCTGCGTCCCGACGCCGCGATCACGGGCTTCACGCTGCAGGCGATGGTGCGTCGCGGCGGCGCGCACGAGCTGATCGTCGGTGCGACCGCCGACCCGGCTTTCGGGCCGGTCGTCCTGTTCGGGCAGGGGGGCACCGCCGTCGAGGTGATCGGCGACCGCGCCATCGCGCTGCCCCCGCTCAACATGAAGCTTGCACGCGAGCTCGTCGGACGCACGCGGGTGTCGAAGCTGCTGGCCGGCTATCGCGACCGTCCGGCCGCCGACCGCGACGCCATCGACCTGACGCTGGTCAAGATCTCGCAGCTCGTCGCCGACATCCCGGAGATCGTCGAGCTCGACATCAATCCGCTGCTGGCCGACGCCGACGGCGTCATCGCGCTCGATGCGCGCGTCCGCGTGGCCCCGAGCGACACCCGCGGCGCGGCGCGACTCGCGATCCAGCCCTACCCCAGCGAGCTCGAGGAACGCGTCGAGATTGCCGGGCAGCCGCTGCTGCTGCGCCCGACGCGACCCGAGGACCAGACCGCCCACGCCGCCTTCCTCGCACGCAGCGATCCGGATGCGATACGCACGCGTTTCATCCATCCGGTGCGCGCATTCGCGCAGCCGAACCTCGCGAGCCTGACGCAGATCGACTACAACCGGCAGATGGCCTTCATCGCCACGCCGACGCGCGCAGACCCGCGCGATTCGATCCTCGGCATCGTTCGCGCCGTCACCGACCCGGACAACGACAGCGCCGAGTTCGCGATCCTCGTGCGCTCCGACCTCAAGGGACAGGGACTCGGCTACGCGCTGCTCGACAAGATGGTCCGCTACTGCAGGAGCCGCGGCACGCGCACGCTGTGGGGCGACGTGATCGCCGGCAACGCGACGATGCTGGAGCTTGCGACGACGCTGGGCTTTCGCACCGCGCCGCCCGATCAGGGCATGGTGCGCGTGACGCTCGCGCTCTGACGCCGCCCTCCCGGCGCCGCACCCGGGCGCTCGAATGCGCGCAGAACCTGGCGCAGCTTGCCGCTGCTCGCATCGGGCATCGGCGGACGGGAATCGAGCTCGACCGCGACGTCCGGGAGGCCCTGGGCGGCGAGGTAGCGGCGCAGGCCCGACGCGGCGGCCGCGAATGCCGCGTCACGACGCTGCGGGTCGTCGATGTCGATGCGCAGCGCCAGCGCATCGGCCCGCTGCTGCACGATCTGGAAGCGATGCACGTCCGCGGCCTCCTCGACCACCGTCGTCAGCGCGAGCGGGATCAGTCGCCTCGGCCTGCCGTCGCGCGCCGTGAACGAAAGCACGTCCTCGCGCCGGCCCTCGACGCGAATCGCGGGCAGCGGGTTGCCGCAGCGGCAGGGTTCCGGACTGAGAGTGACGGCGTCACCGAGATCGTAGCGAATCACCGGCTGCACCCGGTTGGCCAGGTTGGTGACCAGCACCGAATGCGAGGTCTCCCCGGGAGGCGTGGGGGAGCGATCGGCCGCCACCGGCTCGACGATCACCCAGTCCGCGTTGACATGCAGCCAGCCCTCGGGACAGCCGAAGGCGATGCTCATGCATTCCGACGCGCCGTACTCGTTGATGACCGGACATCCGAATGCACGCTCGAGATCCGCGTGCGCCGCCGGCGCCAGGTACTCGCCGCCCGACCAGACGACGGAGGGATCGACCCGCAGGCGACCGGCGCGGCGCTCGTCCGCAAGGACCATCAGCATCGTCGGGTAGCTCGCGAGGTAGGCCGGTGCGAAAGCGTTCAGTCGATCGACCAGGTGATCCAGCGGCTCCATGATCGAGAAGCCCCGCGCCGCGAGTCCCGGTGCGGTGCGGACCACGCGCTCCCACGATGCGATGCTCGCGAAATGGTCGCCGGTCGCGGCCACCAGCGCTGCGCGGCCGCCTTTGACCATCCCGGCGAAGCAATGCGGCGCCAGCCTGCCCGAACCCATCTGCACGGCGAGCAGCGCGTCGTAGACGTCGAGCGCGAGGGAGTCCTGGACGTAGATCCCGGGCTCGCCGGCGGTCCCCGAACTCTTCCAGACGACGTAGCGCCCGAGAAAGCGCTCGCCGACCTGACTGCGGTCGGACAGGAAGCGCTCGACGTCGTCCCTGCGGATCGAGCGGTCCGTGACCCAGTCGTCGAAGCGCGCCATCAGCGCGTGCTTCGTCGTCACCGGCAGCTGGTTGAGGCGGACGTCCTGCGGCAATCCGCCACAGGCGTCGCGGTACAGCGGCGAATGCGCGCGGGCGTGCCGGACGAGCTCGCCGAGCCGGTGGCGCGCCGCCTCGCGGACCGCCTCGATTCCCGCCATGCGGCCCCACCACAGCTGCCAGATCCCCGGCCACCATGCGGTGAACCCGCTCGCCCTGTCGAGCCCGAGCGGGTCACCGCGAGGTGAGCCGGCCCGCGACCGGCGCGTCGCATGCCCCCGGATGTCCATCGTTCCCCCTGCCGGTGGCCCGCCGACCGATGGGCTGCGCTCCTCCCCGCTGCCGGCGCAGCGCGCTGCGCCCCGAAGATCGGCGCTAGTCCGCCGACCGATCGGTCACGGCGGCCAGCCCCGCCCTCGCCCGCTCCCGCGCCGCCAAGCTGGTGCGCGTGCCGGTTGCGGCGGCCTTGCTGCGAGTTGCGCTCGCGCGCTCGGCGCCCCGCACCAGCAGCACCGGAATTCGCGACTCGCGCAGCACGGCCTCGGCATCGCTGCCCATCAGCACCCGCCGCAACCCGCGGCGACCGTGGGTGCCGAGCACGATGACGTCCGCGCGCGCCTTGCGGGCTTCGCGGACGATCACGTCGGAGATCGCCTGGCCCTTGGACTCGACCATGACCGTCTTGGCGGTGACGCCGTTGTCGCGCGCCAGCGCCTCGGCCTTGGCGAGGATCTTTCGGCCGTTGGCACGCAGGTCGGCCAGCAGCGTGTCGACGTAATCGGCGGGGATGTACCCCATGTCCCCCACGTAGGCAACGCTGGCGACGTTGTCGATCACGTGCAGCACCGACAGCGCGGCACGCTGGTCGGACGCGAGGCCGATCGCCGCCTTCAGACCGCGGGTGGCCGTGGAACTGCCGTCGATCGCTACCATTACCTGCTTGAACATGAATTCCCTCCCGTTGAATGCAAGGCGGACGCCCCCGCCGACCCGCATGCGGCGCCTCGCCGTCTACCCGTCATTGGGCGCGCAACCGCGCGAGCGCACGTTGATCCCGGTCAATCCCCGCCACCGCCTGCGTAGCTTGCCGCATGCCGGATCAGCGATCAACCGCCGCGGCTCCAGAACTCGGGAGGTACCCTCGCTCTCGGCGTACCCTCGCTCAGGGGGTACCGCCGAGGACGCCGAACTCGACCGGCATTCGAATGTAGAACACGCCGACACCCTCCGACCGCACCCGCTCGAGCAGACGCTGCGCGTCGTCGTCGCCGACGGCGAAGTCGACCTGGACCGTGAGATCGCCCGCGAGCTCGAAGAAACGCTCTTCGTGCATCACGCCATGACGTCCGAAACCCGCGATGGCGCGATACGCCGACCCACCCTGGATGCCGAGGGCCTTGGCCTGCTGCAACAGCCACTCGTAGAACAGCACATGGCGATGCTTGCGGCTCTCGTGGACGTAGAAGCGAAGCAGCGTTCCATTCATGACGAAGCTCCCCATGCAAACAGTCCGCGCACCAGGATGATCCCGACGAGCGTCATCAGCAGCGACCCCGTCACGTGGGCAATGACGCCTAATACGCCCCACATCCACTCCCGGCGCAGCAGCAGCGTCGTGATCTCCGCGGAGAAGGTCGAGAACGTCGTGAGGCCACCCAGGAAGCCGGTGGTGGCGAACAGCCGCAGCTCCGGCGACATGATCGCGTGGCGGGTGATAAGCTCCACCGCGAAACCCATCAGCAACCCGCCCACCAGGTTGGCCGTCAGCGTGCCGAGCGGCAGCGTCGGGAACAGCGGGTTGAGCACGATGCCAAGGCCCCAGCGGATCCACGCGCCGATGGCTGCGCCGAGGCCGACTGCCAGCAACGAACCCCAAGCGAGCATGTACGTTCTCCTGCCGTCATCGCGGCACAAGCACACACTTCCAGGGTGGTGACGCAGAGAACGCGCCTACCCCCCGTCGACGGGACTGCGGGTAGGCATCATCGGCCTTGCGGCGGTTTGGCGGTCCATCGCGGCGCGATTGCAGCGACGTGGGCACGGGAGGAATGCCATCTCCGTGGGCGGATTCTAACGGCCCGCCGCACAGGAAACAAGCCGCGCAGCCCGGAACTCCCGATGGCCGGGTGAATCGAGGCATTCACGGCACTCACCGCGATGCGCGCGGTCAATGCCATTGGCGGGGTTGCAGGCCCGGACCTCCCGGTGCAGGCTTCCCCGGCGAAGCTGCGTCGGGCCCCTTCGATGTCCGGGGGCCTGCAGAAAATGGAGAGGCGTCGATGCGTTTGAGCAGAGTCGGGTATTTCGCGGATTTCGTTGTCTATCCGACGCTGCTTGCATTCCTTTCCTGGACGACGCTGCGCCATGCACTTCCCACCCAGCGCGACGACTGGATGCTCGCCGCGGGTGCAGGCCTCGCCGCCTGGACCCTGCTCGAATACCTGCTGCACCGCTACGTCCTGCATCACGCAATTCCTTTCCGCCGCATGCACGCGCTGCATCACGCGAGCCCGACGGCGCTGATCGGCACGCCGACCTGGGTCAGCGTCGCGCTGATCGGCGGGCTCGTGTTCCTGCCGCTGCGGCACGAGCTGCAGGCCGCCATCGCCAGCGGCGCGACCGCAGGCCTGATGCTCGGTTACCTGTGGTACGTCGGCGTCCATCACGCCGCGCACCACCTGCGGACGCGCCCCGGAAGCTACCTGTTCAAGGCGAAGCAGCGGCACGCGCTGCACCATCATTCGCGACGGGCGTGCAACTTCGGCGTCACGACCGCGCTGTGGGACAACGTGTTCGGGTCGGCGCGCGCGGACGCTTCGTGATCACCGCGGCCAGCGCGTCGATCTCCGGACGCGCGTCGGTCCCCGCGGGAAACGCCCGCCCGGCGCGCCGGTACCAGTAGCGCGCGTTGCCGATGTCGCCTTCCACCAGGTGCACGATGCCGTGCGCCCAGCAACCCGCTGGCGTGCTGTCCTCGCGCACCAGCGCGTGCGCCTTCTCCCACTCGCCCTGCTGCAGATGCCTGATCGCCGTGCTGATGGCCATGCCGCCCTCCGCTCGATGGTCATGCCTTCGTGACGCCGGTTGCGCTGCCGCTCAGGCGCCTCCTTCCAGCGCCCGCGCGACGTCCGCGGCCCTCGGCAGCGGCGCGACGGCGCCGTAGCCCTGGGTCGCCAGGGCCGCCGCGACATTCGCATAGCCAGCGGCGGCGAAAGGATCGTCGCCGGCGATGATCCGTGCGAGGAATGCGCCGTCGAAGCAGTCGCCGGCGCCGGTCGCGTCGATGGCGTTGACGCGCTTCCCCGGCAGGCGTGCGCGACGCGCGCCATCCGACACCAGGCAGCCTTCGCGCCCCAGCTTGACGACGACGACCGACGAGCCGAGGGCGTGGCAGGCGTCGACGATGCCGTCGGGATCGTCGCTGTCGAACAGCAGCCTGGCGTCGTCCAGGCTGGGCAGCGCCCAGTCGGCGAGGCGCAAGGTCGCGAACACGATCGCCCGGGCGCGCGCAAGCGGCCAGAGCTTGAGCCGCAGGTTGGTGTCGTAGGCGATGCGCAGCCCTGCCGCGCGCGCGGCGTCGATCGC
>JAJXTF010000218.1 GCA_021784125.1 Pseudomonadota bacterium | reverse complement strand
GACGCCCGCACGCCGGGCCGTGCCAGGGCCGCTCGGGATCATCCAAACGATGGTTGCCCGCGCCGCGCGACCTTCGGTAGTATCGGCGGCCCCGAATCCCCGGTCCCTGCCGATCGCTTGGCATTTGCGCGCCGGGGCCGCATGTAGGATCGAACCCGGCACGGCATCCGCCGCCGGTGCAACCCAGCCGTTCCCGAATCCGGATTCCCTTGTCCAAGAGCCTGATCATCGCCGAGAAGCCCTCCGTCGCCGCCGACATCGCGCGGGTCCTGGGCGGCTTCACCAAGCACGCCGACTACTTCGAAAGCGACGCCTACGTGCTTTCGTCCGCGGTCGGGCACCTCCTCGAGATCGGCATGCCCGAGAGCGAGGAGGTGAAGCGGGGCAAGTGGACCTTCGCGCATCTGCCGGCGATTCCTTCGCAGTTCGCGCTGAAGCCGATCGAGAAGAACGAAGCGCGCCTGAAGACGCTGCTGAAGCTGATCAAGCGCAAGGACGTCGGCCGCCTGATCAACGCCTGCGACGCGGGCCGCGAAGGCGAGCTCATCTTCCGCTACATCGCCCAGTACGCGAAGACCGACAAGCCGATCGACCGCCTGTGGCTGCAGTCGATGACACCGGCTTCGATTCGCGACGGCTTCGAGCGCCTGCGCAACGACCGGTCGATGCGCCCGCTCGCGGACGCTGCGGTGTGCCGCTCCGAATCCGACTGGCTGGTCGGCATCAACGGCACGCGGGCGATGACGGCATTCAACTCCAAGGCCGGCGGATTCCAGCTGACCACCGTCGGCCGCGTGCAGACGCCGACGCTCGCGATCATGGTCGAGCGCGAGGCGAAGATCCGCGCGTTCGTGCCACGCAACTACTGGGAGCTCGTCGGCACGTTCCGCGCCGAGGCGGGCGAATACACGGGGCGCTGGTTCGACGAATCCTTCAGGAAACGCGATGGCGCCGCGTCCACCGCGGATGCGCAGGGCGTCGCTGCCGACGACCCCGACCGTCGTCCCGAGCGCATCTGGGACGAGGCGACCGCGCGGGCGATCGCCGACGCCTGCGCCGGCAAGCCCGGGCAGGTCACCGAGGAGTCCAGGCCGTCGACCCAGATCGCGCCGCTGCTCTACGACCTCACGAGCCTGCAGCGCGAGGCGAACGGTCGCTTCGGCTTTTCGGCGCGCACGACGCTGTCGCTCGCGCAGGCGCTGTACGAGAAGCACAAGGCGCTCACCTATCCGCGCACCGATTCGCGCGCGCTGCCCGAGGATTACCTCGGCACGGTCGACGCCACGCTGCAGGAGCTGGCTGCAACCGTTGCCTACGGCGGTTTCGCGCGCAGCATCCTGAAGAACAAGTGGCTGCGGCCCAACAAGCGGATCTTCGACAACTCGAAGATCTCCGACCACTTCGCGATCATCCCGACCCTCGTCCGGCCGAAGCAGCTGAACGAGGTCGAGGGCAAGCTCTACGACCTCGTCGTCCGGCGCTTCCTGGCGGTGTTCCATCCGTCGGCCGAATTCCAGATCACGACCCGGATCACGCGCGTGGGCAAGGCGCCGTTCAAGTCCGAGGGCAAGGTGCTCGTGCAGCCCGGTTGGCTCGCCGTCTACGGCAAGGAAGCCGCGGGCGACGAGCCGATGCTGACGCCGGTCAAGGTTCGCGAAGTCGTCGAGCCGTCCGCGGCCAAGCCGGCGGGCGCCGACAGGGCCGGCGCGACGCGGCACTACGTAGGCATCGAGACAGTGAAGACCGAGAAGGTCGACGTCGCTCCGATGACGACGCGTCCGCCGCCGCGCTACAACGAGGCGACGCTGCTGTCCGCGATGGAAGGGGCCGGCAAGTCGATCGAGGACGACGAGCTGCGCGAGGCGATGCGCGAGAAAGGGCTCGGCACGCCGGCCACCCGCGCGCAGATCATCGAGGGCCTGATCGCGGAGCGCTATATCCTGCGCGAAGGGAAGGACCTCATTCCGACGCCCAAGGCCTTCTCGCTGATGACGCTGCTGCACGGCCTCGGCATTCCCGAGCTGTTCGCCCCCGAGCTCACGGCCGAGTGGGAGTTCAAGCTCGCGCAGATGGAGCACGGCGAGCTGCCGCGCAGCGAGTTCATGCGCCAGATCATCGAGATGACCCAGCGCATCGTCGCGCAGGCGAAGAACTACGAAAGCGACACGATCCCGGGCGACTTCGCGACGCTGACCGCGCGCTGTCCGAAGTGCGGCGGCGAAGTGCACGAGCGCTACAAGAAATTCCAGTGCATCGATTGCGACTTCGCCTTCTGGAAGATCATGGGCGGCCGCCAGATCGCTCCCGAGGAAGCCGATACGCTGCTGTCGACGCGCGAACTGGGCCCGCTCGACGGCTTTCGCAGCCGGCTGGGCAAGCCGTTCTCGGCCAAGCTCCGGCTGACCGACGCCAACGAGGTCGAATTCGACTTCGGGCCGCGCCTGGACGACGACGACGAAGCTGCCGCCGACTTCTCCGGACAGACGCCGCTCGGGCCCTGCCCGAAATGCGGTCACCGCGTGTTCGAGACGCCGAACGCCTACGTCTGCGAGCGCGCGGTCGGCGAAGGCAAGACCTGCGACTTCCGATCGGGACGCACGATCCTGCAGCGCCCGATCGAGCGCGAGCAGATGACCAAGCTGCTCGAGACAGGCAAGACCGACCTGCTGCAGTTCGTCTCGGCGCGCACGCGCCGCCCGTTCTCCGCGTTCCTGGTCAAGCAGGCGGACGGCAAGGTCGGATTCGAGTTCGAGGCCCGCGAACCGGGACGCAAGGGCGCGCGGCCCGCGCGCGCGGGCGCGCTGCGCACGCTGGGCGTGCATCCGCGCGACGGAGCGCCGGTGGAGCTGCACGCAGGACGCTACGGCCCCTATGTCAAGCACGGCGCGACCAATGCGACACTCCCCGACCGGGATGCGGTCGATGCGCTGACGCTCGAGGAGGCGGTCGCGCTGGTCGATGCCAAGGCGGGACGCGGGCCCACCGCCGTGAAGCGCAGCGCGGTGAAGGCGCGCGCGCCGCGCAAGGCGCCGACGATCGCCTCCGAACCCGAAGCGAAGTCCAAGACCCGCAGCCCTGGCCCGCGAACGAAGGCGGCGACGCCGGCGGCCGCGAAGCGCGCCCCGCGCGCCAAAGCCGCGGGCAAGGCCACGACCGGGGCCGCGGCCAAGCTGCAGGGCGCAGCGGCGGCCGGGCGCAAGACCGCCGGCAAACCCGCCGCCCGAAAGGGCGCGCGGACGACGCGCAGCTAGGGCGCGTCGCGGACACCGATGCAGCGCCTGCTGATCGCCATCGGTGTCGTCATCCTGCTGGTCGGCCTCGCCTGGCCGTGGATCTCGCGGCTCGGCCTCGGGCGGCTGCCCGGCGACATCAACATCGAGCGCGACGGCTGGTCTTTCCACTTCCCGCTGATGACCGGCGTCATCGTGTCGCTGGTCGTGACCCTGCTGCTCTGGCTGTTCAGGAAGTAGCGGGACCGTCGACGTCGAAGCGGATGCCCTGCGCGAGCGGCAGCTCGCGGCTCCAGTTGATCGTGTTCGTCTGGCGCCGCATGTAGGCCTGCCAGGCATCCGAGCCCGATTCGCGGCCGCCGCCCGTCTCCTTCTCCCCGCCGAACGCGCCGCCGATCTCGGCCCCCGAGGTGCCGATGTTGACATTCGCGATGCCGCAGTCGCTGCCGGACGCCGCCAGGAACGCCTCGGCCGTGCGCACACCCTGCGTGAACACCGCCGACGACAGCCCCTGGCACACGCCGTTGTTCATCGCGATCGCTTCGTCGATCGTGTCGCAGGCCATCACGTAGAGGATCGGCGCGAAGGTTTCGCGCTGCACCAGCGCCGACGCGTTGTCGATGCCGGCGACGATCGCCGGCTCGACGAAGTGGCCGGCCCGCGCGATCGCTTTGCCGCCGTGCACGATGCGGGCACCCGATGCGCGCGCCTCGTCGACGGCTCGCAGGTAGGTCGCCACGGCTGCAGCGTCGATCAGCGGGCCCATCAGCGTGCCCGGTTCGAGCGGATCGCCGATCCTGACCTGGGCGTAGGCGCGCGCGAGGCGTTCGAGCAGCTCGTCGAGCCGCGACCGATGCACGATCAGGCGGCGCGTCGTCGTGCAGCGCTGCCCCGCGGTGCCGACCGCACCGAAGAGCACCGCCGGTACGACCAGGTCGAGATCGGCGTCGTCGGCGACGATGACCGCGTTGTTGCCCCCGCATTCGAGCAGGACCTTGCCGAAGCGCCCCGCCACGGTCTGCGCGACCGACCGGCCCACGGCCGACGAACCGGTGAAGGAAAGCAGCGCGATCCGTGCGTCTGCCGCCAGCGCCCGGCCCAGCTCGTGTCCGCCGATCGCCAGCGCGAACACCGGCGGCAGGGCGAGCTCCTCGACCACGCGATCGGCGAGCGCCGACACCGCCAGCGCGCACAGCGGCGTCTTCGGCGAAGGCTTCCAGACCGTCGCGTTGCCGCAGATGCAGGCGAGCATCGCATTCCAGGCCCAGACGGCGACCGGAAAATTGAATGCCGTCACCACGCCGACGATGCCCAGAGGATGCCACTGCTCGTACATCCGGTGCGCGGGCCGCTCGGACTGCAGCGTCTTGCCGTAGAGCATCCGGGACTGGCCGACGGCGAAATCGGCGATGTCGATCATCTCCTGCACTTCGCCGTCGCCTTCGGCCTTGATCTTGCCGTTCTCGAGCGACACCAGCGTGCCCAGCGCATCCTTGTGCTCGCGCAGCAGCTCCGCGCAGCGCCGCACCGCGTCGCCGCGCCTCGGCGCCGGAACGTCGCGCCACGCCCGCGCGGCATCGCTCACCGACCCGAGGAGGCGATCGAGGTCCTCCGCGGTCATCGTGTCGACGCTGCCCAGCGTCATGCCGTTCGCCGGGTTCGCCGAGGCGAGCCGCGGCCCGTGCATTGCCGGGCCGTGCCTGCGCCGCACGTGGCCGTCGGCAGCGACGGTCAGGCCGAGTCTCGAAAGTGTCGCTGCGATGCGTGGATCGAAGCTCATGCGCTCTCCCGCTGAGTGACGGACCCGGTGCTCACTGGCAGACGGTGCCCGGGGAGACGAACACCTGGCGCGTGATCGCCTTCACCTGCGCCACCCCGTTCACCGTGTACGCGAACGTCCCGTTCGCCCCGTCGCCGAAGCGCAGCGTGAATGCCCCCACCGGC
>JAJXTF010000217.1 GCA_021784125.1 Pseudomonadota bacterium | reverse complement strand
GGCGCGTCGTGCCCTACTGGACGCGGGCGGAAATCGACGCCGGCCGCGCCGGCTCCGCCGCCAGGGCCCTGGTCTGGGTGACCGATCCGGTCGACGCGTTCTTCCTGCAGATCCAGGGCTCGGGCCGCATCGCGCTGCCCGATGGCAACGTGCTGCGGTTGGGCTACGCCGACCAGAACGGGCAGCCCTACCGCTCGATCGCGCGCGTGCTGATCGACCGCGGCGAGATGACCGTCGACCAGGCGTCGATGCAAAGCATCCGTCAATGGGGCGTCGAGCACTCGGACCGGCTCGAAGCGCTGCTCGACGAGAACCCGAGCTACGTGTTCTTCCGCATCCTGCCGGCGCCCGCGCCGGGATCGCTGGAGGCGCAGATCGACGGGCCGACCGGCAGCCTCGGCGTGCCGCTGCTCGCGCGGCGGGCCATCGCCGTCGACCCGCATGCGATACCCCTCGGCGCGCCGGTCTGGCTCGCGACGACGAAACCCCTGTCCGACGAGCCGCTGCAGCGCCTGGTCATGGCGCAGGACACCGGGGGGGCGATCCGCGGACCGCTGCGCGCCGACTTCTTCTGGGGATTCGGCGACGACGCCGGCCGCGAGGCAGGGCGGATGCGCCAGCAGGGCCGGATGTGGCTGCTGTGGCCGAAGGGAGCGGTGCCGCCGGCGGCAAACTGACGCGCGCCGGCGAGCGGGGTCCGGTGCAGCGCCGGCGCTCAGCCACCCGCCGCGAGGACTTCTTCGGCCTGGCGGTCGGCGTGATAGGACGAGCGCACCATCGCGCCCACGGCCGCGTGCCGGAAGCCCATCGCGCGGGCCTCGCGCTCGAAACGCGCGAAAGTGTCCGGGTGCACGTACCGCAGCACCGGCAGATGGTCCTTCGACGGCTGCAGGTACTGGCCGATGGTCAGCATGTCGATGTCGTGCGCGCGCATGTCGCGCATCGTCGCCAGGATCTCGTCGTCGGTCTCGCCCAGGCCCACCATCAGCCCCGACTTGGTCGGGACGCCGGGCACGCGCCGCTTGAATTCGGCGAGCAGCGCCAGCGAGTGCGCATAGTCGGATCCGGGACGCGCCTGGCGATAGAGCCTCGGCACCGTCTCGAGGTTGTGGTTCATCACGTCCGGCGGCGCCGCGCACAGGATCTCGAGCGCGCGGTCGAGCCGCCCGCGGAAATCGGGCACCAGCACCTCGATCTGCGTCGATGGCGAGTGCTCGCGCACCGCGCGTATGCAGTCGACGAAATGCTGCGCCCCCCCGTCGCGCAGGTCGTCGCGGTCGACGCTGGTGACCACGACGTAGGCGAGCCCCAGCGCCGCGATCGTCTTCCCGAGGTTCGCCGGCTCGTCGGCATCGAGCGGCAGCGGGCGGCCGTGGCCGACGTCGCAGAACGGGCAGCGGCGGGTGCAGATGTCGCCCATGATCATGAACGTCGCCGTGCCCTTGCCGAAGCATTCGCCGATGTTGGGGCAGGAGGCCTCCTCGCACACCGTGTGCAGCCGGTGCTCGCGCAGGATGCGCTTGATCTCGTGAAAGCGCGGCGACGAAGGCGCGCGCACGCGGATCCATTCGGGCTTGCGCAGCATCCCGGCGGGGACGACCTTGATCGGGATCCGCTCCGTCTTGGCGCCGCCCTTGTGCTTGATCCCGGCGGCGTTCGCCGGCGGCGGGTCGGTCGGCGCGCCCGCGGCATCGCCGCCGGGGCCGGGGACGGCGCTCATGGCGCGCGACTTTCCGCGAGCCGCTGCGCCAGGATCGGCGCCAGCGCAGCGCCCGCGTCGGCGACCGAGCGCCGGACGCCGAAATCCGCGAGCTGCGTGACGCGCAGTCCCGGGTATCCGCAGGGATCGATGTCGGCGAAAGGTGAGAGGTCCATGTCGATGTTGACGGCCACGCCGTGGTACGTGCAGCCGTTGCGCACCCGCAGGCCCAGCGAGGCGATCTTGGCCTCGCGACCGTCGCGGCGCACGTAGATGCCCGGCGCCGACGGCTTGCCGTACGCGTCGATCGCGTCGGCTGCGAGCGATGTTATCACCCCCGCCTCGATGCGCCTGACCATGTCGCGCACGCCGAGGCGCAGGCGGCGCAGGTCGAGCATCAGGTAAAGGACGAGCTGGCCCGGGCCGTGGTAGGTCACCTGGCCGCCACGATCGACCTTCACGACCGGGATGCCATTGGACCGCAGCAAGTGCTCACTCCTGCCTGCGAGACCCAGCGTGTAGACGGGTGGATGCTCGGTCAGCCAGATCTCGTCCTGCGTCTGCGGCGTCCGCGCATCGGTGAACGCCTGCATCGCGCGCCAGGTCGTCTCGTAATCGCTGCGACCGAGCGCCCGGACGACGATGTCGGGGCAGGACTGCATGGGCCGGCCTGCCTACAGGACCATCACCACGCCCGGGTGTGCAACCAGTTCGCGGTACAGCGCGTCGAGCTGCTCGCGCGAGGTCGCATTGACCGTCGCCGTCAGCGACAGGTAACGGCCGGCCGACGACGGGCGCATTTCCAGCGCCGCGCCGTCGAAATCGGCGACGTGCCTCTGCACGATGCCGAGGATCGCCTGGGCGAAGCCGGGTTCGGTGCGTCCCATCACCTTGATCGGAAATGCGCAGGGAAATTCCAGCAACCCCACCTGTGCGGCGATGGGCGCGGGCGCCGAAGCCGTCACGATGTCACGCGGCCGGTGCCTCCCGCGGCCCGTACATGTAGTCGCGGGTCAGCGGATGCGGCAGGCGTCCGTCGGGCAGCGCCTTGCCGGCGAGCACCTGCCACAGCGACAACCAGCCGCGGTCGAACGCATGCGCGGATCCCGCCATGTAGATGCGCCAGACGCGGAATTTCTCCTCGCCGACCTCGGCGCGGGCGACATCGGCATTGGCTTCGAGGCGATCGACCCAGTGCCACAGCGTCTTCGCGTAGTGCTCGCGCAGCCCCTCGGCGTCGATCGCCTCGAGCCCCTGCGCGGCGGCGGCCTGGATGACCTGCGACACGTGCGCGAGCTCGCCGCCGGGGAACACGTATTCCTCGACGAAATCGCCGATGCCGCTGCCGAGGCTGCGGGCGCCGACCTGGTTGTGCGTGATGCCATGGTTCAGCACCAGCCCGCCGGGTACCAGGATGCGCGCGATCTTGCCGAAATAGCGATCGAAATTGCGCGGGCCGACGTGCTCGAACATGCCGACGCTCGAGATCTTGTCGTAGGCCTCGACGTCCGGAAGATCGAGGTAATCCCGCAACTCGACGCGAACGCGGTCGGACAGCCCCTGGGCCTCGATCTCGCGCTTGACGTGATCGTGCTGGTTCTGGGACAGGGTGATGCCCTGCGCCCTGACGCCGTAGTTCTTCGCCGCCCACAGGATCAGGGCACCCCAGCCGCAGCCGATGTCCAGCAGCCGTTCGCCCTCGGCAAGCCGCAGCTTGCGGCAGATGTGGTCGAGCTTCTGCGCCTGGGCGTCGTCGAGCGAATCGTCGGGCCGATGGAAATACGCGCAGGAATAGACCATCCGCGAATCGAGCCATATCCGGTAGAAGGCGTTCGAGACGTCGTAATGGTGCTGGATGTTCGCCTTGTTGCCGCGCAGCCGATGGGCGATGCCCAGCAGCTTGGCGCGCGCGCCTTCGCCGCCGTGGGCGATGTCGCCCACCATCGATTCGGCGATGCGGAGGATGCGCCGGGCGCTCCCCGTGAAGTCGACGTCGCCGTGGACGTAGGCGCGGGCGAGGCGCCCCATCGCGGGCGCCGCGAGGGCCCGCAATCCCTGGTAGCTCTTCGCCACGACGTCGACCTCGGGCTTGGCCGAGAGGGGAATGCGCGCACCGTCGGGCAGCACGACGGCGATCGGCAGGCCGCGGCCCGAGTAGCGGTTGGCGATCAGCTTGTTAAGGGAACCTGGCATCTGGCGTGCGGTTTCGATTCCGACGTGCAAGTTTAGCAAGACCCGGGGCGGGATCCGCGCTCCCCGGAACTGCCACCCGCGAAAACGCAGCCGGCAGCCCGGCGGCAGCGCAGCCGGGAACGCCGGCTTTGACAGGGCTGCGCCGGCCTCCTACCATCGGCGCCTCCTTCCGCTGCAGGACCTTCAGGCCGCGGTGCCGTCCGCAGCGCGCCGAACCTTCCCATGCCCAGCCACGCCCGCCACGCCGGCGACCCGGCCCAGGCGTTCGACGAGCGTCAGTTCCGCGACGCCCTTGCGCAATTCGCGACCGGCGTCACCATCGTCTGCACGCGCGCGCCGGACCGCCGCTACGTCGGCTTCACGGCCAATTCCTTCAATTCGGTGTCGCTTTCCCCGCCACTGGTCCTCTGGAGCCTGGCGCGGCGCTCCGCGAGCCTCCCTGCCTTCGAAGCCTCGCAACGCTATGCGATCAACGTCCTGTCGGCGCAGCAGGTCGACCTCGCGCGGCGCTTCTCGCGGCCGCACGCCGATCGCTTCGCAGGGGTCGCGCATCGGCTGGGATGGTCGGATGCACCGCTGATCGACGGCTGCATCGCCTGGCTGGAATGCAGGCATCACGCGCTGCATCGGGCCGGCGACCACGTGCTGTTCATCGGCGAGGTCGTGACCGTCGAGCGCTCGCACGGCCCGGGGCTGGTGTTCCACCATGGCCGCTTCGCAACGACGTCGCCCCTTCCCGGAACGGAACGCTGACGGCGTCGGATCCCCGCGGGGCCCGGGACCGACCGGCGACGTGACGAAACCGGGGCTGCTGCGGGCAATCCCGAATGCTCAACCCCGGGCCGCTCAACCCGGGACCGCGCGCGGCTTGCGCTCCTGAAACGCCTTCCACATCTTCCGGAACAGCGGACCCGGCCTGCCGCCGTTGACCGGCTTGCCGTCGATCCGCGTGACGGCGAGCACTTCCTTCGACGACGACGACAGCCAAACCTCGTCGGCAGCGAGCACCTCGGCATGCGCGACCGGCCGCACCTCCACCGGGATGCCGATGTCGCGGGCGAGCTCCAGCGTCGCGTCGTAGGTGATGCCGGGAAGGATCAGGTTGTCCTTCGGCGGCGCGACGACCGCGCCGTTGTGCGCGATCAGCACGTTCGATGCGGAGGCTTCGGTCAGGTGCCCATCGCGAAACAGCACCGTCTCGACCGCCCCGTGGTCGACCGCGAGCTGGCGCATCAGCACGTTGCCCAGCAGCGACGTGGTCTTCAGGTCGCAGCGCAGCCAGC
>JAJXTF010000216.1 GCA_021784125.1 Pseudomonadota bacterium | reverse complement strand
TTCAGCACGTCGCGGAACGTCGTCGCGTCCTTGCCGAGCAGGAACGCCATTTCGGGATCGATCTCGTCAGAGGATGCCAGCATGCTGGCGTTCTTGGCGATCCGCTGCGACAGCATCGCCAGCTGGTTCGCATAATCGACTTCGCGCGCCGACCCGCCGCCCTGGCCGATCTGCTGCGCCGCCCGCTGGGCGAGCTCGAGCAACCCGGTGTTCCCGCGGCCGATCGCGCCGAGGCCGCTGGCGAGCGACGTGAGGCTCCGCTCGTTCTCGACGAGCTGCCTCGCGGCGGCGTCGACGCGCTGCCAGCGCCCTTGCAGCGACTTGAGCGCCTCGAGCGCCGCCGGATTCTGCGTCGCGTCGAGCACCATGCCCTTGAACGCACCGCCGTTGACCAGCGCGTCGAGGTCGGCCTTGAAGCGGTCGCGGCTGTCGCGTACCGCTGCGTAGGCATTCGCCTGGCCCTGTGCGGCGAGCGCCGAGCTGCGCGCCAGCCGTTGCGACAGCATCTGCATCTCGGTCGCCGTCGCTGCACGCAGCGCCTGCTGCGACGTCGCTCGATTGTCGACGAACAGCATGAAAGCGGCGAGCGCGACGAACAGCAGCGTCAGCACGCCGAGCACCTGGAACTGCCTGACGATCGGCAGGCCGCCGATGACGGGCAGCCGCGACGGCACCGGCGCCGCGTTGGCCGCGACGCGCAACTGGTCCATCACCGACATCGACGCCAGCGGATCGTAGGGCTCGGTCGACGATGCAACCATCCGGACCTGCGTCGTCGGCGGGTCGAAGTCGATGTTCTCCGCTGGCGGCGGCTCGGCGCCGAACAGCTTGGGCATTCGCAGTGCCATAGATCCTCCAGATTCATCCTCGGGCCCGGCATCGCCGGGTCCGGGCACTCAGGTGCTGACCTGCAGGAACGCAGGGTCGCGCGCGAGGGCGCCGAGATCGATTTCCTGCCAGGCGTTGCCTTCCGCATCGGCCCAGCGCTGTGCATGCCATTCGGGTGCGCCGTCGATCGACGGCAGCGCCGTGAGTTCGGCGAGGTTGCGCAAGCCCGCGACGCGCTCGACGACGAGACCGGCGTTCAGGTCTCCGGTGCGCGAGTTCAGGAGTATCAGGCGTGCGAACCCGGTGCGGGCGACCGGCTCGCGCCCGAGGAAGGCGGCGAAGTCGATGACGCTGTACAGGCTTCCGCGGATGTTCGCGAGCCCCAGGAACCAGTTCTTCGTCAGCGGGACCTTCACGATCTGCGGCACCGCGATCACCTCGCCAGCGTCGGCCAGCCGCACGAGCCAGCGCTCGCCGGCGCAGACCAGGCCGAGGCGCGAGGATTCGACCTGCGCCGCGGTCTTGGTCGCCAGCCGGGACGCGAGTTCCTTCTGGAACGAGCGGAGGTCGAGGCGTGCGGCGCGGGCCATGGGGGTGGTATCCGGGGGTTCAGCCGAGCGACGTGATCTTCGCCAGCAGCTCGTCGCGGACGACGGGCTTGACGACGTAGTCGCGGGCGCCCTGGCGCAGCCCCCAGATCTTGTCGGTCTCCTGGCTCTTGGACGTGCACATGATCACCGGGATCGAGCGGGTCTCGGGGTCGCGGCTGATCGCGCGCGTCGCCTGGAAACCGTTCAGTCCGGGCATCACCACGTCCATCAGGATCAGGTCGGGCTTGATGCTGCGCGCCTTGGCAATCGCGTCCTCGCCGCTGTCGCTTGCAAGGACCTCGTAGCCGGCTTTGGTCAGCATGTCCTGGAGCACATGACGCTCGGTCGGGGAATCGTCGACGATCAGGATCTTCCGGATGCTGCTCATGGGGCCTGCCTTCCGTTCGGCCTCGGACCGGGCCTGCGCCACGACGGCGCGTGCGGTGACGGGATCGCTCATCGGGTTGCCTTCGGGCTCACGCTGCCGCCGCCCTGCAGTGAGCCGCCACGGCCTTCAGCAGGCTTTCCTTGGTGAACGGCTTGGTCAGGTATTGGTCCGACCCGACCATCCGGCCGCGGGCGCGGTCGAACAGGCCGTCCTTCGAGGAAAGCATGATGACGGGCATGGTGTGGAAACGACTGTTCTTCTTGATCAGCGCGCAGGTCTGGTAGCCGTCGAGCCGCGGCATCATGATGTCGACGAACACCAGGTCCGGCTGGTGGTCGGCGATCTTCGCCAGTGCATCGAAACCGTCCTCGGCCAGGATGACGGTGCAGCCCGCCTGGAGGAGGAAGATTTCCGCGCTGCGGCGGATGGTGTTCGAGTCATCGATCACCATCACCTTGATGCCCTGCAACGGGTTGCGACCCGACGTCTCGGTTGCCATTCTCGTCTCGTGGCTTGGTCGTGCGGTCTTCGCACCGCATGGGACCTGAGCCGAGTCTGCCATGGCTCAAGCGGGTTGACCATAGCATAAAGCTTGCCGGAATCGGCAGCGAAACGGCAATCTGACGAAAACGCAACAGGAACGACAAATTTCCCGGAGCAGCCCTGACGCGGGGCGGCAGGGTTTGCCGCGGGGCGGCGGGCGCTCCGCCCCTTGGTCAGGCGCCGAGAAACATCCGGTAGGCGGGGTTTGCCGATTCGTCGACGTAGTCATAGCCCAGGCGGTCGAGAAACCGCCGGAACTGCACGTTGTCGCGCGGCGGGACCTGCATGCCCACCAGCACGCGGCCGTAGTCGGCGCCGTGGTTGCGGTAGTGGAACAGGCTGATGTTCCAGCCGGCGCTCATGCTGTTCAGGAAGCGCATCAGCGCCCCGGGCCGCTCCGGGAACTCGAAGCGGTACAGGATCTCGTGCTCGGCCGCCGGGGCGTGTCCGCCGACCAGGTGGCGGACGTGCAGCTTGGCCATCTCGTTGTCCGACAGGTCGTAGGCCTCGATGCGCTTGCGCTCGAGCGCCGCGAGGAGGTCGTCGGTCTCCTGCCGGTTCGCGACCTCGAGACCCACGAACAGGTGCGCGATCTTCGCATCGGAGTAGCGGTAGTTGAACTCGGTGATCGAGCGCTTGCCCAGCAGCTCGCAGAACTCGCGGAAGCTGCCCGGCCGCTCGGGGATCGAGACGGCGATGATCGCTTCGCGCTTCTCGCCCAGCTCCGCCCGCTCGGCGACGAAGCGCAGGCGGTCGAAGTTCATGTTCGCCCCGCAGGCGATCGCCGCGTACGTCCTGTCTGTGGTGCGCTCGCGCTCGACGTACGCCTTGACGCCGGCAATCGACAGGGCGCCCGCAGGCTCGAGGATCGAGCGCGTGTCCTCGAACACGTCCTTCAGCGCAGCGCAGATCGCGTCGGTGTCGACCAGGATGATGTCGTCGACGTATTTGCGCGCAAGGCGGAAGGTCTCCCTGCCGACCTGCCGCACGGCGACGCCGTCGGCGAACAGGCCCACATGCGGCAGCCGCACCCGGCGCCCTGCCGCGAGCGAGCGCGCCATCGCATCCGAGTCCTCGGGCTGCACGCCGATGATCTTGACTTCGGGACGCACGCGCTTGACATAGGCGCCGATGCCGCTGACCAGCCCGCCGCCGCCGATCGCGACGAAGATCGCGTCCAGCGGCGCCTGCCACTGGCGCAGGATTTCCATGCCGATCGTTCCCTGGCCCGCGATGACGTCGGGATCGTCGTAAGGATGGACGAAGGTCGCGCCCGAGCGCTTCTGCAGCGCCTGCGCCTTGTCGTAGGCGTCCGAATACGAATCGCCGTGCAGCACGACCTTCGCGCCGCGCGACTCGACGGCGGCGATCTTGATGTGCGGGGTCGTGACCGGCATGACGATCGTCGCCGCGCAGCCCAGCCGCTGTGCCGCCAGCGCCACGCCCTGTGCGTGGTTGCCCGCCGACGACGCGATGACGCCCTTCGCGCGCTCGGCGACGGAGAGCTGCGCCATCTTGTTGTAGGCGCCGCGACACTTGAAAGAGAACACGCTTTGCTGATCCTCGCGCTTCAGCAGCACGCGGTTGCCGAGCCGGCGCGACAGCGTGGGCGCGAGCTCGAGCGGGGTCTCGACGGCGACGTCGTAGACCTTGGCGGTCAGGATCTTCTGCAGGTAGTCGACGGCCATCGAAAGGGCGCGCGAACGCGGACGAACAAGCGTCGAAGCGTAGCAGACCACGCCGACGCGAACCGCCGCAGCCTGCAAGCCGGCTACCGGGAACGGAGGTCCGCGAGTTCCGGCGCTTCGACGTCCTGGCGGCCGCGGGAGGCGCGCAGCCGCCTGCCCAACGTGACGGCGATCCGCTGCGCAGCGGCCTGCGCCTCGGGCGAGATGCCGAAGCAGCGTGACGGGTCGCCCAACATGTCGATCTCGGCGACCGTCTGGCCTGCGGCCACCTGCGCGCCGCGCGCCGTCAGACCGCGCAGCACCCCGGCCGCCGGCGCGAGCACGGCAATGCCCGAGATCTCGCCCAGCGCCTCCCCCTGCTCGACGCGCTCGGCGATCCGGTGCCGGGTCAGGAAGCGGCCCGGGCGCGGCGCGTCGATCCGCGGCGCGAGCGACGGCGGGCGCGCAATCGTCCGGCTGTCGACGTAGGCGATCGGCTGCAGCGCCACGGCGACGCCGGTGAGCGACCACGTCGTCGCCGCGATCGTGTCGCCGCGATCGAGCACCGCCGGGATGCTCTTGACCGATGCGCAGAAGCACGCGTCGACGTCCGCCAGCGTGGCGCCGCCGACGTACCACGCGTCGGCGTAGGACATGCCGCGCCTCGGCCAGGGCGGGTCGGCAGCGTCGATCAGCACGACCGCCGCCCCGGCACAGTGCAGGCGGTGCGCAATCGCCGACCCGACGTCGTCGCATCCGACGACGATGACAGCCGGCCGGTCGTTGCGATGCCCCTCGGTCGTCATGCGGCTCGATCCCTCGCGTGGTGGTCGCGGCCTGCAGCGGGTAGCGCTGCGGTCCGACGACGGGATCATCGGCCGCCCAGGCTACAGGGCGATGACAGCTGGCGCGGGCGCCGTGCCCCGCGGTCCGTGCATGGGGCCGCGGGGCGCGGCAGTCTGTGCGCCCGAAGTCCGTGCATTGGGCCGTGCGCCGGGGCCGTCTGTGCGCCCGAGGTCCGTGAACGCCTGCCGGCGGGGACCCGGTGTGGCGTCGCTCGAGGACATCGAGCAGAGTGCGTTCCTGTCGGGCTCGCTCGCCCCACCACCCGCGACGGCAGGCACTGCCACGGGCGCTTCGGCTGCCCCGCCGCACGGCCCCCAGCGGTCAGTGCCGATTCGAACTGTGCCGACTCGGTATGCGCGCACTGGATCCGCAATCGGCGCCG
>JAJXTF010000215.1 GCA_021784125.1 Pseudomonadota bacterium | reverse complement strand
CGGGCCCATTCCGACACATCGCTTCGGCGGACTCCGGCGAGCGATCTTCGCCCCGAGGCGACCGGAAAGGCCGAGGTAGCCGTCTGACCCCGGGACTGGCCATTGAATGTCGTCGATCGTCAACGCGCAGCCAACAGGTCGCAGCCGGCTCGTATTCCAGGCGACCGGCCCGTCGCGCAGCGCGCGGGCATCCGGGGCCGTTGCCTGGACGGCTCGGGCGATTGCCTCGCCGGGGGCGCGGCGTCATCATGCAAGACCCCTGATTCCCGCGCTCAGGCCCGATCGAGCCTCAAGTCGGTGCGCGGCCCAACGACAAGGAGCGAGCGCCATGACTGCATTCAATGTCGTGCGATTCCGGGTCAGACCCGGACGCGAATCGGAGTTCATCGCCGCGCATCGCAAGGCCCATCCCGACTTCTCCGGTTTCAAGCGGTTCCTGCTGATCAAGACCGGCACCCAGACTTACTGCGCCGTCGGCGAATGGGACAGCTATCAGAGCATCGTCGCAGCGCGGCCGGCGATGATCGCGATGCTCGACACGTTTCGCGACACGTTGGAGGACTTGGGCGGCGGGCTCGGGGTGACCGATCCGGTGTCGGGTGAGGTCGTCCTCGAAATGTAGCTCGCCCTCTCCCGACCGCGAGCGAGGTCTCGCCGCCCCTACCTCTTGCGGCCAGCCGGGGCCGTCGCAACGAACTCAGACGGCCACGCTGACCTTCAGGAAGGTCGCAGGGATCGACGTGGCGTCCCGGGTCGGGCTCCTGTTCTCGCGCTCGAAGAGGGCCTCGAGCTCCTGCTGGAGATTCGCGGACCTGCCGCCCTGTTCTGCGGCGGCGAACGCGTTCATCGTGGGCGGGTAGTAGTCCCTGAAGTCGGCGACAAACGCAGACGGCGGGCGGGGAGACCTGAAGGTATAGGTGTCTCGCGAGAACGAGACCCTCTCGCGTGGAACCCCCGCTGCCCCGAAGCGCTCGATCACGTTGCCCTCGACCCCCCAGGTCATCGGGCTGACGAAGCCCTCGGGCGGCGGCGGCGAGTAGGCGGAGCTGATTTTAAGAATCTGCGCCACGAGGGTCGGGTCGTTCGGAATCCAGTTTCCCATCACGATCCTGCCGCCGGGGCGGGTCACGCGCACCATTTCCCTGGCCACGTCGAACGGCCGCGGCGCGAACATGGCCCCGAAGATGCTCACGACGAGGTCGAACGACCGATCTTCGAGGCCCTCCAGGCTGGAGGCATCGCCCTGCCGGAACCTGCAGTTGGTCAGGCCGTGCGCGTTGGCTCGGGCATTGCCGGCAGCCACCAGGTTCCTGGCGATATCGACGCCCAGCACGTCTGCACCGAGCTTCGCCGCCGGTATCGCCGTGGTGCCGTCGCCGCAGCCGAGGTCTAATACCTGGAGTCCTCCGACGGCTCCGAGGCCCTGAACGATGGCCTCACCGCTTTCCCGCATGCTCTCGGCGATTCGCGTGAAGTCGCCCTTTTCCCATAGTGCCTGGTTCGGGTTCGTCGACATTTCTCCCTCCTTCGCTGACACCGCCCTTGCGTGGGAATGTATTCTCCCGCGTCCCGCATTCCCTGAAGGGCCACGCCGCAGAGTGTACCGGCGTTGGTGCAGCAATGGACACCGGCGCAGCCTCGGCGACGGACCCGCTCCCGTCAGCCGATGGCGTCGTCGGCATTGGACTGCTCGGCCTCTGGGATCGCCTGAACCTTCAGCCGCGCGGGCTGCTGACGCCGCTGGGCTTGCCGCTCTGGGCGCTCGTCATTGCTGGGCTGCTCGCCACCGATCTCGCCGGCTATGCGTTCCATCGGCTTTGCCACCTCTGGCGCCCGCTGTGGCTGGTCCACTCGGTCCATCACTCCGACCGGCAGCTCGACGCATCCACCGCCGTGCGCGAGCATCCGGCCGAGATGATCTGCGATGTGGTGATTCTGGCGGGGACGCTCACGGCGCTTGGCATTCCGCTCTGGGTGGAGGGACTGCGGGCGGCTGCAAGGCGAACGCTGGCAGACGGTTGGCGGAATGCTGCTGACGCCGGTTTCGGCACGGGAAATTCCCACCCTCTGACCTGGGCCCCGCGGTCCCGCGAAAATCCCGTAAGCTCCGTCGCATCCGGGCTCGCTTGCGGGGCCCCACGATCAACAAATCGGACGGTTGCAGGGAATGCCTGCGCCCGTCCGGTCTTCCGGCCCTCGCGCGCAGTTGCCACGTACGCGCGCCACCTGGCCGGCTTCGGACCTGCAGATGAATCGGCTGCGCGGATCGACAGGGCGCCACGACGTCGTGATGGTCCCGATCGTTTGGATCGCCGTCATCCTGTCGATACTTCTCCACCTCGCGGCGCTGTGGCTCGGGCCGTCGCGGACGCGGCTCCTTGCGACGGAAGCCCCGGAGCAGGGAAGGACCGGCGCCCTGGCAGTGCAGCTCGCGCCGCGTACGAGCCCGGCCCCGAGCGCCGCCGTGGCCAAGGCACCGCCCGCTGTCTCGTCACGAGTCGCGGCACGCCCCGCCGTCAGGGCTGCGCGCCCAAGGCCGGCCCGGTCACGGCCGGCCTTTCCCCGGGATTCCGCGCAGCCGATGGTCGCGCTCGCCAATCCCGAAGCACGCTCGCTGGCACCCGAGGTGCCGATCACGCCGGCTCCGCCCGCTCCCGCAACCGCGGCGATGCCGCCTGCGCCTGCCGAAGACCTGGAGGCGTACGTCGCAGCCCGGCGGCGCGCCCGCGGTGAAATTGCGACGCCGCCCGTCGCGGCCGGGGCGGATGCCAGCGGCGAGAGCGAGCTCGCGCGGCGCAACCGGATCGTCGCTGCAAACCTGGGTCTCGATCGGGTGCCGACCTTCGGCCGCGACCCGAGAAACGCGGGCGGAATATTCGAGATCAAGGAATTGAACTACGACGACGCGCAGTTCTATTTCTTCGGTTTCGACAAGGACATCGGCCGCAACGCAAGGCAGCTGATCGACGTGCGCAAGGTCGACGACGGCGACATCAGGGTCGCGGTCGTGCGCAAGATGATCAGCATCATCCGCGAGAACGTGCCGGGCGATTTCCTCTGGGTGTCGCAGCGGCTGGGCCGCGAGGTCAGCCTTTCCGCGCGTCCAGGCGACAGCGCCGAGGTCGAGGCTTTCATCATGCGCGACATCTTTCCGGGTGCGCGCCCGCCGTAGCCTTTCCGCTCGCGCAAAGCGCCACCGCTCCCGAGGGTCCGCGGACGAATGCACCGCCGGGGCACGGTCGACGCGGCCGGTCATGGGTCACACGGGTGCGTAGCGTATATTGGGCCGCATGAAAATCCCCAAGCGGCTGCAGCCCCTCGTCGACGAGGGCGCGATCGACGCGGTCGAGCGCCAGCTCATGAGCGGCAAGGAAGCGATGGTCTTCGTCGTCCGATGCGGCGCGGAGTCGCGCTGCGCCAAGGTCTACAAGGAGGCGGACAAGCGCAGTTTCCGCCAGGCCGTCGACTACACCGAGAACCGCAAGACCAAGAACAGCCGCCAGGCGCGCGCCATGGCCAAAGGCACGCGCTTCGGGCGCGAGGCACAGGAGAAGGCGTGGCAGAGCGCCGAGGTGGGGGCGCTGTTTCGTCTCGCGGCCGCCGGCGTGCGCGTGCCGCGGCCCTACAATTTCCACGCCGGCGTGCTGTTGATGGAACTGGTCACCGACGACGAGGGCAATGCGGCTCCGCGTCTCAACGATACGGAGATCACGTCGGAGATGGCGGCCGAGCTGCATCGCCGCCTGATCGGGGAAGTCGTTCGCATGCTGAGCGCCGGCGTCGTGCACGGCGACCTCTCCGAGTTCAACATCCTGCTGGGCGCCGATGGACCCGTGATCATCGATCTGCCCCAGGCGGTCGATGCGGCGGGCAACAACCACGCGCAGCGGATGCTCCTCCGCGACGTCGACAATCTGCGGCGATTCTTCGGGCAGATTGCCCCGGAAATTCTCGCCACCGACTATGGCGGGGAGATCTGGTCGCTCTACGAGGCGGGCGCGCTGCACCCGGACGTCGAGCTCACCGGGCGATTCGACCGCGACGAAACGACGGTCGACGTCGACGGCATCATGCGCGAGATCGACTCCGCGCGACTCGAGGAAGCCGCCCGTCGACTGCGGTTGCTGGAGCGCGAGTAGCTACCCGGGACCGCGCGCTAGGGCTCGAACGAAAACGGCGGGTACTCGTCGCGCATCAGGAGCACGTAGGACTCCACGCGCAGCGACCAGCGCAGGTAGCCGACGGCGAACGGGTACAGGCTTTCCGGATACGAACCCGTGAAGAGGATCGCGAACCACGCGATGACGGCGGCGATGAACCAGGCGATGCCGATGAAGAACAGCACGACGGCGTGCGGGATCACATAGAAGATCCGGAGTCCTACCGCCCACTTGTCTCGCGGCATTTCCGGGTAGGCGACATCGTAGGTCACCGGATAGCTGCCGTCGCCGAAAGGCGGATAGTCGTCGCGCAGCAGGGCCACGTAGGCCACGGCGCGGGCGCGCCACGACATGAAGAAGCGCGCAAAGTCCCACAGGCCGCGCGGGTGCGTGCGGGCGAACAGGATCGCGAACCAGGCGATGATCGCCATGACGGCCGCCACGACTCCGAGAAGCCCGTTGCTTCCCCAACGGAAGCCCCACGCCCAGTCCCCATGTTGCCCGGGACTCCAGGCCCATCCGCCGCAGCCGAGCGCAAAGCCGGGTCCCCCGACCAGTATCAGGTGGGGGATCGCAAGGATGACGCGGAAGAACACGGTAAGCCGATTGCGATCATGCAGCTGGGGCTCGACATCGTAGGCGACCGGGTAGGCCATGGATCAGCTCCTGCGGCGGGTCTCGGTATCGGCATTGTGCAACCAACGCGACGCTGCGGATCGCCCGAGGTCGATGCGCTGGCGCGGCGAGGCCCCTTCGGGCGAGCTTGGGGCCGTGATGGAAGGCTGGCGGCAAACAGGCGTTGACAATGCGTTGCAAACGGCCACAATGCAGCACCCCAGCCCGGGTAACCTAGGAGTGTTGCACATGAACAGGTCGCCCGCCTGGTTCTCAGGCCTCTGCTTGCTTGTCGCGCTGTTCGCGACCCCGGCCATCTCGGCGGTCTTCACCGTCACCAATACGAACGACACGGGCGCCGGCAGCTTCCGCCAGGCGCTGGTTGACGCCAACGCCGCCCCCGGACTCGACACGATCGCGTTCAACATTCCGGGTGCAGTCGTGCACACCATCACGACGCCCACGACCGATCTTCCAAACATCACCAGTCCCGTCCTGATCGATGGCTATACACAACCGGGGTCGGCGCCG
>JAJXTF010000023.1 GCA_021784125.1 Pseudomonadota bacterium | reverse complement strand
TCGATCTCACCCGGTTTCCGCACAGTGCGGGCAGGTTCGACTACATCATTGCCCACGGCGTGTACTCGTGGATCCCCGCGCAAGTGCGCGATGCACTTATCGACCTCGTGGGGCGGCATCTCGCGCCACAGGGTGTCGCGTTCGTGAGCTACAACACCTACCCGGGGTGCCATCTGCGACAGATGATGTGGGAGATGCTGAAGTTCCACGTGGGCGAGCTCGAAGACCCGCAGGCGCGAATCGTGGAGGCGCAGGCTTTGATCCGCCTCGTCGCGCACGGGAACACGCAGGCGGACGAGTACACGCAACCCATCGTCGCCGAGGCGCAACGCATGGAAGAGCGCCTTCCCTCCCTCCTGTTCCACGATGATCTCTCGCCGGTCAACGACCCCGTGTATTTCCACCAGTTCGCCGATCACGCGGCTCGTCACGGACTGCAGTTTCTCGCCGAGGCGGCGTTCGTGTCGTCGAGCTACGCCGGCATCGCGCCGGAGGCACGCGGAGTGCTCGATACACTGGACGCGATCACGCGCGAACAGTATCTCGATTTCGTCAAAGCGCGTCGTTTCCGCGAGACCCTGCTCTGCCGCAGCGAGGTGGCGGTGGACCGCAAAGAATCGCCGGAGCGGATGCGGCTGTTTTCGTTCACCGCCGGGCGCCGCGTGCGCGCCCTGCCTCGGGATGCCGACATGCCGCCGGCGCCGCCCGGGCACGCGGCTGCGATCGACGCTGCGGACAGCGACACCGCATTGATGCGGGCCATTCTCGATGTCCTGCGCGAGGTCGCTCCACGCGCCCTGGCGCTCGATCCGTTGATCGAGCGCCTTCGTGCCCGCCCGGACGCGGGGCAACTGCTCGGAGCGGGTATCGCTCGCGTGGAGGCGGTTGCGCTCGCGAGTCTGCAGGCGGGGGTCATCGAGCCCCACATCGTCGCACCCCATTTCGCATTCCCGCCGGGAAATCGGCCGACGGCGAGCGCCGTGGTCCGGGCTCAGCTCGCCGATGGCAACATCGTGACCTCGCTATGGCACTCCGCCGTGAAGATCGATGACGAAGTTGCGGCGCGCCTGCTTCCCTTGCTGGATGGAACGCGTGATCGTCGCGAGTTGCTCGCCGCGACCGGCAATCTCGTCGGGTCCGGCGTCCCCGGCGCAGCCGCACTCGACGAGCACCTGCGGCGCCTGGGCCGCCTCGGACTCCTGGTCGGTTAGCCAGGCGCCGCCTGCGCCCGATGCGGCCTTGCGTCGACGATCGGGGTTTCCTAATGCGGCGCGGCCGGAACCAGTCCATACCTCGACATCACGGCCAGCAGCTTGGCGCGATCGGGCGGCCCGCCGGCATTGGCGACGGCAGCGACGTCCAGGAAATATTGCGCACCGATATCCGGCGTGAGGATGACCAGCGCGCGCGCCGGCGCATGGCCCGGATTGCCGAACTGATGTACGGACCCGCGCGGCGTGGACATCCATTCGCCTGGCTTCAAATCACGGGAGTGCCCGTCGACCGTGTATCTGAGCACGCCTTCCAGCACGTAGACACACTCCTCGTTGTTGGTATGGCTGTGCGGCGGGGGAACGTGTGCGTCGGGGGGTACCGTCATTTCGAAGACCCCCAGTCCGTCCGTTTCGGCGCCATCGACGAGATAGCGAATTTCGATCCGACCCACGTTGATGACGTTGCCGTTCATTATCTTCTCCTCGGCCGACGGATGGATTTCCGTGCAGCTGGAATGTATTCGCTTGTGGGAATCCGATAAATAGTGTTAATTGCAATTCATTGTTGCAGGATTGAGACCAATGAAGGACAACCTGACCGGGATGAGCGTGTTCACGCAGGTCGTGGAGGCGAAGACCTTCTCCGCCGCCGCGGACAAGATCGGCAGCTCGAAAGCACTCGTGAGCCGGAGCGTGAGCGCGCTGGAGCGCTCGCTGTCGGTGAAGCTGCTCAACCGTTCGACTCGCAAGCTGAGCCTGACCGAGGCGGGCACGATTTTCTACGAGCATTGCGCGAAGATCGTGCAGGAGGCCGAGCTTGCCCGGCAGCACGTGACGCAGGTCCAGTCCGAACCGGCTGGTCTGGTGCGGGTGACTGCGGCCCCGGCGTTTGCGGCACGACACCTGTTGCCCGCGCTCACCGATTTTCACCGGCAACATCCCGGGATTCAGGTCAGGCTCTCCTGCGCGAACCGCAGCTTCGACCTGGCCGACGCGGGATTCGACATCGCCATTCGAGGGTCCTTCGACCCCTCGCCGAATCTGGTGGCGCGAAAACTTGCCGTCAGCCGGCTTGTGCTGTGCGCCTCACCGGCGTATCTCGAGCAGCATGGGTCGCCGCGCCGGGTCGAGGACCTGCGCAAGCACGACTGCATACTTTTCCCACCCCTTGCGCCCAAAGGCGTCTGGACGTTCCGACGAAACGACCGTAAACAGTCGGTGAAGATCCCGGTGACGCTGGAAACGGACGATATGGAGGCTGTCCGCTCGGCGATTCTTGCCGGGATGGGAGTCGGCGTGCTTCCAAGCCACATGGCAGGGGAAGATCTGCGGCGGGGCGAACTGGTGCCGCTGCTGCGCCGGTTCCGCATCGGAGCCGAGGGCGGAATCTATCTGGTCTATCTGCCCAATCGCACGCTGCCGTCGCGTGTGCGCGCGCTGATCGATTTTCTCGTGGCATGGTTCGAGCCCACGCCATCCTGGGAAGCAGGGTGGTGAAAGCTCCGCCTTCGACCCTGTGGCGGCGCGCTATGGCTTGACGAACCGAAGCGCGAATTTGTCGGTGGGGATCTTCGCGCCAAGGGAGGACTGCTCGCGGGTGTCGGCAGCGTTGCGGAGGAAACCCCCTTCGGCTTCGAGGACGAAACCCGCTTTCGGAACCTCCGCGAGGACGACAGCCTCGTCGATCCGATGCAGCGTCTTCCCGACCGTTATGTCGGCACCGGCCCTGGCCGAAACCAGCGTAATCAGGTCGAGCTTCGGCACCTCCGCCGGCACCGGGTCCTCGACAGCTGCGGTCACGGGCACCAGATTGGCCTGCGGATGGTCGACCAGCCGCTTTGCGAGCGCGGCGCCCGGCTGCGCGCGCTGCGCCCACACCTTGCCGGTGGGACCGGCGGCCAGCGCCAGCAGCTGCGACGTGTAGCCGGCACCCGCCGAGACATCGAGCACCTGCATTCCGGGCCGTAGCTGCGCGAACTGAAGGAACTCGGCGGGGTGGCGCTGCGCATCCATGCGCCGGTCCTGGTCGGTCCGGATCGAACTCTCGATCACACCCTGGCTGCGTTCCGCGGCCGTGCGAGAGATCTCGATCGGTGTCGTCGAGCAGCCGCCCAGTGCGAACACGAGACCGACGGTGACCGCGACCGCAAGGATCGCGCGCGCAGGATTGCGCGGGTGGCGGGTCATGTCGGGAGGGATGACAGCTAGGCGCCGTTGGCCACCACGGTCGAGAACGCGTCTTCAGCCGAAAATCCGGACATCAGAAGCTCCACGATCGTCTCGCGATGCCTGCGAATGGCAGGCGGCAGCTTCGACCGGTGCTCCTGAAAGTACGCGGCCATGCACTCGACGGCATCTGCTTCCTTGACCTTCTTTCCAGGCGCCTCGGCTTTTTCGGTCAGCTTCGAGTAGGTTGCGATCAGCCTGCTTCTCGTCGCCGGAACCTGCTCGCCGCAGCGTCGATCCTCGAGGTTGGCGATCCAGAACCCGCACCAGTTCTTTGCCGCCGCCTTGCCGAGCTCGTCGCACAGGCCGGCATATCGTTTCTTCCAGTCGACCCGCTGTTCGATCTCGTAGTACACGTCGTCCATGACGTCGGAGCCGTGGGGCTGCGGAAGGCTCGCCAATACGTCCGTCATCAATCGCTTTGCGTCAGTGGTACGCATTCGCCCGGTCCTCGTTGTGCGCGCCCGGCGGACGCCGATCGTCCTCCTGGGCAATGAAGGTCACCGCCGCACCGACAAACTGCGTTCGGATTTGCGGTGACCGCGATTGGACGAGTGTACGCCCTTCGTTGTCGGCAGCGTTCCCGCGGCGCCGGGCTTGGCCCATCGCAGGCGGGGATTGATCCTCCGGTCAATCCGGATCGGACGTCCACAGCCGGCGCCAGCCGTCGTGACCGAGGCTGCGCAGCGTCGCGACATTCCTCTCGTAGATGACCGCGGCGTCGGGGAACGCAGCCACGGCGCGATCGATGCTGGCCTCGCGCAACAGGTGGAGCATCGGATATGGCGAGCGGTTGCTGCAGTTCGTGATGTCGTCGGCGGTGCTGTCGGCGAACTCGTAGTCCGGGTGGAAGCTCGCGATCTGCACGAAACCTTCATGTCCGAGGTTCCGGACCGCGACATCGGCTTCCTTCAGAAAGAAGTGGAAGTCGATGAAATCAGCCATCGCCCGAGGATGGATCAGCAGCGTGGTCTGGATCTCGTCCGGGCTCGCGCGCGCAAGCAATTCGAGCTCCTGCCGCAGTTCCGCGAGCAATTCCCCGGCCGTCGCCGCAGCAGTGACCGCGTAGCGGATCTGCCGCTTGACGTGCACGGCCTTGGCGAACGGGCACAGGTTGAGCCCGATCACCGCTCGCTCCAGCCAGCGTCGTGTCAATGCCACGACGGCGGCGGTGGTCGACACATCGTCGAAGGGGGTCAGGACGTCGTTCATGTCCCCTGGCAGCGGCCGGATCCGGTCGATCGTCCGCAGCTGCGCGGACCTTGGCGGTCAGTGTCGCGTGCCGCCTTTGCCTGGGCCTTTCGTTCTGGCCGGCAGGGCTTCGACGGTCAAGGTGAAGCTGCGCTGCTCGTTGGGGTTCAGCGCACCGACGCCGATGAGCTTGTGGGCGATTTCTTCGCCGCGATCGTTGCGGATCGACACGACGACGGTGTATTCCCAGGGTTCGCCCTCCGCCGGATGGCGGATGCTGCCTTCGACGCGCAGCGGCGTGAGCGCGGGCGCCGGAGGCGCGTCGGCACCGGCGACGTAGCGCAGGTAATGCCGGCAGGCCGGACACACGGCTGCGCTTTCGAGGATCGTCTCCCGACAGTGCGGGCAGGCGCGGGTTGCCCCCGGGGTGCCCGGGCGCGCGCTGCTCATGAGCTGGTGCCGATCTCCGCGTCGTGGATCCTGCTGAGCTTGCCCGCCTTCGGGAACTTGCCGTCGTCCCAGCCGAAGTCGGCCTGACCGCGCAGGCGGGCACCGGCGGCGACCGTCAGCGAGCCGGCCTTCAGGTCGCCGACGACCATGCCGGTCTGCAGCAGATCGACGAAGGTCGCCTGCTCGACATTGCCCTCCAGCTCCCCGGCGATGGTGACCTTTTCGGCGCGCACGCTGCCGGTGACCTTGGCGCCGGGCTCGATGGTGAGGTCACCCTGGACGTTGACGTCGCCCTTGAACTTGCCGGCGATGCGCACGCTGCCGCCGCCTTCGATCTTGCCTTCGATGGTGATGTCCGCGGCGATCAGCGATTCCTTGCGGACCGCGCTGGTGTCGGCGCGTGCCACCGGGGCAGGGGCCGGGGGAATGTCGGGTCTTGCCGGGGCATCGTACCGGGCCGGTTCCTTCGGTTCGGGAGCCGGGGCGGGTGCGGGGGGCTGCCGGGTGGCAGTGTTGTCTTTCCAGATCGCCATGGCGCAGGCCTATCGGTAGGTTGGACTCACGGGGGATGACAGCCGACAGCGCGAGCAACCACGCGGCCAGCAACGGATCACTATGCCAGTGTCATGCACTGCTATGACGTTGTCAAGTCGGTCGCGATGCTGCTTGCCTCTGCCCTGGACTCTTGCGAGACTCTGGCCATGAAAAAACGCCTCGTGTTGCTGCTGTTGCCGCTGGCTTCCCTCGCAAGTGCCGAACCGATCGGCGAGGTCGATACCGTCTTCAAGTTCATCGGGCCCGACCACAAGATCGTCGTCGATGCGCACGATGACCCGAAGGTCGGCGGCGTCACCTGCTACGTCTCGCGTGCCAAGACCGGCGGCATCAAGGGCGCCCTGGGCGTCGCCGAGGACAGGTCGGAGGCGTCGATCGATTGCAAGCAGGTCGGGCCGATCACGTTCACCGGAGCGCTGCCGGTACAGGAGGAGATCTTCACCGAACGGATCTCGCTGGTGTTCAAGAGGATTCACGTCGTGCGCATGGTCGACGGGAAGCGCAACGTGCTGGTCTATCTCACCTACTCCGATCGATTGATCGAAGGCTCGCCGCAGAACAGCGTGACCGCCATCGCCGTCGATCGATCCATTCCGATCCCGACGAAGTAGCGCAGGGTCCCGGGCAGCGCCTGACTTGGCTCGGCTCGCCGCAGCACATCGCGGCGGCGGTCGTCAGAGGATGTCCAGCGCCGGGAGCCCTGCCGTTCCCTCGAGGCAATGCCAGGCGTAGACCGCAAGGCCCGCGTCGCCCGTCCACAGCGTGTAGCGTGCCTGCCCGTATTTCCGCTGCATCCGGTCCCGTTGTTCGATCGCGTGCGCGGCAAAGGATCGCGCGCGTTCCAGCCATAGCGCATCGCCGGTGCGGCGATACAGCTTGAGGAAGGCGTAACCGTTGCCCGCAGTGCCGTGGCAAAGGCCATAGCCCTTGGAAAGCGGCCCGGCGTTCCAGATCGCATGTCCCGCGCCGATCAGCATCGCGTCCATGTCCGGTGATCGCTGCGGCGGAAAGTCCGCCAAGGCGGTGACGATGCCGGGCGCCCCGTGGCACCACTGCATCAGCATTGCCGGTCTGCCGGGGCGCGGCGCGAACGTGCCGGGCGGCCAATTGACCGCACCGTCTTCGAACTTCGCCGTGGCGCGCAACGTCGTCACGCAACGGTCGTAGAGTGCCTCGCGACGCTGTGCATCGAGCAGCGACGCGCCCTTCAGCAACGGATAGACGTTGCCCGCGAAGCCGTGGCCGGCACCGAGATACTGCACGACCTTCCCGTACAGGTCCTGGGTCCACAGGTAGCACTGCGCCTGCGCATCGAAGGACCAGGTTCTCCAGACCTGCTCGACGTTCTCCAGGAACAGGTCGCGCCAGCGTTCCTCTCCGGTCGCTTCCCACAGGTGCCAGGCTGCCACCATGGTGCCGGGCGCAGCCCACAGCGCCTCGTTGGTCGGATTCCGGATGTTCGACTCGACCGACGCATAAAGCCGATCGGCGACCAGGCGGGATCGGGTCAGGCCCCACAGCACCAGCAGGATGCCCGCCTCGCCCAGATAGTAGGACGGCACCACTTCCCCGGTGTCGGGGTCGGCGTGGTACGCGGCGTCGGCCCGTCGCATGCCTTCGGCAGGATCGCTGCCCGGTTCCACCGCGCCTTGGCGCTGCAGGTACCAAAGCGCCCAGAGGACGCCGGCGCGTCCGAGGTAGAGGCCCTTGAAGCCCGTTCGGGGCTCGTCGCCTTCGATGTCCAGCGGATGCGTGGGCCAGTGGCCCGCGGCTGCGCGGTTTCGCTCGATGTCGCCGACGATGGCGCGGACGACCTCGCGTGCCCGGGAGGCATCCCAGACGGTATCGCCGAGTGCTTCGTGACGGGCAGGGTCGAAGAGCATCGGGCGCGGCCGCCGGCTACGCCGGCTGCCCTTCCTGGGGCTTGCTCTGCGCCCGCAGCGCTTCCAGTTGCCGGTCTTCGAGCTCGCGCCTCTTCTGCATCTGCAGCTGCTTCTCCAGGTGGAGCTGCGCTATCCGCTCCTGCTCCATCTGCCGCTTCTTCTCCTGCTGCCTGCGCAGCTCTTCCTGCCTCTGCTGCTCGAGCTCCTCGGGGCTGGGATCCTCCTGCATCGAAAGCGCAAGGCCCGCCGACGCGGGCTCGCCGCGCGGGCTCTTGAGCTTGATGTTGAGTCGCAGCTCGTTGGCCGAATCGGCGTTGCGGATCGCCTCTTCGTAGCCGATGTGGCCTTCGTTGTAGAGCTCGAACAACGCCCAGTCGAAGGTTCGCATGCCGAGCTCGCGCGACTTGGACATGATCCCCTTGATCTCGTTGAATTCGCCCTTGAAGATGCGATCTGCGATCGTCGGCGTGTTGATCAGGATCTCGATCGCCGCCTTGCGTCCCACGCCGTCCGACGTGCGGATCAGCCGCTGCGAGATGATCGCACGCAGGTTCACCGACAGGTCCATCAGGAGCTGGTTGCGCCGCTCCTCCGGGAAGAAGTTGATGATGCGATCGAGCGTCTGGTTCGCATTGTTGGCGTGCAGGGTCCCGAGGCACAGATGCCCCGTCTCGGCGAAGGCGATCGCGTGCTCCATGGTCTCGGTATCGCGAATCTCGCCGATGAGGATGACGTCCGGCGCCTGGCGCAGGGTGTTCTTCAACGCGCCGTGCCAGGAGTGCGTGTCCACGCCCACCTCCCGGTGGGTCACCAGCGAGTTCTTGGACGCGTGCACGTACTCGATTGGATCCTCGATCGTGATGATGTGACCCGACGACGTGGAATTCCGATGGTCGATCATCGCGGCCAGCGAAGTGGATTTCCCGGAACCGGTCGCACCCACGACCAGCACGAGGCCCCGCTTGCTCATGACGATTTCCTTCAGCGTTTCCGGCAGGCCGAGCTTTTCGAAGCTCGGAATCTCGGAGGCGATGGTCCGGATGACCATGCCGACCTGTTGCTGCTGGATGAAGACGTTGACGCGAAAGCGCGATACGCCGGGGATCGAAAGAGCGAAGTTGCACTCGAGGTCGCGCGCGAACTCCTCGCGCTGGCGCTCGTTCATCAGTGCTTGGGAGAACATCCGCGTGATGTCGCCCGTGAGCTTCTGCGCGGTCAGCGGCTGCATGCTGCCGTGTGCCTTCATGCTGGGCGGGAAATCGGCCGCAATGAACAGGTCGGAGCCGCCGGCGGCGGTCATCGCGCCCAGCAGCTTGTGCATGTGGGCGCGGGCTTGCTCTTCGCTTAGGTTGGGCATCGGATCCTGGCGGTGCAGCGAGACTTGATCGGTCGAGGGGAGGGAGGCGGGCGCACCAACGGGGTGCGCCATTCCCGAGCCGATAGCCTTATGCAGGAATTGGTCCAGGCACGATATTTCGACTGCAATCTGGGCGGCGACGGGGACACGTAGCGGGACGTGCAGCGAAGACTCGGGCCGCTGCGTCGCAGGCGCTTGGGGCGAACTGACGCGCCGCGGCAGTTCGCCGCCGTCACGTCGAGGGCAGGGTCCGCAGGGGCCGCAGCGGGCCCGCTGCGGCATACTTCGACTGTCAGGGGCGGGGTAGTGGACCGCGGACCGCGCCCACCAAACCGAATGCCTCGATGGGACAGCGCAGTCACTACCACGTCTACGTGATCGAACTTTCGAAGGACGTCCTCCTCGAAAGCCGCTTCAGGAAAGCCAACCCGGGCTACGTCGCGGGAAAGCCCTGCGTCTACGTCGGCATGACGGGACTGGACCCCGACCTGCGCTTCGACAAGCACAAGGCCGGCATGCAGTCCAACCGTTACGTACGACGATTCGGCTTGCGCCTGTTGCCCCGACTCTACGAAATCTACAACCCCATGCCCTATGACGCCGCGCGCGACATGGAAGTGGAGTTGGCGATCGATTTGCGCGAATCGGGGTACGGCGTGTGGCAGGCGTGATCGCGCGGGAGTGCTCACGTCCCGGCTGGACCGGAGGGACCGGACGGGCACCACGTCGGGGCGCCCTGCCCGGCACGGGCGCCCGCTATTTCAATTCGTCCAGTGCGACTTCGTAGACGTTGTGCGCGGCGTCGTACCTGACGCTGTAGGCGGACGGATAGGCGCCCGGCTTGGTGTAGGAAGCGGGGCGCGGCAGCGCGGCCGAGAACGACGGTTTCGACTTGAGGAACGCGAGGGACGCCATCGGCTCGATGAAGGTTTGTCGCTTGTCGTAATACCCGTAGATGAAGGTCGCGGTGAACGGCTGGCCGTGAAATTCGGGCGACGCCGGATTGATCGCGTGCACGCCCATCCGGGGAACCGCCGTGCCGGGCGGCAGGACGTAGCCCGCCGGCATCAGCTCGGCAGGGGGCTGCTGCGCCGGACTGGCCGATTCGTTCTCGTCCTTGAAGGCGACCTTATGCACCTTCGCGCGGCTTACCAGGTAGAAATGGAAATCGAAATGCGGGACGTCGTAGACGTGCGGCGGCGGATGACCCGTGGACTCCCAGTTGACTACAACGTGATCGAAGACGGTCCGGGGTCCTTTCGTCGGCATCGGCAGCGAATAGGGGAAATCGGGGTCGGCACCCTTGGTCGCCTTCGGCAGGCCTTCGAGCATCCCCGGCGTGAAGACGACGCCGACCGACGCCGCCTTGCCGCTGGCGTCCGTGCGTACGACGGTGTGCGCCGTGCCGTGGCCGATGCGCGTCGCCTTGCCCTCGTAGGTCGCGGGCTTGCCTTCGGCCAGGGCGCTTCCGGCCGCGAGCGCGGCAGTGACCGATGCAAGGACGAGCAATGGACTCAGGCGAGTCCGCAGGTTGGTCCGTATCATGATCTTCTCCCCCTGGGATGCAGTCGATGATGGGCATTCCGGCCAGGCCATCGCGCTTGTCTGACGGATTGCCTTCGGCCCGGGATCGGGCGTCGCGGATGATGGCACAACTCGGCGGCATTTGCCGTACCGCGGTCGTGGCCAGGGCTGCCGATCATTCGTCGACGCGTCCGCGGGAAGCCTTGATCCTGCCGCGGCGGACCTTCCCCTCCACGCGGCGGCGCTGGGAGCCCCGGGTCGGCTTCGTGGGCTTGCGCGCCTCGGGGACGGTTGCGGCGCCGTCGATCAGCGCTTGCAGGCGGGCGAGGGCGTCTTCGCGGTTCCGGTCCTGGCTGCGGTAGCGCTGGGCCTTGATGACGATGACGCCATCGCTGCTGATCCGTTGATCGCCGCGGGCGAGCAAGCGTGCCTTGATCGCTGCCGGGAGGCCAGAGGCACCGATGTCGAAGCGCAGATGCAGCGCCGTCGACACCTTGTTCACGCTCTGTCCCCCGGCGCCTTGCGCCCGGATCGCCGACCATTCGATGTCGGCGGGATCGATGGTTATCGCCATCGGCGCAGCGTAGCCGAAAAGGGGCGGACCTGACCCGAGCCCGCCCCGCGGTCCGCCCTGCGTTGCCGTGCCGCGCGCGCCGGCGTCGCGTGCTTCGGGTTCTATTCGAGCTCGATCGCGTCGTTGATGGCGGCGATTCCGGCCTTCGCACAGGCTTCGTCGTTGTCGCCACCTGGCGCACCGGACACGCCGATGCCCCCGACGATCGAGCCCTTGGCGCGAATCATCATGCCGCCGCCCACGGCGATGACGTTGGGCAGGTGGCGGATGCCGCTCGATGCCTTTCCGGCCTGGGTGGTTTCCGCAAGCTCGGTGGTGTCGGTGCGGAAGCTGACCGCGGTCGCCGCCTTGTCGATCGCGGTCCGGGGCGTGTGCGCGCCGGCAAGCGGATCGCGCAGCATCACCAGCGGCTGCCCGCCGCGGTCGACGATCGCGACGGCAACCGTGTAGCCATCCTTCTGGCAGCGCGCGAGCGCGGCTTGCGCCGCCTGCTGCGCACCGGCCAGCGACAGCGTCATGAAGCTGTTCAGCATCTTCTGTGCACCGGCCGGGGTCGCGGCGGCCAGGGCGGCAGCAGCAACAGCCGCCATCAGGGTCGTTCGGATCGCAAGCATTTCGCCTCCTTGTTGACTCGGATACGCCGGGTCGCGCGGCGGTCGTGGCGGCTGCGGCAGGCTGTGGGCGCCGCATCGCGTGTCATCAAGGTAGCTCACGGGTTCGCGCAACCGCTTTGCGAATGGTCAAGCAAGCTGCGAATTGCCGCCGAATCGCGGCCCCTGCGGGCAGACGGTCCTATCGGCCGGCCTGCAGCGCGGCGCCGAACCCGGCGCCGGGCGCGGGTACCGCCGCCCGGTACGCGTGCCACGACGCGTGACCCAGTACCGGCCCCACGATCGGCAGCCCGGCGAACCACGGCAGAAGCGCCAGCACCACGAGCACGGTGATCAGCGCGCCCCACAGCAGCATCACCGGCGGTTGAGCGAGCACGACGCGCAGACTCGTGAGACCGGCCGTGATGGCGTCGGACTCGCGGTCGAGGATCATCGGGATCGACACCACGCTCACCGCGAAGATGATTCCCGCGAAGATCGCGCCGACCCCGAGCCATGCAATCGTGAAGCCGATGTTGGCGGGGCTCATCAGCGCCAGGAGCGAACCCCGAAGATCGGGCATGCCGTCGAAAGTCAGCGCGAAGATCACCAGCGTCGACCGGCTCCACAGCAATTCGAGGATCAGCAGGACGAGACCGAAGATGCCGAGCGTCCCCATCCGCGCTTCGAAGGCCAGCAGCGAGTCCCCGAGGTCGGGCTTCTCGCCGCGTTCCAGGCACTGGCTGGCGCGATACAGGCCCAGGAAGAGGAATGGCCCCATCAGGAGGAATCCGGCCGACAGGGCCATCACGTAGGCGGGCGCCGTCTCGTAGACCTCCATCAGCGCCCAGCCCATCAGCATGAAGCACGTACCGTAGAAGAGGCCGATCAGCGGACATTGCCGGAAGTCGCGCCAACCCAGCGCGAGCCAGCGCAGCGGGTCGGCGAGGGTCATCCGGGGCCGGGCGACGGCGACCGCGTCCGCGGGCACGTCATCGGCGTCGGGGTCGGATCGGCTCATCGCGACGAACACTAAACCGCGTCGCCACGCCCGTCCAGTGGTCGCGGTCGTGCCGGACCGGGCGATACCCTAGCCGGTATGCTGGGCAAGGGACTGCGTTCGCCCGGGGGGCGGTGATGCTCTAATGCCGAATGTACACGCGACGATCGATGGAACACCTCGAAGCTCGAACGAGGGAAGTCCGATTCGTGGTCCCAACCAAAATTGAACAGGAGGAACAGGCAATGAATCACAGCAAGTTGAAGGCGTTGTCGTGCGTGCTCGCGGCCGGGCTGACGCTCGGTCCGGCTGTGGCGGCCAGCGCCGCCGATGCGAAGCACTTCCCCGCCCAGGCGATCCACCTGGTGGTTCCGTTTCCACCGGGGGGCGCCGTCGACATACTCGGTCGCCTGATCGCAAAACAGATCAGCACGCAGACGGGCCAGCCGGTCATCGTCGAGAACAAGCCCGGCGCGAACGGAAACATCGGGACCGAAGCGGTCGTCAAGGCCAAGCCCGACGGATACACGATCCTGCTCGCGGCGAACGGGCTGGCGACCAACGTCTCCCTCTACCACAAGCGCAGCTTCACGGAGCAGAAGGACCTCACGCCCGTCGCGTACCTGGGCTATGCGCCGCTGATCATGGTCGTTCCGGTGGCGTCGTCCTACCACTCGCTGAAGGACGTGATTGCCGCGGCGAAGGCCGATCCCGCGAAGATTTCCTACGCCTCGTCGGGTAACGGCAGCGCGCCGCATCTCGCTTCGGAACTGCTGAAGCTGACGACGCACACCCAGATGCTCCAGGTGGCCTACAAGGGAGGCGCACCTGCCATCGTCGACCTCGAAGCCGGACGGGTCTCGTTCATGTTCCTGAATCCGCTCGAAGCGATGCCGCAGATCGACGGCCATCGCCTGCGGCCGATCCTGGTCGGAAGCCCGAAGCGCTTCGCGCCTCTCCCCGACGTGCAGACGGCGACCGAGGCAGGATTCCCGGAACTCGAAGCCACCGTCTGGTGGGGATTCGTCGCGCCGGCCCACACGCCGAAGGACGCCGTCGATGCATTGAACGCCGAAATCAACAAGGCGCTGGCGAGCCCCGAGGTCAAGAGCACCTTCGAGAAGATGGGCGTCGTGGCGGAAGGCGGTTCGGTGGAGAAGTTCGCCGAGTACCTGAAGGCCCAGACCGGCAAGTGGGCGGCGGTGATCCAGAAGACGGGGATCCACGCCGACTGAGCTCCGACGGCAGCGGCAGTCGATTGCCGGGGTCGCTGCGCGAATGCAGCGCAGCCACCGGGCAAGCTCCAGGCCCGGCGGGCGCTGCGTTCAGGCGGCGGCCGGCTTTCCCGGGGCGTTTCGCTCTGCGCGCACCCGCAGGACATCCTCGACCAGGCGCGCGACATCGGGCCGCGGCGAGTCGTCGACGACTCCGGCGACACCGAGCGTACGCAGGTGATCGATCAGCGTGGCGTTGCCACGCACCTCGGGTGCCAGCGTGACGATGACCGCCGGCGCGTCGACGCGCGAGCGTTCGTGTGCAAGCAGCACGCGATGCAGCTGCATCACCGCCACGCCATCCTTCACCGGCAAGTCGAGCTCCAGGACCAGCAGGTCGAACCGCGTGTACTCGAGTGCCGCGAGCGCGGCCTCCCCATCCGCCGCTTCCACGACCGCGATGCTCTCCGTTTCGATCAGCGTGCGCAGTACGTGACGGACCTCGCTGCGTCGGTGTGCGATCAGGACGCGCCAGCGCGGTCCGGTCGGCAGCTGAATGATGTTCGAGGGCATCGTCGTGGTCACACCTTCCAGGCCAGGCGGGATGCGACTGCTTCGCGTCGTCGATCGCGTGCGCCTTGCGCCGCTGCGCAGGAAGGTCACCACGGGCCGATCGCTGCGATTATTGCCGCCTGCCGACCCGGGTCAAGTCGAATATTCCGGTCCGGCTGCGGACGCGCTGATGATACGCGGCCGGGCATCCCCGCAGCCGGGTCGATTCACGGCAGAGCAGCGATGCGGGTCGGCATCCTACCTATAATGAACGCGAGGGGCCGCCGGGTACAGCGTCCGCGGGGTCGATGTGAGCCCGGCGGAGCGGCGTGGCTGCCCGATTGCATGGACATGCATCAGGCAGCCCGGGCGGCGATGGCGATCGTTCCAACCGCGACGAGACTCGGGGCACCCGCGCGGCGCCGCAGGCTGGCGCTGCGGGGCATCGCGGCACTGCCCTGGTTCGCGCAGGTTGCGCGCGCAGCTGGCGACGCCAATTACCCGAATCGCGCGATCCGGCTGATCCTGCCTTCGGCGATCGGCGGTTCCGGTGATCTCGTCGCGCGCCTCGTCGCGCCGCCTCTCGGCGAGGCGCTGGGGCAGCCGGTCGTGATCGAATCGCGCCCCGGCGCCGCCGGCCGGATCGCGGTCGAGTATGTCGCCGGCACCGCGCCCGACGGATACACGCTGCTGCTCGCCAACAACGGGGCGAATGCAATCGTACCGGCGAAGCACGAAGGCGCCGGTGTCCCTTCGGAAGTCCGGTTTGCGCCCGTGGCGATGCTCGCCCGGATGCCGGTCGTCGTCGTGGTGTCGCCGGCGCTGGGTGTCGACGCGCTCGACGGCCTGATCGAGCGGGCGCGCCGCGCATCGGGGCGGCTCTTCTATGCCAGCGGCGGCGTGGGGTCGACGTCGCACATGGCGGCGGTGCTGCTGTTCGGGCGTGCAGGGGTTCGCCTGGGTCACGTTCCTTATGCGGGAACCTCGATGGCGGTCAAGGATGTCCTGGCCGGCGAGGTGCCCGTGCTCTTCACGTACCTGGGAACCGTGGCAACCCTGATTCGCGCGGGCCGGCTGCAAGCGTTGGCAGTGACAGGCAGCCACCGCATGGACGCATTTCCGCAGGTGCCGACTGTCGCGGAGGAGGGCTATCCGGATTTCGACGTGACGACGTGGCAAGGGATCGTCGTGCCGGAGGGTACGCCCCGTCCCGTCGTCGCGCGGTTGCACGACGCGCTGCTGCCCATCATCGCGCTGCCGCGGGTGCGGAGCCAGCTCGCGGCGTTGGGCATGGAACCGGTCGGTGGCAGTTCGTCGGATTTTGCGCAGGCGATCCGTGCCGCTGTACGGCAGTGGGAGGAGGTCGCTCGCATCACGGATGGCCCGCGGCGATGACCCGGCGCCTCCTCCTCGTCTCCACGGCGACGCGCTGGCTCGGGACCGCCCGCATGCCACGCGTGCTGGCGAGGGCCGGCTTCGAGGTTGCGCTGCTCGCACCGGAGGATTCGCTGGCGACGCGGTCGCGTTACGTCGCACGGGTCGGCATCCTGCCGGCGACCGCGACGCCGATGGAATGGTTGCGCAGCCTGGTCCGGATGATCGAGAAGGTCTCGCCGCAGATGCTCGTGCCCTGCGACGAGATGGCGATCCGGCTGCTGTTCACCATTGCCCTGAAACCACCGCGGGGCTTCGATCCGGCGCTGCGGGCGCGACTCGCCATGCTGATCGCGCAATCGCTGGGTGATCCGCGACACTACGCGGTGAGCATCGACAAGACGATGCTGCCCGCCGCCGCGCAAGCGCTGGGCGTCCGCGTCCCTCCTTGCGCAGTCGCGGCGAGCGTGGAAGAGGCGCTCGCGCATGCCGCCGGGCTGCGCTACCCGGTCGTCCTCAAGCGACGCTTCGGGTTCGCGGGGCAGGGCGTGGCGATGGTGTCGACCGCCGCCGAACTCACGGCTGCCGCGCAGCGCCTGCTCCGTCCCGATCCGCTGGATCTCGAGGAATCACGCGCGCCACAGCTGCTGGTGCAGGCCTACGTGCGGGGACCGCATCATTCGCAGGCGCTGGTCGCGCTCCGGGGCGTGCCGCTGGCGAGCTTCGCCTGGGAGCGCCATGCGGCCACCCATCGGGTCAAGGGACAGACGACGGTGCTGCGCTTCGTGGATTCCCCGGAAATGGGTGCATTCTCCGAAGCGCTGTGCCGTGGCTTCGGCATGAGCGGATTCTTCAACGTCCAGTGCATCATCGACGAGCGGACCGGGGCGGCCCATCTGCTGGAGATCAACCGGCGCCTGGTGACGCACATGCACATGGGAGAGCGGGTCGGCGCCGACCTGGGCCAGGCGCTGTCCGATGCGCTGGAAGGGCGAGCACGAGGCGGGATGCCCGCCGGCGGCGGGGACGCCCGCGAGCAAGGCCGGCGCAACGGCGGGCAGTCGGTCGTCGTCTTTCCGCGCGAATGGCTGCGTGACCCCGACAGTCGCATCCTGATCGAGCTGCCCGTCGACGTTCCCTGGGACGAGCCCGAGCTGATCGCTGCGATGCTCGCCATGCGCAACGAGCATTGAGCGTCCGAGGCATCCGACGAACCCCACGCAAGGGAGTCCAATGATTGCAGGACTGGTCGAGATTCTGATTTTCCAGGGACTGGGCGAGATCGTCTCGCGCTTTGCCGTCCACTTCATTCCGGGGCCGGTCGTCGGACTCGTCCTGTTCCTCGGTTGGCTGCATGTCCGCGGGAGCGTTCCGCCGGCAGTCGACCTCGTGGCTTCCGCCCTGACGCGACACCTCGGATTGCTCTTCGTGCCTGCGGCCGTCGGCGTCATCCTGTTCTGGCCGCACCTCAAGGCGAATCTCCTCCCGGTGGTTGCGGCGCTGGTGGGCAGCGTCGTGCTCACCATCGCCGCGGCGGCCGTCGTGCTGCGTGTCTTCTCCGGCCGGTCCTCCGATGAAGCCTGAGTTCCCGGACATTCACGAGATATGGGTCTACCTTTCGGGCAGCCCGCTGCTTGCGTTGATCCTGACGCTGGCTGCCTATCAGGTCGGGCTGGTCGCATACGAGCGTCTCGGCCGCAATCCGCTCGCCAATCCGGTCGCGATCGCCGTCGCCCTCGTGGCTGCGACGCTGTCCGCGATCGACATGCCCTACGCGAAGTATTTCGAGGGCGCACAGTTCGTGCATTTCCTGCTGGGAACCGCCACCGTGGCGCTCGCCGTTCCCATCCACGCCGGTCTCAGGGAACTGCGCGGCAGGGTCGTGCCCCTGTTCGCGGCGCTGGTTGCGGGAGGCGCGACGTCGATCGTCAGCGCCGTCGGCATCGCCCACTGGCTGGGTGCCGACCCATCGATCGTCGCGGCGTTCTATGCGAAATCGGTGACTGCGCCGATCGCCATGGGCGTCGCGGAGCGCATCCATGCGTCACCCACGCTGACCGCGGTCTTCGCGATTTCCACCGGCATCCTTGGCGCGGTGTTTGCGCGCTTCGTCCTGGACCTGGTCGGATCGAAGGCATGGTGGCAGCGCGGTTTCGCGCTGGGCGTCGCCGCGCACGGCATCGGGACGGCGCGCGCTTTCAGCGTCGATGCCGAGGCAGGCCGCTTCGCGGGCCTCGCGATGGGACTGCACGGAATCCTGGGTGCAGTCGTGATTCCGCTGGTCGTCCGCTGGATCCCGGGTTGACCAGGGGCCGAGCCGATCCCGGCGTCAGTCGACCTGTTGCAGATCTTTCCTGAACCACTCGCCGCGCTTCACGTAGGCGTCGACGTTCACGCGCATCGCAGCGAGTTCCTCGTCGCGCAACGTCCGGTGGACCCTGGCCGGGACGCCGACGATCAGCGAGCGGTCGGGAAACACCTTCCCCTCGGGAATGACGGCGCCGGCGGCGATCAGGCAGTTCCGCCCGATGACGGCCTTGTTGTAAACGATGGCCTGGATTCCCACCAGCGTGCCGTCGCCGACCGTGCAGCCGTGCAGCATCGCCTGATGGCCGATCGTCACGTCGCTGCCGATGGACATCGGGATGCCGGGATCGACGTGAAGCACCGCTCCATCCTGCACGTTGGTGTTGTCACCGACGTGGATCGCGTCGTCGTCGCCGCGGATGACGGCGCCCGGCCAGACGCTGGCGCGCTCGCCCAGCGTCACCCGGCCGATCACCGTCGCGCCGGGCGCCACGTAGGCGGATGCAGGCACGCGCGGTGCGGCGTCGCCGAGTCGATAGATCGTCATGGTGCGTCGGGGCTGGTCCGCCGCGCAAGGGTCCAGCCGCGATGGTACATCGGGGGCTGGTGCGTCGGCGCCGGCGATGCCGGGCCGCCGGGGATCGCGCAGCCCGAACCGCTCTCCCGCCGGGGGTTCGTTCGATGCGGTCCCTCCACGGTATGATCCACGAATTGGCCGCAAGAGCCGATTCAGGGAGATTCGGGTGGACGCAGAGCGTGGCCGGCCCGCGGGAGTGAGTCGCAATGCGCCATGCCCCTGCGGGAGCGTATGTCGTGACGGCGATGGCGCGCGCGCTGCGCGACGCAGGGGAGGAGGTGCTTCCGCTGCTGCTGCTCGATCCCCCCGATCGGCTCCTGCAGGGAGGCTATTTGCAGATGACCGAGGAGCGCTTCGCCGAGAAGATGAAGCGGCGTCGGGCGATGGGAGGAAGCGTGGGTCCCGCCGACGACCCGGCCTACATGAAGGCGCTCGTCCGCGTTGCGACGGCGTTCGAGCAGGCGCTCGCCCGTCACCACCCCTTGCCCTACGACGGCGCCGTCTACATGCTGTGCAGCCGGCAGCGCGCCGGAAGCTGCGATCCTGCCGGCTGGAGGAAGGTCTTCACCGGCCGCCTCAAGCGTTTCGAAGTCGGGTCGACGCACGCGGATGCCCTCGACCCGCGCAATCCCGTCTTTGCGAGCTACCTGCTGCGGTGCGTCGGCCTGATCCGCGAAAGCGCCCGATCGGCGGAGCGCGCGGGACCCGTTATGGAAGCGCGGCTTTAGGCCGCGATCCGCTTCGGCGATGGTCGTTTCCCATCGGGCAAGGTGCATCTTCGTGCACATCCAGAAGACCGGCGGTGCGTCGATCGAGAGCGCCCTTCGCGATAGCGATCCCGGGATCGGCGCGGTCGCGCACGACGGGCGCCGCCACACGTCCGCGCGCGAGATGCGCGATCTCGCGGGCCCCGAGCAATGGCGCGGCTACTTCAAGTTCGCCTTCGTGCGCAATCCATGGGATCGCCTGGTCTCCTGGTATCACATGTGCGTCCAGGTTCCCGTTCCGAACCGCTTCGCGAGCTTCGTGCGCGAGCATGCGCGGACGTTCGACGATTTCGTGACCAGCGCGACGACGGGCCCGGGCGAGCGGACCACGCGCAACCAGCTCGACTACCTCACCGATGACCGTGGCGAGGTGATCGTGGATTTCATCGGAAGATACGAAGCGCTGCACGAGGATTTCGCCGCGGTGCAGCGCAGGCTCGGCCTCGCCGTCGCCCTGCCGCACGTGAATCGGTCCGTCCACGGGGGCTACCTGGCCTACTATTCCGACGCAACGCGGGACATCGTCGCAAGTCGATTCGACAGGGACATCCGGTACTTCGGGTACGACTTCTGAGGGCGGCCCTCCATCCGGCAGCCATCCGGCGCGTTGCCGCTGGAACAGCCGCCGACGCAGCTGCTACGGCGTGTCCAGCGTCCCGTAGGCTTTCGGCCAGGTGACGACGCCCCAGGGCAGATGCACGTCGGCGATCACCTTCTCCGTCTTGTACGTCCTGGCGTCGATGACGTGCAGGTCGTTGGAGCGTCCGCAGGCGACGATGATCTTCGAGTCGTCGGGCGTGAAGCTGAAGTGCCAGCAGCGCTTGCCCAGCGAGGCCTTCGCCACCGATGCGTAGGTCTTCGCGTCGAAGACCTCCAGCTCGCCGGATCGCGCGGCGGCGATCAGGATGTGCCGGCCCCCGCGGTCGAAGCTCACGCCGTAGGGTCCCTGATCGGTCGGCACCGACCGGATGAAATTGAAATCGCGATCGAACACGACGAAGTTGTTCGAGTTCTCCATCGTCACGACATAGGTTTTCCCGTCCGGTGCGATCTTGGCGCCGCGCGGCCGGCTGCCCCAGGGCGTGACGTCGATCGTCTTGGCGACCTTGCCCGTCGCCTTGTCGTACAGGGCGACCGTGTCGTTGCCTTCGTTGGCGACGACGATGTACTTGCCGTCGGGCGAGAACTCGATGCCTTCGGTTTCGCGACCCCCCGTCAGGAAGCTCTTCGCGGTGCCGGCCTGCGGATCCACCGCCGCAACTTCCGCGGGCGACCCGCCCTTTTCCTCCCTCGGCGCCTTGCCGGGCGGCCCGGACACCACCGAGGGCTCGTAGGTGACATAGGCGATCGAGCCGTCGTGCTGGATGCGCATGAACTCGGGGTTCTTGCCGATCGGAATGCGACGCACGACCCTGGATGTCGACGTGTCGATCACCGATACGTCTGCGGTGTGCTGGTTGGCCGTCAGCAGGTACTTGCCGTCCGGCGTGATCGCGATGCCGCGGGGTCCCTTGCCGCCGACGTCGATCCGGCCGATGGGCGCGAGCCGCGCAAGGTCGATCACCGTCACGCCTTCGGGCGTGCTGACATAGGCGACGTTCGTGGGGACGGCAGCCGACGCCGCGGACATTGCCGCAGCCAGCGCGAGCAGACCCAGCGCCGGGCAAATCGCTTTTGCATTCATCGAATCCTGTGCTCCAATAGAAGGCACCCCGAATCCGGCTGCTGCGCCGCAACGGTATCTCGCGGCGGCCGCGCCGACCATCCTGCCTGTCCCCTGGAGATCCATGCAAACCGGAAGCACCGTAGCGCAGACTCGACCCATGGCGGCGCCGGTCGCGTCTCCCCGACATGGCGGCGCGATCGTGGTCGTGCACTGGCTGGCGGCGATCTCGATCCTCGCCCTGCTCGCCATCGGCTGGTACATGGTCGGCGTTCCCGTGCGCACCCCTGCGCGCGGGTACTACTACAACCTGCACAAGTCGCTGGGGATCGTCGCCGCCGTGCTGATCGCCGCGCTGATCGCGCTCAGGTCGATGCACCGCTCGCCCCCGCTGCCGGGATCGATGCCAGCGTGGGAGCGACGCGCGGCCGTCCTCGGACACGGCATCCTGTACCTCTTCATGCTGCTCGCCGTCGTCACCGGCTACCTGACGCCGTCGTTCAGCAGGTACGGCCCGAAACTCTTCGGCATTCCGCTGCCGCACTGGGGCTGGGACGACGTCGCGCTGCGCGAGCGCTTCGCGGACGCACACCGCGTGATCACCTATGTGCTTGCGGCGCTGATCGTCGTTCACGCGGCTGCCGCACTCAAGCATCTGCTGGTCGACCGGGACGGCGTGTTCCAGCGCATGCTGCCCGGACGCCGGAACGGATGACCGTCGGGTGGCGGCGGGCAGCATCGTGAAGACCGTGAGCCTGCGCGTGAACGGCGTCGACCGGCAGGTGTCGGCGGAGGAGGGCGTTCCGCTCCTGTACGTGCTGCGCAACGACCTCGGCCTCAGGGGTGCACGGTTCGGCTGCGGTGAAGGGCAGTGCGGTGCCTGCACGGTCCTCGTCGACGGTCGTGCCGTGCAATCCTGCGAGACGCCGTTGTGGTCCGTCGAAGGGCACGAAGTGACCACCATCGAAGGCATTGGCGACGGGCGGGCATTGCACCCGGTACAGCAGGCGTTCATCGACCACCAGGCCGCGCAATGCGGCTACTGCTCAAGTGGCATCGTCATGGCCGCGGTTGCGTTGCTGCGCGAGATGCCCGATCCGACCGATGGACAGATCGTCGCTGCGCTCGAGCGCAATCTCTGCCGCTGCGGTGCGCATGCGAGGGTGCTGCGCGCCATACGCGCCGCTGCCGTCGCGATGGCGCGCGGCCGGAAGCGATGAGCCGGACTGCGCTTCCCCGAAGCCTTGCCGCGACCCCGCGGCTCGATCGCTGGGTGCGCTTCGATAAGGAGCGCAGCGTGACGGTGTGGAGCGGCAAGGTCGAGATCGGGCAGGGGATCCGCACCGCAATCGCGCAGATCGCGGCGGATGAGCTCGACGTCGACATCGGGCGCGTGAACATCGTCGCGGGCGATACCACCCAGTCACCCGACGAGGGCTACACGTCGGGCAGCCAGTCGATAGAGATTGGCGGCATGTCGGTGCGCCAGGCCTGCGCGGAAGTGCGTGCACTGTTCCTCGCCGAGGCCGCGCGCCGTTTCGAAGTGCCGGCAACGGAGCTGCGCGTGCGCGACGGCAGCATTCATGTCGCGGGGACCGAC
>JAJXTF010000214.1 GCA_021784125.1 Pseudomonadota bacterium | reverse complement strand
CCGTCGAGCCATCGGGAATGTCATCGAGCAGCTCGACGAAGATCGCGCCCTTGCGACGCAGGTCGTCGACGACGTAGCGGTTGTGCACGACTTCATGGCGCACGTAGATCGGCGCCCCGAACTGGGTGAGTGCCTGTTCGACGATCGCGATCGCCCGGTCGACGCCGGCGCAGAAACCGCGCGGGTTGGCGAGCAGCACGTCCATGTCAGTGATCTCCAGCGGGCCCCGGCCCGGGCTTGGGCCTGGCGCCCTCGCCGCCGCCCCTGATGCTGTCGACGACCAGCGCGATAGCGCCCACGGTGATGGCACTGTCGGCCACGTTGAACGCCGGGTAGTACCACTGCCGCCAGTGGAACAGCATGAAATCGACGACGTGTCCCAGCGTCACGCGGTCGCAGAGATTGCCCAACGCACCGCCGACGATCAGGGCCAGGCTCGCGCAGAACAGCGCGCTGCCGCCGCGCCGCAGCAGCACGACCATGATCGCGCAGGCGCCGATCGCGATCGCGATGAACAGCCAGCGCTGCCAGCCCGCCGCACCGGCCAGGAAGCTGAACGCCGCGCCGGAATTGAAGGCCAGCACGAGGCTGACGAACGGTGCGAGCACGAGTTCCTCGCCGGGCCGGAATGCACCGAGGATCAGGTGCTTGCTGGCCTGGTCGGCGACGATCACCGCAGCCGAAAGCCACAGCCACGCCAGGCCGCGAGAGCGTGCGGCGGCGCGTGTCGCCGTCACGGTTGCCGGTCCGTCGGCGAGCGTCATGCGCAGCGTCGGGATTCGCCCGCGCCGAACAGGTTGGACACGCAGCGCCCACACAGCCCAGGATGGGCGACATCGCCGCCCACATCGGCGCGCCAGTGCCAGCAGCGCTCGCATTTCGTGTGGCTGCTGGAGGCGACGGTGATCGACAATGCGTCGCCGCGGCGCACGCTCGCGGCGGAGGTGATCAACACGAAGCGCAGGTCGTCGCCCAGCGACGCCAGGGCGGTGTAATCGTCGAAAGCGGCGACGATGTCGACTTCGGCCTGCAGCGACGAGCCGATCGCACCGGCCTGGCGCACCGCTTCGAGTTCGCGCTGCACGGTCGCACGCACCGCGAGGATGCGCGCCCACTTGGCGAGCAGCGTGTCGGCGTCGCGGATGGCGGGCAGCGCGTCGGTCCAGGTGTGGATGAAGATCGTCGGATCGCCGGGGCGGACGATCTTCCACGCTTCTTCGGCGGTGAACGAAAGGATCGGCGCCATGAGCAGCAGCAGCGCGTCGCGGATCGCCGCGAGCGCGGTCTGCGCAGAGCGCCGAGCCGGGCTGGTTGCTCCGGCCGTGTAGAGGCGGTCTTTCAGGACGTCGAGATAGAAGCCGCCCAGGTCCTCCGAGCAGTAGGTCTGCAGGCGCTGCACGACAAGGTGGAACTCGTAGCGATCGTAGTCGCCCGCGATCGCGGCGGCGACTTCACGCGCCCGCGCCAGTGCATAGCGGTCGACTTCGAACAGCGCATCGACGGCGACGGCATCGCGCGAGGCATCGAAATCGGCAGTGTTCGCCATCAGGAAGCGCAGCGTGTTGCGGATGCGCCGGTAGCCTTCGACCACGCGCTTCAGGATCTCGTCGGAGATCGACAGCTCGCCCGAATAGTCGGTCGCACCCACCCACAGCCGCAGGATCTCGGCGCCCAGCGTTCCCGCGATCTTCTGCGGCGCGACGACGTTGCCCTTGGACTTCGACATCTTCCGACCGTCGCCGTCGACGGCGAAGCCGTGGGTCAGCAGCGCCTTGTAGGGCGGGACGCCGTTGAGCATGCACGAGGTCAGGAGCGACGAGTGGAACCACCCGCGGTGCTGGTCGGAGCCTTCGAGATAGAGGTCGGCCGGAAAACCCGTGTCTTCCGGACGCGAGCCCAGGTGCTTCGCGCGGCCTTCCGGCCCGCCCATCACCGTCTGGTGCGTGGTTCCGGAGTCGAACCACACGTCGAGAGTGTCGGTCAGCTTGCGGTAGCGCGCGGCGTCGACGCCGAAATCCTCGGCGCTCGCCTCGAACCACGATTCGATGCCGCCCGCCGCGACCTTGGTCGCCGCGAGCTCGAGCAGCGCAGGCGTGTCCGGATGCAACTCCTCGGTCCTGCGATCGACGAAGAAAGGCAGCGGCGTACCCCATTGGCGCTGGCGCGACAGCGTCCAGTCGGGGCGGTTGGCGATCATCGCGGCCAGCCGCGCCTTGCCCCAGGCCGGGAAGAACTGCGTTTCCTCGATGCCGCGCAGCGCCGTCTCGCGCAGCGCCTCGGCCGGTTTGGTGCCGCGATAGCCCGGCGTGTCGTCCATGCCGGCGAACCACTGCGTCGTCGCGCGATAGATGATCGGCGTCTTGTGCCGCCAGCAGTGCATGTAGCTGTGCGTGAACTTCTCCGAGTGCAGCAGCGCGCCGACTTCCTGCAGCTTGTCGACGATCCGCGGGTTGGCATCCCAGATGCCCATGCCTCCGAAGAACGGGAGGTCGGCGGCGAACTTGCCGTCGCCCTGCACCGGGTTGAGGATGTCGTCGTCCTTCATGCCATGGCGGTGGCAGGAGATGAAGTCCTCGACGCCGTAGGCGGGCGCGCTGTGGACGATGCCGGTGCCCTGCTCCAGCGTGACGTACTCGCCGAGGTAGACCGGCGACGCACGCTCGTCGAACGGATGGCGGAACGCGATGTTCTCCAGTGCCGCACCTTTGGCCGTCGCGACGACCCTGCCCTCGAGCCGGTAGCGGGCGAGACATGCGGCGACCAGGTCCTGGGCGAGGATCAGGTGGCCGCGTTCGGTGGCCACCAGCGCGTAGACGAACTCGGGATGTGCGTTCAGCGCCTGGTTCGACGGGATCGTCCAGGGCGTGGTCGTCCAGATCACCGCGCAGATCGTCCCTTCGGGTGCGTCCTCCAGGCCGAAAGCACGGGCGAGCTTCGCGCGCTCCTGCGCGTCCTCCAGCGCAAAGGCGACGTCGATCGCGATGTCGACGCGGTCCTCGTACTCGACCTCGGCCTCGGCCAGCGCGCTCTCGCAGTCGAAGCACCAGTTGACGGGCTTCAGGCCGCGGTAGAGGTAGCCTTTCTCCAGCAGGCGGCCCAGCGCACGGATCTCGTCGGCCTCGTTGCGATAGTCCATCGTCGCATACGGGCGGTCCCAGTCGCCCAGCACGCCCAGGCGCCGGAAATCCTTCTTCTGGCGCTCGATCTGCTCCTTCGCGTAGGCGCGGCACAGCCGCTGCGTTTCGGCCGTCGACAGGTTCTTGCCGTGCGTGCGCTCGATCTGCACCTCGATCGGCATGCCGTGGCAGTCCCATCCCGGGACGTAGGGCGCATCGAAGCCCGCGAGGGCGCGCGACTTGACGATGACGTCCTTCAGGATCTTGTTGACGGCGTGACCGATGTGGATGTCGCCGTTGGCGTACGGCGGCCCGTCGTGCAGGACGAAGCGCGGCCGCCCGCGGGACGCCTCGCGTATCGCCTCGTAGACGCGGTTTCGCTGCCAGTCCTCGACCCAGCCGGGCTCGCGGCGCGCAAGATCGCCCCGCATCGGAAACGGCGTGTCGGGAAGGTTGAGCGTCGACTTGTAGTCGGGGCGGTTGTCGTCAGGCATGGGCAATCGGGCTTCTTCCGGAAACGACGCGGCTCTCCTGCGGCCGTTGCATCGTCACGCGTGGGCGGCGAAATACTCGCGCGCATGGTTGACATCGGTGCCGATCTGGCGCGCAAGCGCGGCGAGGTCGGAGTAGCGCTCCTCGTCACGAAGCTTGCTCAGGAATTCGACGGTAATGCGGCGACCGTAGATCGCCTGGTCGAAGTCCAGCAGGAACACCTCGAGCAGCGGCCGGCCGTCCGACTTGACCGTGGGGCGCAGCCCCACGCTCGCGACGCCGTGGTGCGGCCCGCCGGGCAGGCCGTGGACGCGCACGGCGAAGATGCCGGACAGCGGTGGCCGGTGCCGCAGCGGCAGGTTCGCCGTCGGAAAGCCCAAGTCGCGTCCGAGCTTGTCGCCGTGGGCGACGTGGCCGCTGATCGCGTACGAGCGACCGAGCAGATCGGCGGCCCGCATGAGGTCCCCGGCCGCGAGCGCGTTGCGCGCCGCAGTGCTCGACGCGCGCAATTCGCCGATGTCGATGCTGCGCATCCCTTCGACACTGAAGGGTCGGGTCCTTGCCCGCAGCAGGGCGAGATCGCCTGCCCGGCCGCGACCGAAGCGGAAATCGTCGCCGACCAGCACCCAGCGTGCGTTCAGGCTGCGCACCAGCACGTCGTCGATGAACTCTTCCGCCGTCAGGGCGGCCAGTCGCGCATCGAAGCGTGCGACCCAGGTGACGGCGACCCCGAAGGCGCGAAACAGATCGAGCTTGGAGCGCAGCGTCGACAGGCGGGCGGGTGCGTCGCCGTGCGCAAAATACTCGCGCGGATGCGGATCGAAGGTCAGCACCGCCGGCTGGAGTTGCAGGTCCTCGGCCGCCTCGATCAGGCGGGCGAGCATCGCCTGGTGCCCGCGATGCACGCCGTCGAAATTGCCGATCGTCAGCGCCACCGGCACGCCGGGCGCGCTCGTCAGGTCACGCTGTACACGCACGCTTCGCCGACCGCGGCGAAACGCCAGTTCCGCGCTGCGGTTTCTAGGTTGGAAAACCGTTCATTCTAGCGCATTCCCCCGCCGTTCCCCCGCGGGGAGCGGCATCATGCGCCGCCGGGGGCGGACGCTTCCGGGGCGTCGGGCCGCCGACCTAGTCGGCGCCAACCGGCTTTGCGTCCGCCGTCGGGGCCGACATCGCCCCCGAAGGCAGCGATGCGGATGCGCCGGCTGAAGGCGCTGCGAACGGCGACGCGTGCCGCGTGCCGGGCGTGGGTGTCATCAGCGGCACGCGAAGCGATGGCGCGCTGCCCTGCATCAGCGTTTCGAGGGCGTGTTTCACCTCGGGGTCCTTGCGCTCAGCGGCCATCCATTCACCGCACCAGTCGTCGTCGCGCACGTGCGGCCACAGGCCCTCGACCATGTAGCTCTTCGCGGGCAGCGGATTCAGCGTCGGACCGGAACGCCTGCATTGTCCCCAGCGCTGGGCGCTTCCCTGATCCGAGTTCGATTCGTGGCGATCGTAGAACTGGCAGGCGACACACTTGCGCACGGCAGTCTCCCTCTCTGGATCCATTGCGGGGCGGCGATTCGCGCGCCCACCGATGTCACTGAGCGGCGTCCGGCAACTGCAGCCGATCACCGCGGCGTTCGAGGCGGCTCTTCACGTCATGCTGCACCGGCGGATGCGGCAGGTCACCTGTCGTGGCAGGCGTTGGCTCCCTGCGCGCAGTGCGGACAAAGAAGCGGCCGCCG
>JAJXTF010000213.1 GCA_021784125.1 Pseudomonadota bacterium | reverse complement strand
CGCCTGCTGCAGCCATGTGCGTCCGGCGAGCGGCGTCGTCGCGTGGCGGCGCGCCTGCATCGCGAGCGCCGCTGCGAGCCGCTCGACGTCGGCGTCGATCAGGGCCAGCGCGTCCTTCAGCTGCAGTACGAGCCCGGTGTCGATGACGTCCTGGCTCGTCGCCCCCCAATGGACGTAGCCGCGGGCGACCGGATCGACCGCGGCTACGTTGCGCGTCAGCGCAGCGACCAGCGGGATGGCGAGATTGCCCGCAGCCTGGGCCGCCGCCCCCAGCGCCGGGGCGTCGAAGCGACCGGCGTCGCATTCCCCTGCGATGGCATCTGCCGCGTCCTGCGGGATCACGCCGATCGCGGCTTCGGCTTGGGCGAGCGCAGCCTCGAAATCGAGCATGCGCTGGATGCGCGTCCGGTCCGCGAAGACCGCGCGCATCGCATCGGTGGTGAACAGCGTGTCGGGCATGGGATGTCGACGGATGCCGTTCAGATGTCGAAGAAGACCGTCTCGTCGGGCCCCTGGATGTTGATGTCGAAACGGTAGACGACGTGGCCCTTGCGCTCCTCGCGCGTGGCGATCAGCGTCTTGCGGCGCACCTCCCATTCGATCAGGTTGAGCACCGGGTCCCTGGCATTGGCCGCCTGCTCGTCGGAAAAGTACATCCTGGTCGAGAGCCCGACGTTGATCCCGCGCGCGACGATCCAGAAATTGATGTGGGGTGCCATCGGGCGGTCGTTGCGGCCCATCACCGCTCCCGGCTTGATGGTGTCGAAGGCCCAGATGCCGGTCGTGAAATCCGAGCATCCGCGGCCCCAGCCGCGGAACCTCTTGTCGATCGGCTTCTTCTGCCGGTCCGCTGGGTGGTTGTACTTGCCCGCAGCGTTCGCCTGCCAGATCTCGATCAGCACGTCGCGCAGCGGCGTCCCCGAGCCGTCGATCACCCGCCCTTCGACCCGGATGCGCTCGCCCTTGGTCTTCGGGCCGGCCAGCACGTTGCCGAAGTTGTTCTCGAAGATGTCGAAACCTGCCTGCTTGGGCGCCAGCCCGATGTGGACGTAGGGGCCGGCCGTCTGCGACGCCGTTTCCTTCAGGTACTCGAGCTTGTTGACCATGATCGTCATTCGCCTTGCATGGGGTCGTCGGGTTGCACGGCATTCTCGAACCACGTCGCGCGCGACCCGCGAAGCACGATGTCGAAACGGTAGGCGAGGCTGTCGAGCTGGATGCCTGCATTGCGGTCGAGTGGCGCGATCAGCTGGCGCACCGCCGCCTCCGAAGGGATCGTCCGCAGGATCGGGCAGCTCGCGATCAGCGGATCGCCCTCGAAGTACATCTGGGTGATCAGGCGCTGCGCCCATCCCGATCCCGAGATCGAGTAATGGATGTGCGCCGGCCGCCAGTCGTTGACGTTGTTGCGCCACGGGTAAGGCCCGGGCTTGATCGTCCGGTAGAAATAGCGGCCATTCGCGTCGGTGAGCGTGCGGCCACAGCCGCCGAAGTTGGGATCGATCGGCGCGATGTAGGTGTCGTTCCGGTGCCGGTAGCGGCCGCCGGCGTTCGCCTGCCAGACCTCGACCAAGGCGTTTCGCACCGGGCGGCCGTTCTCATCCAGGACGTAGCCGTACACGACGATCCGCTCGCCGACCGGTAGGCCGGTCTTCGCGTAGTTCATGATCAGGTCGTTGTCGAGCGGGCCGAGCTCGTCGGCGCCGAACACCGGGCCGGTGATCTCCGACAACGAGTTCTGCAGCGAGATCAGCGTCTTCTGCGGGGAGCGCAGCACGCTGGTCTTGTAGGTCGGCGCATGGGCCGGCGGGTGGATCGTCCGGTCGCGCTGGTAGAACTCCCCGTATTGCTCGGATGGCAGTTTCATGTTCGTCCCGTTCAGACACGTTCGATGATGAGCGCGATGCCCTGGCCGACGCCGATGCACATCGTGCACAGCGCGTAGCGCCCTCCCGTGCGGCGCAGCTGGTAGAACGCGGTGGTGACCAGGCGCGCACCGCTCGCACCCAGCGGGTGACCAAGCGCGATCGCGCCGCCCATCGGGTTGACCTTGGGCGAATCGTCGGGCAAGCCGTGGTCCCGCGTCACGGCCAGTGCCTGCGCCGCGAAGGCCTCGTTCAATTCGATCAGGTCGATGTCGGCGAGCGTGAGCTTCGCGCGCGCCAGCAGTTTGCGCATCGCGGGCGCCGGCCCGAAACCCATGATCCGCGGTGCGACCCCGGCCACGGCGCCGGCGACGATGCGCGCGCGTGGCGTCAGTCCGTTGCGCTTCGCGGCGTCCTCGGAGGCGATGATCAGCGCGCAGGCGCCGTCGTTGACCCCCGATGCGTTGCCGGCGGTGACGCTGCCGTCGGGACGTACGATGCCCTTGAGCTTGGCGAGCGCCTCGAGCGAGGTCGCGCGTGGATGCTCGTCGACGGCGACGATGACCGGGTCGCCTTTGCGCTGCGGAATCGCGACCGGCGAGATCTCCTCGGCCATCCGGCCGTCGGCGATCGCCGCCGCCGCGCGCTGCTGGCTGCGAAAGGCGAAAGCGTCCTGGTCGACGCGGGCGATGCCGAATTCCCCGGCGACGTTCTCGGCGGTCTCGGGCATCGAGTCGACACCGTAGCGCGCCTTCATCAGAGGATTGACGAAGCGCCAGCCGATGGTCGTGTCCTCGATCCTGGCCACGCGCGAGAACGCCTCGGTCGCCTTGCCCTGCACGAAAGGTGCGCGCGACATGCTCTCGACGCCGCCGGCCAGCAGCAGCGAACCCTCGCCCGCCTTGATCGCCCGCGACGCGATCGTGATCGCATCGAGGCTCGAGCCGCACAGGCGGTTGATCGTCGTGCCCGGCACCTCCGGCGGCAAGCCCGCGAGCAGCAGCGCCATGCGACCGACGTTGCGGTTGTCCTCGCCCGCCTGGTTGGCGCAGCCATAGACCACGTCGTCGACCGCGCCCCAATCCACGCCGGGGTTGCGCTGCATCAGGGCCAGCAGGGGTGCTGCCGCGAGATCGTCGGTGCGCACGCCGGAGAGTGCGCCGCCGTAGCGCCCGATCGGCGTCCGGATCGCGTCGCAGATGAAGGCTTCTGCCATGGCCATTGTCCTAGCTTCCGATTGCGACGCCCGACAGGCGCGCGAGTTCCGGCAGCGACAGTCCGTCGACGATGTCGACGGCGCGCAAGCCCCGGGGCGTGACCTCCAGCACCGCGAGGTCGGTGTAGATCCGGCTGACGCAGCGCAGCGCCGTGACCGGATACGTGCATTGCGAGACGATCTTGCTCTCCCCGCTCTTGGTCAGATGCTCCATCATCACATACACGCTCTTGGCGCCCAGCGCGAGGTCCATCGCGCCGCCGACGGCGGGAATCGCGTCCGGCGCGCCGGTATGCCAGTTCGCGAGGTCGCCCTCGACCGAGACCTGGAACGCGCCGAGGACGCAGCAGTCGAGGTGACCGCCGCGCATCATCGCGAACGAATCCGCATGATGGAAGAACGAGGCGCCCGGCAGCGCGGTGACCGGCTGCTTTCCGGCGTTGATCAGGTCGGGATCCTCGGCGCCCGGGGCCGGCGCCGGTCCCATGCCGAGCAGGCCGTTCTCGGTGTGCAGGATGATCTCCCGATCCTTCGGCAGGTGGTTCGCGACGAGCGTCGGCAGGCCGATGCCGAGGTTGACGTAGGCGCCGTCCCGGATGTCCTGCGCGACGCGCGCAGCCATCTGGTCGCGGGTATAGCGGTTCATCGTCTACTCCCGATCGTCGCGTTCATGTCGCCGTACCCGGCGCGGGCGCCGTTCCCGCGTTCGCCGCCTCGACGACCACCTCGACGACGCGATGGACGAAGATGCCCGGCGTCACGACGGCCTCGGGATCGAGCGCCCCCAGGGGAACGATGCGCTGCACCTGGGCGATCGTACAGCGGGCGGCGCTGGCCATGATCGGCCCGAAGTTGCGCGCGGTCTTGCGGTAGACGAGATTGCCCCATCGATCGCCTGCGAGCGCCTTGACGAGTGCGAAGTCCGCGCGGATCGGGTGCTCGAGGACGTACTGGCGGCCGTCGATCTCGCGGGTCTCCTTGCCTTCCGCGAGCAGCGTCCCGTAGCCGGTGGGCGTGTAGAACGCGCCGATGCCCGCGCCGGCAGCGCGGATGCGCTCCGCGAGGTTGCCCTGGGGGACGAGCTCGAGCTCGATCTCGCCCTTGCGGTAGAGCGCGTCGAAATGCCAGGAGTCGGTCTGGCGCGGGAACGAGCAGATGATCTTGCGCACCCGCTTCGCCTCGAGCAGCAGCGCAAGGCCGACGTCGCCGTTGCCGGCGTTGTTGTTGACGATGGTGAGCTCGCGCGCGCCCTGCGCGATCAGCGCATCGATCAGCTCGGAGGGCATTCCTGCGGTGCCGAAGCCGCCGATCATGACGGTCGCGCCGTCGTGGATGTCGGCGATCGCTTCGGCCACTGTTGCTACGGTCTTGTCGATCATCGGGTTTCCGGGAAAATCGAATCCGTCGTCGAATGCCGGCGTCAGGACGCCGGAGGCTGCAGTTGCGATGCCATGCGCGCGGGCGCGTTGAGCGCGCCGTAGCCGTCGTAGCCACCCCTGCGCTGCACGATCTCGAAGAAGAAGCGCTCGGCGAAGGGCTCGGTGTAGGCGTGGAAGTAATCGCCGCCGCCCGAGCGCTCGTACAGCACGCCGAATTCTCGCATGCGGGCGAGCTGCGCCTCGGGCAGCGCGAATCTTGCGGCGAGATCGTCGTAGTAGTTGTCGGAAATGGGGACGAATCTCGCGCCCCTTGCGACGAGCCTGCACATCGTCTCGAAGATGTCGGAGCAGCCGAACGCGATGTGATGCACGCTCGCGCCGCCCGCGAGCGAGATCGTCTTTGCCGTCGCCGTGCTCTGGCTCTGCGACACGTTCAGCACCGCGCGCACGCTGCGGTTGGCGCTTGCCACGCCGGAACTGCGGATGAGACCGAAGGGGTCGGAAAGTTCGAGGCTCTCGCCGGGGACCATGCCCAGTACCGCGCGATAGAACAGGATCCAGGTGTCGAGCTCCTCGACCGGCAATCCGGTCGCGACGTGGTCGACGCTCGCGAGCCCCGCCTCCCCGCCGTCGGCGGCATCGTCGCGCAGCTCGAAGTCGATCTCCCAGAGCGCACCCGATCCGAGCTCGCCCGGAACGAAGTAGACGACGCTGCCGTTGGGCGCGCGTATGGCCGGGACGATCTGCTCGTTGGGGCCGAGTCGGCTGTCGAAGCGCGGGCAGTGCAGCGCCATCGCGCGGCTCTGCGCCCGCACCGCGTCGTCGGTCGTCAGTCCGACCGCGCAGACCGAAGGCCCATGCTCCGTGAAATGGTCGCGCGCCACCGAC
>JAJXTF010000212.1 GCA_021784125.1 Pseudomonadota bacterium | reverse complement strand
TGGCACTTGCTTGACTCTTGACGCATGTCGACCCTACCTGAACCTCCGAGCTCGGACGGCGCCCCTGCGCCCGACCCCGCGCCGTTGTCCGACGAGCGGCGACGGCTGCTGCGCGGCGGGCTTGCGGTCGGCCCGGTGCTGATGACCGTGATGAGCCGGCCAGTGCTCGGGCAGACGGTCTACTGCAGCCCCTCGGCAGCGGCTTCGATCAACTTGCATACGAGCCTCGACCACGCATGCACGGTCATGCCGGCGAGCACTGGGCTCTCCCCGAGCCTGTGGGCGTCCCAGACTTCGGGGTGGCCGAGCCCGTATCACGCGGGCGGACCGAACTGATCGACGCCATGACCGTTCGCCAAGGCACGCTGTTCCATTCACCGACGACCGGCTTCCAGGGAACGGTTTTCGGCAGCCACACGATGCTCGACGTTCTCAAGCAGCGGGCCGGCGGCGCCGGGTACGGCACGCTGGGCATGTACTGTGCCGCTGCCTTGTTGAATGCCGCTTCCGGACGCACCCCGTTCCTGAGCGAAGCGGCCGTCCGCCAGATGTGGAACGACAACCTCTCCCTGGGCTACTACGAGCCCACGCCCGGCATCCGCTGGGATGCGACCCAGATCATTGCCTATCTGCGGTCGACGATGCATTGATTCGGCAGTTCCCGAGCTCCAGATCCCTGCTTGATCGACGGCCATGAGTGAGGCTTCCCCGTGGCGCGCCGTCTCGCCCGACGCGATCGCCGTGCGAGAATGGGACGAGGAACTCGTCGTTTACAATGACTGCACGGGCCATACTCACCACTTGGCGCCATTCGGCGGCAAGGTGCTGCTGGCACTGCTGGACAACCCCGCCGGATTGGAACTGCCCGAATTGATCGAATCGGTCGCCGCCACCCTGCAGATCAGCGAAGCGGAGGTCCTCGCCCCGGTCGTCGAGGAGGCGCTGGAGGAACTCGCCCGCCTCGATCTGATCGCCTGCGATCCCGCTTGATCGTCGGCGAACTCTCCCCCGGCGAAATCCGGAACCGGCTCGACGGCCCGGGACTGCGGATCCGCATCGGACCGATCGTCACCGAGATCCGGTCCTCGTTTCCCGCAATCCATTCGGCGATCGCGCTTCATTACGCCGCCCATCGGGCAGCCGACGACGGCGAGTTTGCGGATTTCCACGTTTCCGTATTGCCACCGAGCGGCCCCCGGCGCTGGATCCGGCCCACGGCCACTTTCCGTTTCGAAAATGCGCCCCCGTTCCAGCCACTGCCCGCGGAGCAGGCGTTTCCGCTCCTCGAATGGGGCCTCAACTGGTGCATGGCCACGCAGTGCCACCAGTACCTGATCATCCACGCCGCTGTCCTCGAGCGCCGCGGGCGCGCGCTCGTCATGCCTGCGCCACCGGGATCAGGGAAGAGCACGCTATGCGCCGCATTGGTCGCGCGTGGCTGGAGACTGCTCTCCGACGAGCTGGCTTTGATCGATGTCGCAAGCGGCGAAGTGGTGCCCATGCCGCGGCCGATCAGTCTCAAGAACGATTCGATCGACGTGGTCGGCCGCTTCTGGACCGACGCGGCCATGAGCCCGGTCGTGCACGAGACGCTCAAAGGATCGGTCGTCCACGTGCGGCCTCCCGCGACGAGCGTCGCCCTTTCCACGACGACCGCCCTGCCCGGCTGGATCGTGCTGCCGCGCTACCGCGCGGGCGAAGCGGCCCGGCTCGCAGCGCTTTCGAAAGGTTCGACGCTCATGCAGCTTGTCGAGAGCGCCTTCAACTACAGCATGCATGGGCGCCGCGGTTTCAATGTCCTCGCTGATTTCATCGACGCGAGCGCCTGCTTCGAGTTCAGTTACGGGGGCGATCTCGCCGAAGCGGTCCTGACGTTCGAGACTCTCGCCGGCGCCGCATGACGCCGCCGTCTCCGGATCTGCTTGCCGCGGCGCTGCACGACGTCGACGCCGTTGCCTCCGAACGCTACCCGCATTGGGAGGAGCTCGTGCGCCGCGCGCGCGAGGCCAATCTCCTCGGCACGCTCGGGGCGCAGCTCGCCGATCGCCGCCTGCTCGACGCGGTTCCGGTGGCGCCACGCGCGAACCTGATCGCTGCGCAGATTCAGTCGGAGGCCCAGGAACGCGCAGTACGCCGCGAAGTCCGCGAGCTCGCGCGCGCGCTGGGCCCAGCCGGCGTTCCCGTAGTCCTGCTCAAGGGTGCGGCCTATCTGTACGCCCGGCTCCCGGCGGCACGCGGGCGAGTTTTCTCGGACGTCGACATCCTCGTGCCCAAGGACAGGCTCGTCGACGTCGAATCCGCGCTCATGCAGTCGGGATTCATCACGACCCATCATCACCCCTATGACCAGCGCTACTACCGCAAGTGGATGCACGAGCTGCCGCCGATGCAGCACGTGAAGCGGCTGACGATCCTCGACGTCCATCACGCGATCGTCCCCGAAACGGCGCGCGCGCATCCGGACTCCGCGTTGCTGCTGCGGGACGCCGTCGCTCTCCCCGACGTTCCGGGATTCGCCGTCCTCGCGCCCGTCGACATGGTCCTGCACTGCGCGACGCACCTTTTCCACGACGAGGATTTCGGCCACGCACCGCGCGACCTGGTCGATTTCGACGCGCTGGTTCGCCATTTCGGCAGGGACGAAGCGTTCTGGCCGGCGCTGCTGTCGCGCGCCGAGGAGCTGGAGCTCGGCAGGATGCTGTATTACGCGCTGCGCTGGGCGTCGCGGATCCATCGGACGCCCGTACCCCCGGAGATGCTCATAGGGGCCGCTCGCTTCGCACCGGCGTTCCCGGTGCGTCCGTTGATGGATTCGCTGCTGGGACCCGCGCTGCGGCCGACGGGCGCGCGCGCGTCGACGCGCTGGGCCAGGCGCGCGCTCTACGTCCGCGGGCACTGGCTCAAGATGCCGCCGCACCTGCTCGCGTGGCACCTCGCGGCGAAAGCGATGCGCCGCAAGGAAGAGTAACGACCCTCACTTCACGATCTTCGCGCTCTTCAGCAAGTCCTCGAGGTGGGAGGACGGGACGGCGTAGGTGATGCCGCTGGGATTCGTCAGCGCCGCTTCCTTGGTTCCCTTGACGAGCACCATGTTGACGATGCCCAGCACCTCGCCGGTGTCCGGATCGTAGATCGGGCTGCCGCTGTTGCCGGGATAGGCGGTCGCGTCGAGCTGGAACACCTTGAAGCTGCCGCTCGCCAGCCTGCGGACGACCGCGGACTTGAGCTCGGCGGCATTGCCCTGCGGGATGGCGATCGGCGTGATCGACGAGATCATGCCGCGGTGCGTCGCCGGAAACGGCCCGAGCACTGCGCCGATGGGGAATCCCGTCATCAGCACGTACTGTCCTTCGCGGACGGTGCTGGAATCGCGCAGCTTCAGCGGCGGCAACGGCGCACCGTCGATCTTCAGCAGCGCGAGGTCGCTGCTCCTATCGACCGCGATGCGCTTGGCCTCGCGCGCCTGGGCGCTGTCGTTCCCCGGCCCCGGCAGGAGGATCGCGATGACTTCCGCATTTGCGGGGTCGAGGGCACCCGGCAGCACATGGGCATTGGTGACGATCGTCGTTCCGTCACCGATGGCGAAACCCGTGCCGCGGAACTGGAATTGCGGCGAACGCGTGCGCTCGAAGGTCCCGACGGCGACGATCGACGGCTTCACGCGCGCGATGGTGTCGCTGATGTTCGCGGCCTGCGCGGCGGTCGCGAAGGAGACGAAGATCGCCGCCACGAGCGCGGCGACGAACGCGGCGACGCGAGCCGGAACGCCCGCGCCGGTGTCGATCGACCGGCCCCGGCAATGCGTTTGCGCTGGATTCACTTCGCTCCTCCGTCGACGGGCGCGGCGATGGCCGACGGCGCCACGAGCTTGGGATCGTAGGGATGATAGTCGCTGCGGAAGAGCTGCACCACCCGGTTCACGTAATCGCGCGTCTCGTTGTAGGGCGGCACGCCGCGGTACCTGTCGACGGCCTTCTCGCCTGCGTTGTAGGCGGCCGCGGCCAGCGCAACCTCGCCCCGGTAATACGAAAGCAGCCAGCGCAGGTAGGCGAGGCCGCCACGAAGGTTGTCGCGCATGTCGAAAGGATTGCGCACGTTGAATCGCGCCGCGGTCTCCGGCATGAGCTGCATCAGGCCTTGCGCATCCTTGACCGACCGCGCCGACGTATCGAAGTTCGACTCGACCGAGATCACCGAAAGCGCGAGACGGGGTTCGATGCCGTAACGCGGCGCGAGCTGCGCGACCAGGTTGGCGATCTTCTGCTTCCACGGCGGCAGGTCGGCGAGAGGATCGGGTCCGTAGTCGGGCGCCTCGGCGACCTGCGGATCATCAGGAGGCGGCGCAACCGGCCGCATGCAGTCGGGCAGCATGCCGTGGACGCCGGCCATGCGCTGCAACAGCGTCCGCGCGAAGGCGTGGCCTTCGCCCGCCGCAAGCTCGAACAGGGCGACCGCGACGCCGTCATCGTGCGCGACCCCGCGGCCATTGGCGTACATCCAGCCCAGGCGATACGCGGCTTCGGGACTGCCGGCAACGGCCGCTTCGCAGTACATCGTCGCCGCAAGTCGCTGGTCGCGCGGCAGGCCTTCGCCGTATTCGTAGGATTGTGCGAGCGCGAGCTTGTTGGCGAGCGGTGCTGGCCCCGCCGCTGCAGGAGCGGAAGCTGCGGAGGCAGCATCCGCGGCGGTCAGCGCGGGGCTAGGTGCAGAATCCTGCGCCTGGGTGCCGGCCGGCAGCGCCGCCGCGAGGGCAAGCAGGGCCGTTCCGGCGCAGCGCCGGACCCAGCCGCAGGACGTCGCGGCACGCGGGCCGCATTCAGACGGCGCGCACCGCATGGGCATCGCCTTGCACGACGGGCGTGCTCGCCAATGCATGTTGTTCGTACCAGGGCAGCGCGGCGGCCAGGCCGCGGCGGACGTCCCACGCCGGCCGATAGCCCAGCAGCGTCGTCGCCTTGCCGATGTCGGCCTCGGAATGACGGACGTCCCCGGCGCGAAAATCGCCGTGAACCGGCGCCGCGATCCGCAGCCCCGGATGCCGTCTGGCGATCAGCTCGCGCAGCGCTTCGTGCAACTCGTTGAGCGACATGCGCCCGCCGACCGCGACGTTGTAGATCTGGCCGATCGCCGCGGGGTCCTCGACGGTCGCGGCGAGAAGGTTGGCCTGGATGACGTTGTCGATGTAGCAGAAGTCGCGCGTCGTCTCGCCGTCGCCGTTGATGGTGATCGGATCGCCGCGCAGCATCGCCGCGGCGAAGCGCGGAATCACCGCCGCGTAGGCCCCTTCCGGGTCCTGCCGCGCGCCGAAGACGTTGAAGTAGCGCAGCCCGATCGTCGCCATTCCGTAGCAGCGGCCGAACACGCCCGCGTACAGCTCGTTCA
>JAJXTF010000022.1 GCA_021784125.1 Pseudomonadota bacterium | reverse complement strand
CAGCAGGAAGCAGAACACGCCGACCGCCACGAGCGTCGCCGTTGCGGCAATCCGCAGCACGCGGTCGATCCGGCGCGGCGGAGACTCGGGCGAAGGCATAATGGAAGAAGATCTGTCCTGCGAACGATTGTAACGGATGCCCCGAGGCATTCCGGCCCTGCCCGCGGGGGCGGCGGCCGGCACCCCCCTCCACCGATGACGCCGCCGGCGCTCCCGCCCCCGATGGACCTTGCGACCGCACTGTCGTTCAGCGCCTACGCGGAGCGGGCTTTCGTTGCCGACCCTGCGCTGCGCGACGAGCTCGCCACCAGCATCGATCATCGCTTCGACTGGTCCACGCAGGGGCCCGCTATCGCTGCGATTGCCGCCAATGGCGATGCGGCGTCCCTCGCGCGTGCGCTGCGCCGTCTGCGCCGGCGCGTGTTCCTGCACACGATGGCGCGCGACCTCGCCGGCCGCGCAGCCTTCGAGGAAGTGGTCGCGGCGATGAGCACGCTGGCCGAGCTTGCGCTGCGTGCCGCAGTCGACCTGCACACGCGGATCCTCGCCGAAGTTCACGGCGACCCGATCGGCGCCGAGAGCGGGACGCCGCAGGCGCTGATCGTCATCGGCATGGGCAAGCTCGGCGGCGGCGAGCTCAACGTGTCGTCGGACATCGACCTCGTCTTCGCCTATCCCGAGGAAGGCGAGACCCGGGGATCGAAGCCGGTCTCGAACCGCGAGTTCTTCGATCGCCTGGGGCGACGCGTCATCGCGGCGCTGGCCGAGGTCGACGCCGACGGCTACGTGTTCCGCGTCGACATGCGGCTGCGTCCCTACGGGGACAGTGGCCCGCTGACCGCGTCCTTCGCCGCCCTGGAGCAGTACCTGGTCACCCAGGGCCGCGCCTGGGAACGCTACGCATGGCTCAAGGCGCGGGCACTGACCGGCGACAGGCACGACGAGCTGGCGGCGCTGGTGACGCCTTTCGTCTACCGCAAGTACCTCGACTACGACGCCTACGAAGGCCTGCGCGACATCCACCGGCAGATCCGCGAGCAGGAACGCCGCCGCGACTATGCCGACGACATCAAGCTCGGGCCGGGAGGGATCCGCGAGATCGAATTCATCGTCCAGGCGCTGCAGATCGTCCGCGGCGGCCGTGAACCGGTGCTGCGCCTGCGCGGCACGCTGCCCGCCCTCGCCGCGCTGGCCGAACGGCAACAGCTTGCACCGCATGCGGTCACCGTCCTCGAGCAGGGCTACCTGTTCCTGCGCCGCCTCGAGCACCGGCTGCAATACCGCGACGATCGCCAGACGCAGCACCTGCCGGTCGAACACGCCGAACGCCTGCGGTTGGCGAAGGCGATGGGCTTTCGCGACGCGTCGTCGTTCGAGACCGCGCTCGGCATGCATCGCCACGGCGTCGAGCGCCAGTTCGCGGCGGTCTTCGACACGCCGGGCGAGACCGCGCAGGCGCCCCGCGACGCCTGGGCGTCGCTGTGGGAGGACCCGCAAGCCTCCGACGACAGCCTGACCTGGCTCGCCGGCGCCGGCTTCGACGATCCTGCCGCGCTGGTGGCGACGCTGAGGCACATGCGCGAGGGCCGGCGTTACCTGCAGCTGCCCGCGCTCTCGCGCGAGCGCTTCGACCGCCTGGTGCCGAGGCTGCTGGCGGTCGCGGCCACGCAGCGCGCGCCCGGCACGCCGCCTTCGGCAGTCGTCGGGCGCCTGTTCGCGCTGCTCGAAGCGGTCAGCGGTCGCAGCGCCTACCTCGCCCTGCTCGTCGAGCATCCGCCGCTGCTGCCGCGGCTCGCCCAGCTGATGGGGGCGTCGGCCTGGGCCGCCGAGTACCTGACGCGCCGGCCGCTGCTCCTCGACGAGCTGCTCGACGCCCGGGTCTTGCTCGCCCCGCCCGACTGGAGCGCATGGAAGAGCGAGCTCGCACGCCTGCTCGACGCGAGCGCCGGCGACGCCGAGACGTCGATGGACGTGCTTCGTCACTTCCAGCACGCGCAGACGTTTCGCCTGCTGGCCCAGGACCTTTCCGGGCAGATGAGCGTCGAAGGGCTCGCCGATCACCTGTCGGCGCTCGCCGACACGATCCTCGACGCGACGCTCAAAGGCTGCTGGCGGCTACTCCAGGGTCCCGACGCGCCGCCACCGCGGTTCGCGATCGTCGGCTATGGCAAGCTTGGCGGCAAGGAGCTGGGCTACGCGTCGGACCTCGACCTGGTGTTCCTCTTCGAAGCCGACCCGGAGAACCCCGCCGACGAGGGTGCTCACGAGCGCTATGCGCGCCTCGCGCAGAGGATCAACACCTGGCTCACCAGCGCAACCGCGGCGGGACGACTCTACGAGACCGACCTGCGCCTGCGCCCCGACGGTGCCGCCGGTCTCATGGTGTCGAGCCTCGCCGCGTTCGACCGCTACCAGCGCGAGCAGGCCTGGACCTGGGAGCACCAGGCGCTGACCCGCGCGCGCTTCGTCGCGGGCGACGCTGCGATCGGCACGGCCTTCGAGTCGATCCGCGACGACGTGCTGCGGCAGCCGCGCGATGCGGCGAAGCTCGCGGCCGACGTCATCGACATGCGGGCCAGGATGGCCGCGGGTCACGCGAACCCGACCCCGGACTTCGACCTCAAGCACGACCGCGGCGGCATGGTCGACATCGAGTTCGTCGTGCAGTTCCTGGTGCTCGCGCACGCGCATCGCCATCGCGCGCTGACGAAGAACGCCGGCAACATCGCGCTGCTCGGCATCGCCGCGCAGGCCGGGCTGCTGCCCACCGAGCTGGCGTCGGCCTCCGCCGATGCCTATCGCGAGTACCGCCGCCTGCAGCACCAGATCCGCATGACCGGTGCCCCGCATGCGCGGGTCGATCCCGCGCCGCAGGCCGCACGCCGGGCGACCGTGGACGCCTTGTGGGAGCACGCGCTGGGCCCCCGGCCGGATCGGCTAGAATTCGCGCTTCGGAAACGAGGAGATGCCCGCCATGTCGATGGCTGATCGCGACGGATGGATCTGGTATGACGGCAAGATGGTGCCGTGGCGCGATGCGACGACGCACGTGCTCACCCACACGCTCCATTACGGCATGGGGGTCTTCGAAGGCGTACGCTGCTACAAGACCGACCGCGGCCCGGCGATCTTCCGCCTGAAGGACCACACCGAGCGCCTGTTCCGGTCCGCCCGGATCTTCGGCATGAAGATTCCGTTCACCGCCGACGAGCTGAACGATGCGCAGCGCGCCTGCGTCCGCGACAACAAGCTCGAGTCCTGCTACATCCGTCCGATCGCGTTCTACGGCTCCGTCGCGATGGGCGTTGCCGCCAGATCGAATCCGGTGCTGGTCGCGATCGCCGCATGGCCCTGGGGCGCCTACCTCGGCGCCGAGGGCATCGAGAAAGGCATTCGCGTCCGGACGTCGTCCTACACCCATCACCACCCGAACATCACGATGTGCGGCGCCAAGGCCGTGTCGAACTACTCCGTGTCGATCCTAGCCAACCAGGAAGCGACGCACGACGGCTACGAGGAAGCGATGCTGCTCGACCCGCAGGGCTACGTCTGCCAGGGCTCGGGCGAAAACGTGTTCATCGTCCGCGACGGCAAGCTGCACACGCCCGACCTCGCGGGAGGTGCGCTGGCCGGCATCACGCGCGCGACGATCATGGAATTCGCTGCCGAGCTGGGCATCCCCGTGCTGGAGCGCCGCATCACGCGCGACGAGGTCTACGTCGCCGACGAGGCGTTCTTCACGGGCACCGCAGCCGAGGTGACCCCGATCCGCGAGTTCGACCATCGCCCGGTGGGCGAAGGCCGGCGCGGACCGATTACCGAACGGCTGCAGCGGATGTTCTTCGACACCGTCAACGGGCGCAATCCCGCGCACGAAGCCTGGCTGACGCCGGTGTGACGATGGCCGAGACCCGCGAAATGCCGGTCGTCGTCGTCCAGGCGAAGGACCTCCCGGTGTACTGCCCGAATCCCGCGATGCCGCTCTGGAGTTCGCATCCGCGGGTCTACCTCGACGTCGTCGACGAAGGCGAAGTCCTGTGCCCCTACTGCGGAACCCGGTACCGCCTCGAGGGCGGTGCCGGGAGCGGGCACCACTGAAGCCTCGCGCGCAGCCTGATGCCCTCCGCGCCTGAGCCCCGGGGCGCACGGGCCCGCGGCGATCGCACGCTGGTCATCGCGCCCTCGTGGGTCGGCGATGCGATCCTGTCGGAGCCGTTGATCGCCCGCCTGCGGGAGTCGGGGATGTCGGCCCCGGTCGACGTCGTCGCGCCACCCTGGTGCGGGCCCGTGTACGCGCGCATGCGCGGCATCGGGCGCATCATCGACAGCCCGGCCGGACATGGTCGGCTCGCGCTGTCCGCGCGTCGCCGACTCGGCCTCGAACTGCGCGCGGCGCGCTACACCCACGCCTACGTACTTCCCAACACCTGGAAATCGGCGCTGCTGCCGTTGTTCGCGCGCATTCCTCACCGGATCGGATTCGTCGGTGAAGCGCGCTGGGGCCTGCTGACCGATGCGCGCAGGCTGGACGCCCGCGCGATGCCGCAACTCGTGACGCGCTACGCCTCGCTCGCCGTGCCCCGCGGTGCGCCGCTGTCCGCGGCAGGCGCACCCGTGCTGGTGCCCGACGCTGCCAACCTCGCGGCCGCGATCGATGCGCTCGGCCTTTCGCTGGAACGCCCGGTCGCAGTGCTCTGTCCCGGCGCGGAATTCGGACCGGCAAAGCGTTGGCCCGCGGAGCATTTCGCGGCGCTGGCGAGGCTGCTGGCCCGCGACGGTTACACGCTGTGGATCCTCGGTTCCCCCAACGACCGGCCCGTCGCCAGCGCCGTCCTGGACGCCCTGGGACCTTCGAACTCCGGCATCGTCGACCTCACCGGCCGCACCGATCTCGGCACGGCAATCGACCTGATGTCCGCAGCCTCGCTGGTCGTCAGCAACGATTCGGGGCTGATGCACGCTGCCGCAGCGGTCGATGCGCAATTGGTGGCGCTCTTCGGATCGTCGTCCCCCGCATACACGCCGCCGCTGTCGCCGAAGGCGCGGATCGCGCGCATCGACATCGCCTGCAGCCCCTGCTTCAAGCGCGAGTGCCCGCTCGGCCACTTCAGGTGCATGCGCGAACTGACGCCGCAATTGGTCTACAATCTGGCGCGCAAGGTGGAGGCGGGCGCCCCGCCTCCCGCGCGCTGAGTCCCCGACGCCAATGCCCACGGCCCGCACGCCGCCGATCTTCACCTCGCCGCAGGATGCCGCGCAGGCGTTCTACCTGGCGTTCGAGGCGCGTGACATCGATGCGATGATGGCGACCTGGGCCGAGGACGAGGACATCGTCTGCATCCATCCGGGCGGCATCCGTCACGTCGGCTACGAGGCGGTCCGCAACGCCTTCGAGCACCTGTTCTCCGGCGGCTCGAAGCTCAGGTTCCGGCTCGAACAGGTCGTCGTCCTGGAAACCGTCGGGCTGGCGATGCAAAGCGCGATCGAGCAGGTGCAGGCCGGCGACGACGGCGCGAGCGGCGCGGCAATCGCGACCAACGTCCTGATGCGCACGCCTTCGGGCTGGCGCGTCGTCTGCCATCACGCATCGCCCGCACCCGCGGTCGCCGAGGCTCCGCAGACCGGGCCGCTGCACTGAGGCTCCGCGAGCTGTGTCGGCGATTGGCGCGCGAGCCCGACAGGAACGTCCACGGCAGGAGGTCCTCGAGCGATGCTGCACCGGGACCCGCAGGCAGGCGTATGCGGGTGCCGAGCGCACAGATACGCCCTGCCCGCCGCCCGTGGTACGGCGCCGCGGTACACCATCAACGCGCACAGCGCCGCGCGACGTCAGGCGGTGCCGCCAACGGTGAGGCCGTCGATCCGCAGCGTCGGCTGGCCGACGCCGACCGGCACGCTCTGGCCATCCTTGCCGCAGGTCCCGATGCCCGCATCGAGCGCCAGATCGTTGCCGATCATCGACACCCGCGTCAGCGCATCGGGGCCGTTGCCGATCAGCGTCGCACCCTTCACCGGATAGGTGAGCTTTCCGTTCTCGATCATCCACGCCTCGGCGGCGGAAAAGACGAACTTGCCGCTGGTGATGTCGACCTGGCCGCCGCCGAAATTCGCGGCGTACAGCCCGCGATCGACCGACGCGATGATTTCGCCAGGATCGCGCTTACCGGCGAGCATGATCGTGTTGGTCATCCGCGGCATCGGCAGGTGCGCGAAGGATTCGCGTCGTCCGTTGCCGGTGATGCCCGCACGCATCAGGCCGGCGTTCAGCCGGTCCTGCATGTAGCCGCGCAGGTACCCGTCCTCGATCAGTACGGTGCGCTGCGTCCGATTGCCTTCGTCGTCGAGGTTCAACGAGCCGCGCCGCTCGGCGAGCGTCCCGTCGTCGACGACGGTGACCCCGGCTGCCGCGACGCGCTCCCCGATGCGCCCGGCGAAGGCACTCGTGCCCTTGCGGTTGAAATCGCCTTCGAGGCCGTGGCCGATGGCCTCGTGCAGCAAAATGCCCGGCCAGCCGCTGCCGAGCACGACGGTCATGTTTCCGGCCGGAGCTTCGCGCGCCGAAAGGTTGAGCAGCGCCTGGCCGACCGCCCGTTTCGCGTAATCGTCGAGGCGGGCGTCGTCGAAATGCGCATAGTCGAATCGCCCACCGCCGCCGGCGAAACCCTGCTCGCGCCGCCCGCCCTCCTCGACGATCACCGTCAGCGACACGCGCACCAGCGGCCGCACGTCCGCGGCGACCAGGCCGTCGCTGCGCGCGATCAGCACGGTTTCGTGCTCGCCGGCGAGCGAGGCCATCACCTGCACGACGCGCTGATCGCGAGCGCGCGCCTTGCGTTCCAGCCGCATCAGCAACGCGACCTTGTCCGCGTCCTGCAGGCTCAGCACCGGATCGGCGCCGGCGTAAAGGCGCCGACCTTCGCCGCGGCGCCCGAGCGGCGCCGACGCCGACTGTCCCTGGCGCCCGATCGCGCGCACCGCGACCGCAGCCTCGTCGAGCGCGGCGGCGGAGATGTCGTCGGAATAGGCGAAGGCCTGCTTGTCGCCCGCGACCGCACGCACCCCCACGCCGCGGTCGATCGAGAACGTCCCGGCCTTGACCATTCCCTCTTCCAGGCTCCAGCTTTCGAAGGTCGAATGCTGGAAATAGAAGTCGGCGAAGTCGACGTCGTGACTGTGGATCGACGCCAGGGCACGGGACAGCTTGTCCAGGTCGAGATCGGCAGGCGCAAGCAGCAGGCGCTCGGCGTCGGCGTACAGAGTTGCGGAAGGCTGGAACAGTGTCGTATCGGTCACGGGAATCCTTTGCAGGGCAGCTGCGGCACCGACCCGGCGAACGAGTTCGAGCCCACTGAAAGATCGATTGTCGGGGCCGCGGCGCCGTTCTTCAACCGGCGGTCCCCGATTCCTTGCGGCTTCATGCCGCCGGACGGCCGGCGCGACCGAGGTAGCTCGCGACCACGCGCGGATTGGACGCGAGCTCCGACGCAGGGCCTTCGAGCGCGCACTCGCCGGTCTCGAGCACATAACCGTAGTCGGCGAGCTGCAATGCCGCGCGCGCGTTCTGCTCGACGAGCAGAACGGCGACACCGGCCTGCCTGAGCTCGCCGACGATGGAGAAGATCTTGCGGACGATCAGCGGCGCGAGCCCGAGCGAGGGCTCGTCGAGCAGCAGAAGGCTCGGTCGCGCCATCAGCGCGCGCCCGAGCGCCAGCATCTGCCGCTCGCCGCCCGACAGCGTACCCGCGAGCTGGTCGCGCCTCTCGGCCAGCTGCGGAAAGCGTGCATACACCTCCGCGAGGGTCGTCCTCGCGCCGCGGTCGCGCCGGCGCGCGAATGCACCCAGCTGCAGGTTGTCGGCAACGCTCATCGACGTGAACAGCTCGCGCTTCTCGGGGACCAGCACCAGTCCGCGCGCGACGCGCTGCTCGACCGACCATGGCGCCGCCGATGCACCGAGGCAGCGGATGCCGCCCCGCGAGGGCAGAAGCCCGGCGATCGCGCCGAGCAGCGTGGTCTTGCCCGCGCCGTTGGGCCCGATGACGGTGACGATGCTGCCGGCCTCGACGCGCAGCGAAATGTCGCGCAGCGCGGGAACCTTGCCGTAGGCGACCGAGAGACTCTGGACTTCGAGCGCGGGCGCAGGGGCGGCGGGTCGGCTCTGCGGAGTCATGCCGCCCCGAGATAGGCCTCGAGCACGGCCGGGTTCTGCTGGACCTCGGCGGGCGCGCCTTCGGCGAGCTTCTCGCCGAATTCCATCACGACCAGGCGATCGGTCAGCCCCATGACGAACTCCATGTCGTGCTCGACGAGGAGAATCGTCATGCCCTCCGCCTTGAGCGCGCGCAGCAGCTCGGCGAGCGCCTGCTTCTCGAGGAAGCGCAGCCCCGCGGCCGGCTCGTCGAGCAGCAGCAGCGAAGGATCGGCCGCGAGGGCCCGCGCGATCTCGACGATGCGCTGCTTGCCCAGCGGCAGGCTGCCGGCATCGTCGAACATGTGGGCGGCGAGGCCGACACGCTCGATTTCGCGGGCGGCGACCGCTCGCGTGCGCGCTTCCTCGGCGCGATCGAGGCGCAATGCCGCACGGACCACGCCGGCGCGGCCGCGCAGCCAGGCACCGAGCGCGACGTTGTCGAGGACCGACATCTGCGGCATCAGACGAACGTGCTGGAACGTGCGCGCGATGCCCAGCCGTGCGATCTCCCAGGGCGGGCGCGATCCGATCGGCACCCCGCGAAACGCGATCGTGCCCGAGCTCGGCGACAGCGCGCCGCTGATCAGGGCGAAGGTCGTGCTCTTCCCTGCCCCGTTGGGTCCGATCAGCCCGAGAATCTCGCCTTTGCGTATATCGAAGGAGAGGCCGTTGACGGCAACCAGGCCGCCGAAAGCCTTGCGCAGGCTGCGCAGCTCGAGCAACGGTCCGCCGGTGCCGGGTTCGCCTGCCCGTGCGGGAAGCGTGGCCGCGGCGGCGATCGGGGGCTGCGTTCGCCGCGGCACCAGCTTCGCGATCCATGGCCACAGGCCGTCGCGCGAAAACTGCAGCAGCAGGATCATCAGCACCCCGAACACGACGTTCTCGAAATTCCCGCTGCGGCCCAGCAGCGTGGGAAGCGCGTCCTGCAGCACCTGCTTCAGAACCGTGATCAGCGAGGCGCCGACGATCGCGCCCCAGACGCTGCCCGCGCCGCCGACGACCGCCATGAACAGGTACTCGATGCCCTGGCCGATGCCGAAAGGCGTCGGATTGACGAAGCGCTGCAGGTGCGCGTAGAGCCATCCCGAGACGCAGGCGAGCAGTGCCGCGTAGACGAACGCGATGATCTTGAGCCTCGAACCGTCGACACCGAAGGCCTCGGCCATCTCGAGGCCGCCCTTCAGCGCCCGCAGCGCCCGGCCCGGCCGCGAATCGAGCAGGTTGCGCGTCGCCCACAGCGCCGCCATCGCGATCAGCCAGATCAGCAGAAAGAAATGCCGTTCCTCCCGCAGGTCGAAACCACCGAACGACAGCGCAGGGATGCCGGTCAGGCCGGTGTGACCGCCCAGCGATTCGAGGTTTCCGAACAGGAAATAGAGGCTGATGCCCCAGGCGATCGTCGCCAGCGGCAGGTAATGCCCCTGCATGCGCAGCGTGATGAAGCCCAGCGCCAGGGCGACGACCAGCGTGATCGCAAGCCCTGCCGGCAAGGTGATCCACGGCGAGGTTCCGTACCGGGTGCTCAGGTACGCGGTCGTGTACGCCCCCAGGCCCACGAACGCAGCCTGCCCGAACGACGTCTGGCCGGCGACGCCGGTCAGCAGGACGAGCCCCAGCGCGACGATGCTGTAGAGACCGATGTAGTTGCCGAGCGTCACCCAGAACGGGGGGGCAGCCAGCGGAATCGCCGCCAGCGCGACGACGAAGGCGACGACCGCCAGCCGGGATCCGGTGAGCGCCTCGCGCATCGCGGTCACGCGTCCTCGTCGTGGTGCCGCGTGGTCAGGCTGCGCCACAGCAGCACCGGGATGATCAGCGTGAACACGATCACCTCCTTGAAAGCGCTCGCCCAGAACGACGAATACGATTCCAGCAATCCCACCAGCACGGCGCCCGCGGCCGCCAGCGGATAGCTGACCAGGCCGCCGATGATCGCGCCGACGAAGCCCTTGAGGCTGACGAGGAATCCGGAGTCGTAGTAGACGGTCGTGATCGGCCCGATCAGGACGCCCGAGAACGCGCACAGCAGGGCCGCCAGGGCGAACGTGAGCGAGCCTGCAAGGCCGGGCGAGATGCCGACCAGCCGCGCCCCGACGCGATTGACCGCCGTCGCGCGCAATGCCTTGCCGTACAGCGTCTTGCCGAAGAACAGCCGCAGCGCGGCGATCAGCACGATGCTCGTCAGCACGACCAGCAGACTCTGCGCGCTGAAGGTCAGCTCGCCCCATTGCAGGGACGCCGACGAGAATGCCGGGGTGCGCGAGCCTTCGGCGCCGAAGAACCAGAGCCCGAGCCCGGTCAGCGCGAGATGCACGGCGACGGAAACGATCAGCAGCACCAGCACGCTGGCGTCGGCGATCGGCTGGAACACGATGCGGTATTGCAGCGGACCCATCGCGGTCACCGCGGCCACGGTCAGCACGACCTGCACCGCCAGCGGAAACTGCCTGGGCGCGGCCCACCAGACCAGCGCGGCGATCAACACCGGCACGCCGACCCACAGCGCGAGGCGCAACGGCAGCCGGGCGTATTCGCGCCGGCGCAGCGTCGCGACCGCCTCGACCGCACCGGCGACGATCGCGAGACCCACCAGCAGGCCGACCGTCCCCGGAGGCTTGCCGAGCTGCAACCCCGCCAGCGTCAGCGTGCCGTAGGCGACGAACTCCCCGGCCGGCACCCAGATGACGCGGGTGACGGTGAACACCAGCACCAGCGCGAGCGCAAGCAAGGCGTAGATCGCGCCGTTGGTGACGCCATCCTGCGCGAGCAGCGCGGCAATCGATAGGTCCATCGTCCGAAGTCGTCGCGCGCGGGCAGGCGCAGGCGATCGCGGCGGCCCATGGCAAACGGGCCGGAGCGCCCGCCCCGGCCCGTCGGTCCGCCGCGTTCAGCGCGTGCCTACCTGACCAGTACCCATTTCCCGTTTTCGATGCGGATCATCACCCGCGCGCGATTGTCGAGCCCGTTGTGGTCCTGCGGGCTCATGTTGAACACGCCGTGGGTGCCGATGACCGAGGTCGTCTCCAGGGCGTCGCGCAGCGCGGCGCGGAACTCGGGTGTGCCCGGCCTGGCCTTCTTCAGCGCCTCGGGCACCGCCTTGCTGAGCAGCAGGTAGGAGTCATAGGCATGGCCGCCGAACGTCGCCCGCGAGCCCGGACCGTACTTCGCCTCGTACTGGGTCACGTACTCCTGCGCCACCTTCTTGATCGGGTTGCTGTCGGGAAGCTGCTCCCAGACGAGCATCGGCCCGATCGGAAGCACCGTTCCGTTGCCGTCCTTGCCGAGCACGCGCAGGAAATCGGGATTGGCCACGCCGTGGGTCTGGTAGATCCGGCCCTTGTAGTGGCGTGCGATCAGCTCCTTCTGCGGCGTCGCACCGGGAGTCCCGGCGGCGCCGATCAGGATCGCATCCGGACGCGCCGCCATCAGCTTCAGCACCTGCCCCGTCACCGACGCATCGTTGCGGTTGTATTTTTCCTCCGCGACGACGCGGATGCCGGCGACCTGCGCCGAACGGCGGATCTCGCCGAGCCAGCTGTCGCCGTAGGCGTCGTTGAATCCGATGTAGCCCAGCGTCTTGACGCCGCTCGCCTTCATGTTGACGGCGATCGCATCTGCCATCAGCGAATCGCTCTGCGGTGTCTTGAACACCCAGTGCGTCTTCGGATTGGCGGGATCGACGATGCGCGCCGAGGCGGCCATCGAGATCATCGGCGTCTTCGCATTGGCGACGATGTCGACCATCGCGAGGGAGTTGGGCGTGATCGTCGAGCCGACGATGACGTCGGCGTGGTCCTCGCTGATCAGCTTGCGCGTGTCGGTGACTGCGCGCGTCGTGTCCGAAGCGTCATCGAGGACGATCCAGTTGACCTTCTCCCCGCCGATCGACCTGGGCAGCAATTCGATCGTGTTGCGCTCGGGGATGCCCAGCGAGGCCGCGGGCCCCGTCGCCGATACCACGACGCCGATGGTCACATCCGCCAACGCGGGCTGCGCGGCACCCAGGCACAACGCCGCGGCGATGGCAGCCGGGACAAGCATGCGCTTCATTCGATTCCCCTTCGAGTTGTAACGAGACTAGTTGTAATGACTGCAGAATGCACGGCCGGGACGACGGCCCGGCCGTGGGCAGCGCGCGATTCAGCGCTTGACCGAATCGCGGATTTCCCGAAGCAGCATGACCTCCTCGGGGGGCGCAGCCGGGGCCGGCGGCGGCGCCTCGCGCTTCAGGCGGTTGATCTGCCTGACCATCATGAAGATGATGAACGCGAGGATCACGAAGTTGATCGCGACGGTGATGAAGTTGCCGTAGGCGAACAGCGGCACGCCGGCCTTGGTCAGCGCGTCGTAGGTCATCGGCCCCGCGTACCCCGCCGGCGGCGCCTTGAGCATGACGAAGTAATTGGAGAAATCCAGTCCGCCGAAGATCCTGCCGACCACCGGCATGATCAGGTCCTTGACCAGTGAATCGACGATCTTGCCGAACGCGCCGCCGATGATCACGCCGACCGCGAGGTCGACGACGCTGCCCTTCACTGCAAATTCCCGGAACTCGCTCGCGAACGACATGGACTTGCCTCCTTGGTCGAATCAGCGTTCTCCCCGGCGGCAGGCCCCCGGGAATCACTCCTTCAGACAGCGGCCTCGCCCGACTCCCCGGTGCGTATGCGCAGGACCTGGTCGACCGCGGTCACGAAGATCTTGCCGTCGCCGATCTTGCCGGTGCGCGCCGCCTTGATGATCGCCTCGATCGCCCGCTCGACGAGGCCGTCGGCCAGCACCATCTCGACCTTGACCTTGGGCAGGAAATCGACGACGTATTCGGCGCCGCGATAGAGCTCGGTGTGCCCTTTCTGCCTGCCGAAACCCTTGACTTCGGTGACGGTCAGCCCGGTGACGCCGACCTCGGACAGGGCTTCGCGCACCTCGTCCAGCTTGAACGGCTTGATGATCGCTTCGATTTTCTTCATTGCCACGCCCATTGCGGGAGGAAGGTTGCCCGGCAAAGGATACACGAACCGGCGAGCGTCTCCCTCCTCCCGCCCCCGGCCGCTGCCCTTGCCGCCGCGACGGCCATCCCGGCCGCCATCGCGACGCTCATGCGCCGGGCACGCTCTCCCACTCGTTCCACGCCGACGTGATCGGGTAGCGCCAGTCCTTGCCGAAGCCGCGCGGCGTGATGCGGATGCCCACGGCGGCCTGGCGGCGCTTGTATTCGTTGACCTTGATCAGGCGCACGACGCGCCGGACGTCCGCCGCCGGATACCCGCGGGCGACGATGTCGGCAGGTGCCAGGTCCTGCTCGACGTAGGCCTCGAGGATCGCGTCGAGCACGTCGTAGGCCGGCAGCGAATCCTGGTCGGTCTGGTTGGGCCGCAACTCCGCCGAAGGCGCGCGGGTGATGATCCGCTCGGGAATCACCCGGCCCAGCGTGTTGCGGTAGCGGGAGAGCCGGTAGACGAGGGTCTTGCTGATGTCCCGGAGCACGGCGAAGCCGCCGGCCATGTCGCCGTACAGCGTCGCATAGCCCACGGCCATTTCCGACTTGTTGCCGGTCGTGAGCACGATCGATCCGGTCTTGTTCGACAGCGCCATCAGCAGCGTTCCCCGGATGCGCGCCTGGATGTTCTCCTCGGTCGCATCGACGGGCAATCCGGTGAACTGCCCCGACAGCGAGTCGAGGAAGGCCCCGAACATCGGCCCGATCGGCAGCTCGTCGTAGCGGACGCCGACGATCCCGGCCATCGCGCGCGCGTCGTCGAGGCTGATCGCCGCGCTGTATTGCGACGGCATCATCACCGCACGCACCCGGTCGCTGCCGAGCGCGTCGACGGCAACCGCGAGCGTCAGCGCCGAATCGACGCCACCGGACAGGCCGACGATGACGCCGGGGAAGCGATTCTTGCCGACGTAATCGTGCACGCCCATCACCAGCGCCTGGTAGACGTGCGCCTCGAGCGCCGGATCGAGTGCGCCGCGCAGCGGCTTCGGTGCGCCCGCCTCGACGGTGGCCAGCGCGAGTGTCTCGTGCCATGCCGGAAGCTGCTGCGCGACGCTGCCATCGGCGGCCATCACGAACGAGGCACCGTCGAAGACCAGCTCGTCCTGGCCCCCGACGCGGTTGACGTAGACGAAAGGCAGCCCCGTCTCGCGCACCCGGGCCGCGACCTGCGCGACGCGGGCCGCCTGCTGCCGCGTATGGTAGGGCGACCCGTTGGGAACGACGATCAGCTGCGCGCCGGCAGCGCGCGCCTGCGCCGCCGGCCCGGGATACCAGCAGTCCTCGCAGATGATCGCACCCACGCGCAGCCCCTCGACCTCGAACACGCAGGGCTCGCTGCCCGGCGTGAAATAGCGCTCCTCGTCGAAGACCGTGTAGTTGGGAAGGCGCTGCTTGCGGTAGACGCGCTCGACCCGTCCGTCGCGGAGCACGGCGAGCGAGTTGCAGCGCCGACCTGCGACGCGCTCGGGAAAACCGACCAGCGCGACGATCCCGGTCACCCGGGCAGCGAGCGCGGCGAGCTCCGCGGCACAGGCATCGAGGAAGGCCGGTCGCAGGACCAGGTCCTCGGGAGGATAGCCGCACAGCGAGAGCTCGGGGGTCACGACCAGCGCTGCGCCGGCGTGCCGCGCCTGGGCGAACGCCTCGAGCAGCGCCTGCGCATTGCCCGGAAGGTCGCCGAGCCTCTGGTTGAGCTGCGCAAGCGCAATCTTCATCGGAAAATGCTAGCACGCGCATTCCCGCCGGGCGGTTGCGCGGCGCTAGCGTGCATCCGCCGCAACGGCGACAATCGGGGCACCGCCATGCACGTCCCGGTTCCCCGTTCCCCGTCGCAGTCCCCCGTCTCCGCGTCGGCGCTGATTCGCGACGACGTCGACCTGGCCGCAATTCCCGCCGCCGACTGGGATCGGGTCGCAGGAGCGACTCCGCTGCTGTCGCACGCCTATTTTTCCGCACTGCACGCGTCGGGTTGCGCATCCCCGGCCACCGGCTGGACGCCGCGCTTCGTGACGGCGTGGAATCGCCAGGAACTGGTCGGCGCGATGCCGCTCTACGCCAAGGCGCACAGCTACGGCGAATACGTCTTCGACTGGGGCTGGGCGGACGCCTACCGGCGGCATGGCCGGCGCTACTACCCGAAGCTCCTGGCTGCGATCCCCTTCACGCCGGTGCCGGGGCCGCGCATCCTCGCGCCCGACCCCGCCACCCGGCGCGCCCTGCTCGGGCATGCGCGCTCCGAGCTGGGCCGGGGCTATTCGTCGCTGCACGTCCTCTTCACCGAAGAGGACCAGACGCGCGAAGGCGTGGCTGCCGGGATGCTCGAGCGCGACGGCGTCCAGTTCCACTGGCGCAACGAGGGCTTTCGCGACTTCGCCGATTTTCTCGCGGCCTTCAACCACGACAAGCGCAAGAAGATCCGCCAGGAACGCCGCCGCCTCGCCTCCAGCGGCGTCACGTTCACGCGCAAGCAGGGCCGCGACATCACAGCGTCCGACTGGGCATTCTTCTTCGAATGCTACGAGCGGACCTACGCCGCGCACCACTCGACGCCCTACCTGACGCTCGAGTTCTTCGAGCGCATCGGGGTTGCGCTCCCCGACAACCTGCTGCTGGTGGTCGGCGCGCGCGACGGCCGGCCGCTGTGCACTGCGCTCGACGTGTGGAATCCGCAGACACTGTGGGGACGCTACTGGGGCACGCGCGAATTCGTCCCCGGCCTGCATTTCGAAGCCTGCTATTACCAGGCGATCGAGTTCTGCATCGAACGCGGCATCGCCCGCTTCGAGGGCGGCGCCCAGGGCGTCCACAAGCTGGCGCGCGGTCTGCTCCCCGCGCCGACGCATTCACTGCACGCGATCGCCGATCCGGCCTTCGCTGCGGCCATTGCCGACTACTGCGCGCGCGAGCGCGCCGACGTCGCGCATTCGATCGACGAACTCGAGACCAGCGCGCCGTTCCGGCGCGGCCCGCCATGAACCCTTCCGACGAACACGACGCGATCCTCCTCACCCGCTCGGGGCCGGTGGCAACCCTGACCTTCAACCGGCCAGCGGCACTGAACGTTCTGGACATCCCGATGATGGATGCGCTGATCGCGCATACCGCCGCGCTCGGCGCCGATGCGTCGCTGCGTGTCGTCGTGCTGCGCGGGGCAGGGCGTCACTTCATGGCCGGGGGCGACCTGCGCACGTTCGCCGCGCGACTCGCCGGCGATCCGGCGAACCTCCGGCACGATTTCGAGCAGATCGTTCTGCGCGTGCAGACGGCAATCGAGCAGATCCACCGGATGCCGCACGCGGTGATCGCGGCGGTGCAGGGGGCAGTCGCGGGCTTCGGTATGTCGATCGCCTGCGCCTGCGACCTCGTCATTGCCGCGGACGACGCGCTGTTCGCGTCCGCCTACCGGAACATCGGCCTGACGCCCGACGGCGGTGGCACGTGGTCGCTGCCGAGGATCGTCGGCATGCGCAAGGCGCTCGAGATCTACCTGCTGGGCGAGCGCTTCGGTGCAGCGGAGGCGCTGCGCATCGGCCTCGTGAACCGCGTCGTCGAAGCCGCCGGCCTCGACGCCGCGGTGGACGCCTGCGCGCGATCGATCGCCGAGGGGCCGAAGCTCGCGCTGCGCAACGTCAGGCGACTGCTGCGCGATTCCCCGGACCGCAGGCTCGCGGAGCAACTCGATGCCGAGGCGCGCAGCTTCGGCGCCTGCGCGGTGAGCCCCGACTTTGCCGAAGGGATCGAGGCGTTCCTGGCCAAGCGCAAGCCGCGTTTCGAGCCCTGATTCCCCGGGCGCGCCGGCGGCTGCGTTTCGGCTGCGGCCGCGCCCCTGCCTTCACTGGTCGTCGTCGTGCTGGACGGTCTTCTCGCCCGGCGGAGCGACGTTGCCGTTGACCTCGCCTCGGGGTGGCTGCGGCCGCCGCGGCGGCCGGTCGCCGTTGCCGGCATGGCCCTTGGCGCCCGGACCGCCGGGGCGACGACCGTGGACTCGCGTGTTTCCGTAACCCTGACCCGCCGCGCCTTGTCCCCGCTCCCCTTGTCCCGGCCCCTTGTGCATGCGCGGACCGCCGCGATGCCGGGGCTGCGCGTCGCCCCCCTGGCCATGCGGCCGTCCGCCGTGCGCGCCCTGCGTCGAGCGCCCGAAAGGCAGGGCGTTGGCATTGCTCTGCGGCTGCACTTCGTCGAAATTGTGGCGCTCGCGCTGCGGGCGCTCCGGCCGCGGCCCGGCGCCGGCCGGATGCGGATTCGCCTGCGACGGCGGACGCGGTTGATCGTGGGCCGGGCGCGGTCCTTTCCTGCCCTTCCCGTGCGGAGCGTCGCCGGGACGCTTGCCCGCCGGCCGCGATCCCGGCGCGTTTGCCGGCGGCGCTACCCCGGAATGGCCATGCGGACGGCCGCCCCCGTGGGCACGCGCAGGCGCGCCGGCGCCTTGATGCGCGGGACGCGGACCGCCCGGACGCCCACCCTTGCGCCCGTCGCCGCGACCCTCGCGACCCTCGCGGCCCTCCTTCTGCTGCGGGCGTGCCTGCCCGGCCGCACGCAGGCCGGCGGCAGCGACGATCGTCGCAACGTCGTTGGCCTCGAGCTCCTCGATGTCGCCGCGCTTCAGGCGCGTCGGCATCGCGAGCGTGCCGTAGCGGACGCGGATCAGCCGGCTGACCATGATGCCGAGCGCTTCGAACAGGCGCCGCACCTCGCGGTTGCGCCCTTCCTTCAGCACGACGCGATACCAGTGGTTCGAGCCGTCGTCGTCGCCTCCGCCGTCGACGACGCTGTCGCAGCGCGCGGGGCCGTCCTCGAGCTCGATGCCGGTCGTCAGCGCCTGCATCTGCTCGTCGGTCAGGCGCCCCATGACGCGCACCGCGTACTCGCGCTCGACTTCGTAGCGCGGGTGCATCAACCGGTTCGCGAGCTCGCCCGAATTGGTGAACAGCAGCAGGCCCTCGGTGTTGTAGTCGAGGCGCCCGACGTTGATCCATTTGCCGTTTCCGATCGACGGCAGCTTCTCGAACACCGTCGCCCGGCCTTCCGGGTCGTCGCGCGTGACGATCTCGCCGGCGGGCTTGTGGTACATCAGGATCCGCGCGCGCGGCTCGGCGAAGCGCACCTTGACCAGCTCGCCGTTGATGCGGACCTCGTCGCCCGGGCCCACTTTCTGCCCGACCTCGGCCGGCATCCGGTTCACGGTGATGCGCCCGGCGAGGATCATCTCCTCCATCGCGCGGCGCGACCCGAAGCCGCAGCTCGCCAGCACCTTGTGCAGGCGCTGCGGCTCGTTGAAGACCTCGTCAGTGGAGCGTTTGTGTTTCGGAGGCGGCAGGCTCTCCGCGATCTGCTGCAGCGCCAGGCTCGGCTGTTGGATCGGACCCGAGGATCGGGCTCGCGAGTGCGCTTGGCGCCTCGGCGGCCTTGGTGGGGGCATCAGGCATCTCCAGAAGGTGGGAGGAATCGAGATCGGCAAGCGGCGGAAGCTCCGCGATCGAGCGCAGGCCGAGGTCGTCGAGGAAGGTGCGGGTCGTGGCATAAAGCGCCGGACGGCCCGGGGTTTCGCGATGACCGACAGCCTCGATCCATTGCCGGTCCTCGAGCGTCTTGATGACGTTCGTCGAAACTGCGACCCCGCGGATCGCCTCGATGTCGCCGCGGGTGACGGGTTGCTGGTAGGCGATGATGGCCAGGGTCTCCATGACCGCCCGCGAATAGCGCGCCGGTTTCTCCGGCGCGAGGCGGTCGAGATAGGGCTGGACCTCGCGCTTGCCCTGAAAACGCCAGCCCGATGCGACCTGCACCAGCTCGACCTTGCGCGGGCTCCATTCCTGCGCGATCGCGTCGAGCAGCTTGCGCACCGTCTCCGAGGTCAGCGGCGGATCGAACAGTCTCGCCAGCTGCGCGGCCGGCACCGGCTCGCCGGCCACGAGCAGCGCGGCCTCGAGCACGCCCCTGGCCTCGGCGAGCTCGGAGGCGGGCAGCAGGTCGTGATGCGCTTCGCGTGCATCCTGGTCGTCTGATCGGGTTTCGCTCATTGCGGGTCACCATCCAGGGTGAAGGGCTTCTCGCCGCGCAGCTGGACGTGGATCGGGGCATAGGGCGCCGCCTGGGCGACGCTGACCAGCTGCTCGCGCGAAAGCTCGAGCAGCGCTAGGAAGGTCACGACCAGGTGCGGCACGTTGGCATGCTCGGCGAACAGCGCAGTGAATTCCATGTAGCGCGACGGCTGCAGGAGTTTCAGCACCCGGCTCATCTCGAAGCGCACCGAGAGCTGCTCGCGCGTGACCAGGTGGTGGCGATTGGCGCGCGCCCGCGCCACCAGGCCCGCCCACGCCGTACGCAGGTCCTCCGGCGCAACGTCGGGCAGCCGCAGTGCCGTCACGCGGTCGAACCAGATGCGCGTGGTCGAGAAATCGCGTTCGGCCAGCGGCAAGGCGTCGATCTCGCGCGCCGCCTGCTTCATCCGCTCGTACTCGAGCAGCCTGCGCACCAGCTCCGCCCGCGGATCCTCGGGTTCCGCGCCCGCCGGTGCAGGCGGACGCGGCAGCAGCAGGCGCGACTTGATCTCGATCAGCACCGCGGCCATCAGCAGGTATTCGGCGGCGAGCTCGAGCTGCGTGCGGCGCATCATCTCGACGTAGCCCAGGTACTGGCGCGTCAGCTCGGCCATCGGTATGTCGAGCACGTTGATGTTCTGCCGGCGGATCATGTAGAGCAGCAGATCGAGCGGGCCCTCGAAGGTCTCGAGGAAGACTTCGAGCGCCTCCGGCGGGATGTAGAGGTCCCGCGGCATCTCGTTGAGCGGCTCCCCGTAGACGCGCGCGAGCGGCCTGGGCTCCGGCGACGGGTGCGCGAGGTCCAGCTCCGCGACGTCGCTAGTCATACGAAAGGCCCATGGCGTCACGCACGTCGCGCATCGTCTCCTCGGCGAGCTTGCGCGCGCGCTCGCAGCCGTCGGCGACGATGTTGCGCACCAGCGAGGGATCGTCGATGTATTTCTGCGCGCGCTCGCGCATCGGCTGCTGCTCCCTGATGATCGCGTCGATCACCGGCTGCTTGCAGTCCAGGCAGCCGATGCCGGCCGACGTGCAGCCCTGCCACACCCAGTCGCGCGTTGCCTGGTCCGAGTAGATCTGGTGCAGCGGCCACACCGGGCAACGCTCCGGATTGCCCGGATCGCTGCGCCGCACGCGCGCGGGATCGGTCTGCATCGTCCGGATCTTCTGCGTCACCGCCGCAGGCTCCTCGCGCATCAGGATCGCGTTGCCGTAGGACTTCGACATCTTCTGGCCGTCGAGGCCCGGCACGCGCGGGGTTTCGGTCAGCAGCGGCTGCGGCTCCGGCAGGATCACCCGGCGCGATCCCTCGAGGTAGCCAAACAGGCGCTCGCGATCGCCCAGCGACAGGTTCTGCGTTTCCTCGAGCAGCGCACGGGCGGCTTCGAGCGCCTGGGTGTCGCCCTGCTCCTGGAACGCCGCGCGCATCGTCTCGTAGCGCTTCGCTTTCGCCTTGCCGAGCTTCTTCACCGCCGCGCGCGCCTTTTCCTCGAATCCCGGCTCGCGTCCGTAGATGTGATTGAAGCGCCGCGCGAGCTCGCGCGTCACCTCGATGTGCGAGACCTGGTCCTCGCCGACCGGCACCTTGTTCGCCCGGTAGACCAGGATGTCGGCGCTCATCATCACCGGGTAGCCCAGGAACCCGAAGTTCGACAGGTCGCGGTCGGCCAGGCGCTGCTGCTGGTCCTTGTAGGTCGGCACCCGCTCGAGCCAGCCGACCGGCGTGATCATCCCGAGCAGCAGCGTCAGCTCGGCATGCTCGGGCACCCGCGACTGGATGAACAGCGTCGCCCGCGTCGGGTCGATGCCCGCGGCCAGCCAGTCGACGAACATCTCCCACACGCTGTCGGCGATCGATTCCGATTCGTCGAAATGCGTCGTCAGCGCGTGCCAGTCGGCCGCGAAGAACAGGCACTCGTACTCCTCCTGGAGCTTGATCCAGTTCTTGAGTGCGCCATGGTAGTGGCCGATGTGCATGCGCCCGGTCGGGCGCATGCCGGAGAGCACGCGGTCTGCAAACATCGTGGTGTTCGTCGGTCAGCTTCGAATCAGAATCCGAGCAGGAGCTGCAGCAGGTATTCGCCTGCGCGCAGCAGCGGGTCCATCAGGTCGTTGAGCAATCCGGTCATCAGCAGCGCCAGGATGATGAACAACCCCCAAGGCTCGATGCGTCGCCACGCCGCCGATGCGCGCGCGGGCAGGAGACTCACCGCGATGCGGCCGCCGTCGAGCGGCGGTATGGGTATCAGGTTCAACGCCATCAACACCAGGTTGACCGAAATGCCGGCCTGCGCCATCAGGAACAGGCCTTCGTTGGGCCACACGCCGGACGCCGCGGAGACCCTGAGCACGAGCCCCCACAGGAACGCCATGACGAAGTTCGCCGCCGGTCCGGCGCCCGCGACCCACAGCATGTCGCGCTTCGGATCGCGCAGGTTTCCGAAATTCACCGGGACCGGCTTCGCCCACCCGAAGATGAACAGCGGACCGCCCGTGGCCTTGGCAGCGAGGATCAGCGCCCCGGGGACGAGAATCGTCCCGACCAGGTCGATGTGCTTGAGCGGATTCAGCGTGATCCGGCCCAGCATCTCCGCGGTACGATCGCCGAAGCGCCTGGCGACGTAGCCGTGTGCCGCTTCGTGCAACGTGATCGCCAGGACCACCGGCACTGCCCACAGCGCAATGGTCTGCAGCGAAAGATCCATTCAGGCCGCCATTCTACCCCAAGCCGGCGGCACGGCCACGCGTCTCAGTCCTCGGCTTCCTCGATCGGCGCGACGTCGATGCCGAGCCGCGCGAGATCGCCGCGCCCCTGCCGGATCAGCACCGGCGTCGGCTGCGCGAGATCGATGACCGTCGTCGACTCGGACCCACAGGGTCCCGCGTCGATGATGCCCTCGATCCTGCCGTGGAGCTGCGCGTCGATCGCCGCCGCGTCGTTCAAGGGCTCCGACGACCCCGGCAGGATCAGCGTCGACGACAGGATCGGCTCGCCGAGTTCGGCGAGCAGCGCACGCACGACCGGATGGTCGGGGACCCGGACCCCGATCGTGCTGCGCCGCGGATGCTGGACCCGCCGCGGCACCTCGCGGCTCGCCGGCAGCAGGAACGTGTAGCTGCCCGGGGATCCCTGCCGAACGATGCGGAACTGCCAGTTGTCCATTCGCGCGTAGACACCGACTTGCGCCAGGTCCTTGCACACCAGCGTCAGGTGATGGCGGAGGTCGACGCCCCTCAGCACCCGGATGCGTTGGGCCGCTTCCCCTTCGCGCACCAGGCAGCCCAGTGCATAGCTGGAATCGGTCGGGTACGCGACGACGCCGCCGTCACGAATGAGCGCAGCCGCCGCGCGGACGAGACGGAGCTGGGGATGCGTCGGATGCAGGGTGAATATCTGGGTCATGGCTATATAATTGCCGGCTATTCTAACCAAATGGTTATATCGGAGTGAACCTCCAGCAGCTCAGGTATCTCTGCGCGATCGTCGATCACGGCCTCAACGTATCCGGTGCCGCCGAGGCCCTGCTCACGTCGCAGCCCGGTATCAGCAAGCAGGTCCGGCAGTTCGAGGACGAGCTCGGATTGCGCATTTTCGTCCGGCAAGGCAAGCGCCTGACGGCCCTGACCCCGGCCGGCGTCGACGTCGTCGCGACGGCGCGACGCGCCTTGCGGGAGATCGGCAACGTCAAGCGCATCGCGGACGAATTCCGCGCCGACGATGCCGGCGTGCTGCGGATCGCGACCACGCATACGCAGGCGCGCTACGTTCTGCCCCGGGTGCTCGCCGGATTCTCCGCGCGATTCCCGAAAGTGCGCCTGGTGCTGCACCAGGGCAACCCCGCGCAGGTCGCCGAACGGACCGCGGCAGGCGAAGTCGACGTCGGCATCGCGACC